>JBLFXJ010000312.1:0-9458 GCA_047609825.1 Myxococcota bacterium
ACGCCTCTGCCGAGCAGGCAAGCCGCTCCATGCAGACTGACGGATCGTTACTTCGGCCGAGGTCATCTAGACCTAGAGACGCGATCACCGTTGGCCGGATGAGAGCATTCCCGAGCCGAGATGCTTGGGATCGACTTGGGTGCTCGCTTGTGATCTAACCTCCTTGGAGGTGGTGATGGGCGAGCCGATGGACCTTGCGATCTGGGCCCCAGCCGAGGCGCCTTCGGCAGCGGAGATGCAGCTCCTGCGTCTCTGCAAGAAGCAGAAGATTTGGGTGTTCCTCCGGAACCACCGACACCTCCTTGTGCCGGACACCATCCGAGCGGAGCTGGCGGCCATGTACGTCTCTGGGAGTCGCAAGGCCGGATCTCCGGTCTGCCCCGAACGCATGCTCCTCGCCATGTTGCTCCAGGTGCTGACAGGGGCGTCGGACGCCGAGGTGCCCACGCTCACGGCGGTGGACCGGCGCTGGCAGATGGTGCTGGACATGCTCGGGTCCGACGCGCCGCTGATGTCCCAGGGCGCGGTATTCAAGTTCCGCGAGAGAGTGCGTCTGTCGGGTCTGATGGGCCGGCTGCTCGAGCACACGGTCTGCGTCGCGCGAGAGGAAGGCGGCTACAGCGCGAAGCGGGTTCGGGCGCTCATCGACTCCAGCCCGCTGACCGGCGCGGGTCGTGTCGAAGACACGTTCAACCTGCTCGGTCGCTGCATTGCCATGCTCGTGGAGGAGGCTTCAGAGCACGCCGGTCAGTCGGTTGAGGACGTCGCCGCGCAGCTCGACCTGTCCGTGGTCGGAGGCTCCAGCGTGAAGGCCGCCCTGGACTGTGACTGGCCGAAGCCCGAGGCTCGGAATCTGGCCATCCGCGAACTGCTCGCGCAGCTCCACCGAGTGCGACAATGGCTACAGGAACGGCTTCCTGAAGAGGCACTGGCAACGCCACCGATTGCAGAAACACTCGCACTGGTCGAGCGCGTGGTCGACCAGGACACGGAGCCGGACCCAGACGCGCCCCGCCCCGGGCACGACGGCCCGCCTGCCGAGGACGGTCCAGCGCCACGACGCCTGCATCAGGGAGTTCGGAAAGACCGCATCGTGAGCGTGTCAGACCCCGACATGCGCATCGGTCACAAGACACGGACGCGGTCGTTCGCCGGGTACAAGCGCAACATCCTCAGCGACCTCGTCGTGCCGGGACTTGTCCTGGCGGTGGAAGTCCAGCCCGCCAACCGCCCAGACGCGGATGCCGCGGCACCTCTCCTCGGGCGTGTCGCCCAAGCGGGGCTGGAGGTGGACGAGATCCACGTCGACCGGGCCTACCTGGCGTCGGACGCCGTGCACGAGCTTCGCGCCGCTGGCGTCGACCTCGTCTGCAAAGCACCGACCGTCCCTCGGGGGGCGAACTTCAACAGGTACGACTTCGACGTGGACTACGAGGCGAACACGCTGACCTGTCCGGCCGGCGAAACGGTACCCCTCCGTGGCGATGGGCAGGTCCACCGTTTCCCGACACCGACCTGTCGGGCGTGCCTCGTGCGCGACCACTGCGTCACCGAGCGCAACCGGTATGGCCGTACCGTCCCGCTCCATCCGCACGAAAAGCTGTACCGCGACTCACGCGCAGAGATGGCGACTTCCGAGGGTCGGGCGAAGCGCCGACAGCGTGTCCAGGTCGAGCACGACCTCGCCCGGATCGGACAGATTCAAGGAACGCGCGCACGCTACCGAGGATTGGAGAAGAACCAGTTCGATCTGACGCGGACCGCAGTGTTGGCCAACTGCTATGTAATCGACGGATTGATCAGGAAAGTGCCCGCTTGAGCAACGGTGGTCGCGTCTCTAGGGGCGCTCGAGGAGTTCGGCGTGGGTTCAGTCGGCCTCGATCTTCTGGAAGTAGCGCCGGTACGTGGGGATGCTCCGGATGTTCTCCGACAGTGTCTCGCCTTCGATCCACTTCCGGGGCTTGTGGTTCCACGTCGCAACGTGGCCCCGCTCCTCGAGCGAGTCCAACATGTAGGTGTACTGGACGATGCTCTTCTTCAGGTAGGAGGTGGAAACGACGCTTCCTATGTACGGGACCCATGCCCAGCTGCGGGCCTTCTTGTACTTCAGCTCGAACGCATCCATGTAGGACACGGCCTCGGCGGCGCGGCATTCGATCAAGACGTCGCGGAGTTGCGTGCGGTGGCCGGGATTGGCGAAGCTCAGGGGCTCCTCCTCGCCGGGCAGCTCCAGGAGCAGGATGTTGTTGGGTCTGGGGAACACGACCTCGTTGGGGAGGGCGCAGTCCGTGGACGACGTCGCGAGCAGGTTCGATTCCCTTTCGTACGTCAGTTCTCCACCGACGTCGGCGGCGTCGGAGACCCCGTCGTTCTCTATGGTCGGCTCTGGCTCCGTGACCGCGACCGCCTCCGGCGATGCTGCAGAATCTGGTTCCGGCTCTGGCTCTGGCACGGCGACCGCCTCGGGTTGCGCTTCGGGCTCCGGCTCTGGCTCTGGCTCGGACGCCGCGGCGTCTGCGGCAGACTCGACCGGGGCCGCGGGCTCGTGGGGCTCGGTCATGGCGACGGCGTCGGTGGGGTCATTATCGGCCGCGGACCCGGCGTCTGCGGTTCCTGAAGAGAAGGAGCCTGGAAGCGAACGAAGTGCGTCGCCATCGTTGGTGTAGATGGCCATCAGGGCCTTCTCGTAGACCACTGCTGGCAGCAATTCCTGGGCCCGCAAGAGGCACAGTTGATGGATGAACACGGCCCGGGCGAGATCATCCTTTCCGAGGAGCGCGGTGTCGTAGGTGGCGGACTTCTTCACGCCGACGTCTGCGGAGGCCTTGCCGTACCCGGGTGCGAACACGTTCACCATGACCTTGACCTGCGAGTCGGTGGTCGTGGGCAGGGACTGCACCGGCTTCAGTGCCCGACACTGCTTCTCCGCCTTTGTGGCCCCCCACGCCGAGCTTGGGGCCAACGCAGATAGGGTGGTCAGGACCGTGCACGCTCCGAGAAGCGTGAGCAGTTGAGTACGGGTGAACATGGGGTTTCTCCAGGGAGAGGCACGTGAGCCAATCGCGACCGTATTAGACTCTGATCCCCTGCGTGTCAATGGACGCATCACGGGTTCCCGGGGCGATTTTCGAGTGTTGGCGAAGCACGAGAACATTTCGGCAGGTTCTTCCCGTGGTACAATGATCAGCACCATCACAGCGGCATCGCCATGTTCGCGCCGGCCACCGTTCACTTCGGGCGGCTCGACAAAGCGATTCGCGCTCGCCAGGCCGTGCTTGACCAAGCATGGGTCGCCCATCCGGAGCGCTTCATCAACGGACCGCCGACAGTCCCGGTCCCCAGCGCTGAGGTCTGGATCAACCGGCCGGTCCAGGACCTCCCAGCCGCCCCGCAGGACGACCGATGAGCAGGGCCGAAGGCAGGAGCGCGCCCGAAGGCCAACCGCGTCCAGTGTCACGTTCGGGCGCGCGAGCCCTACGCCGACGTCTCCTCCTCGGGTTCTTCCTTTCCAAGAAGCTGGCCGGAGGCGCCCCGCGACTTCCGCCACCCGAAAGCGATCGATGGCGCCGAACTCAGGAGCCCAGTCGTCAGGCCAAGCTCCCTAGTTTTGAGCGTCCGCGGTGGCGTAAGGGTCCTCGCCGATGCACGGCGGATACCAGACATATCAGCGGCCGATGTGCGCGTCATGATCCGCACTCTGCGAGCTGGGTGCGGTGGCCTCGTGGATGGCCGCCCGCCCGGCCTCTGGCTCCGAAGAGAACCGCACCCCGTCCTCCTGGGTGCCGTCGCGAAACATGGCGACGTCCTCGCGGTAGGTCATGTGCAGGGTCCAGGGGAACGCAGCGCCCTGGCGGGGCAGCAGGTGCTGCGCTCGCTGCACGTAGCCGCCGTTCAGATCGATGAGCGTGCCGCCGTCGCGCTGGTCAGGCCAGTCCCCTACCGCGCGTGGTCGGCGGCTCGAGCGCAGAGCGGGTGCCAGCTACGTGCCGGGTACAAGGTGAACGCAGCGTCTCACAGAGCGGCGATGGCCCGCGACCAGACCGTTCGCACAACCTCCGAGGCCTGCAGCTCGGCGAGTGCTGCCTCCGCCTTCGGTCGGTCACCCGCGTAGAACCACGCGCGCATGCGGTCCATCGGGGTCGCGTCGGCAGCGTCCAGCAGCGCGGCCGCGTCGGCGTGCAGCCCGTTCGCCGCCAGCGCCCGCCCGAGCTGGGCTTGTGCCGACGCGTCGAGATCGCCTCCCGCGGCGAGGGTGGCGAGGTGGACCGGGGCTGCGGCCAGATCGGGGGCGACGCTGAGGTCCCGCCGGAGGAGCCGATCGCCGGCGCTCAGCAGCGCGCCATCATCCGCCCAGTACACGACGCCGACCGTCGACACGTGCGCCTGGTCCACCGAGACCGGGGCCCCGCCCGCCTCCAGATCCCACAGCCGGAGCTGCGACCCGTAGTCACCGGTGGCGAGGTACCGGCCGTCGGGGGAGAACGCGACCTGGAGCACCGGTCCGGCGTGGGGGCCGAGCGTGGCCAGCAGGGTTCCGTCCAGGTCCCACACCCGGGCGTCGTCGGCGTAGGTGCCCACCGCCAGTCGCTGATCGTGCACATCGAATGAATACGACCACCCGCCCGCGTCCCAGGTCCCCAGGGTCGCGCCGGTGGCTGTGGCGATGCGATCGATGCGCCCCGGCCGCCAGGTCGACGCGACCAGCTCGCCGTCAGCGGCGCTGAGGTCCCACACGCCGTTGTCTTCGGGTCCGGCACCGGGGCGGGTCCAGCCCAGGCCCGACGCGTCGACCCGCGAGATGTGGCCGTCCCTGTAGCCGACGAACAGCGCCTCACCGGCGACCGCGACCGCGCTCGATTTCAGCTGGACCGGAACCTCCCGAAGCGTGCCCGCCACGACGTCCACATGCACTGCTACGACCGACCCCGACGCCGTCGCCCCCACGGAGCGGCCGTCTTCGGACCACGCCACGCGTTCTGGCGCGAACGGCAGGTCCCACCCGCACAGCTCCAGCCCGCTGACCGCGTCCCAGATCACCAGGCGAGGCCCGACGCCCACCGCGAACAACCCTCCTGCAAGGTCCAGATCGGACGCCTCACCCGCAGCGAGCACACCGGTCGGGCCACCTGCGTGAGACCACAGCTGCACCGACTCGCGCCCCTCGACCTGTGCGGCCACCAGCTCGCTCGTGATGGCGTGGCGCTCGAACCGATCGCCCTGCCCGTCGAATCGGAGCACGACATGGCCATCCGCCAGGTCGCGCAGCGCGCCGTTGCCGTCGATACTCCTCGTCAGGAGCCCGCGATCGTCGGGAGTGATCCCTATCGGGGTCTCGTTGCGCTGCTCCACCTCCCACAGCACCCGACCCGACTCGACCGCCTCCGCCCGCAGCACGTCCTCCCGCTCGACCTCCAGCGCCACCACGTCGCCCGCGTGGTCTATGGTACCGCGCGCGTACTTCGGGGTGAGCTCGCGCAGGCGCTGGCCCGCGTCGAGATCCCACAGCTCGGTGGACGCGGCGAACCGGGTGAGTACGGCGAGGCCGCCCGATGGTGGACTCACGCCGCGCGCCGTCAGGTCATCGGCGACCCATGCGTCGCTGTGGTGCACGATCTGGATCGCCAGGGTGCCGTCCTGGTCCGACGCCATCACCCACCGCCCGTCATCGGCCGCATGGATGCTGTGGTGGTACCGATCCGCCAGGTCGGCGATCGGCACGGGCTCCCCGCCCAGCTGGGTGCGCCACAGCTGGTCGCCGTGCCCCGAGTAGGCGATCAGCGCCCCATCTTCACGGTGTACCGTTCCGATCCGACCGGGCGGCGCAGGCCACTCGGCGATTGTCCGGGTCAGCGGCACGGCGACCTGCACCACGCGGTCCCCCCGCTGAATCAGGAGCGAACGTTCGTCCGGGCCGGCGCCGAGCAGGGTGCCCGGCAGCTCGGCCAGTGGAGGCCGCGAGGCGTTCACCGTGCGCCACAGGCCGAGCTCGGCGGCGAGGGTCGTGCGGTCCAGCTCCGCCAGGAGCGCCTTGGCGTCGGCGTACGATTCACGGGCCTCACCGAACCGAGCCGTAGCGACGAGCGCATCGCCGGTGGCCACTTGGGCCTGGGCCAGGCGCAGGCGCGCGTCCTCCTCCGCCAGCAGCGCGGCGTCGGCCCGCTCCTCCGCCAGCGCGTGGGCCGCCTGGATGTCGGCCACGTACCGGACCAGGCCTACCGAGAGCACCGCCCCCGCGACGGCCGCGGTGAGCCCCGCCGCGCGCACGCTCCGCCGATTCCGTCGGGCCCACATGGCGATTCGCTCGCCCGGGGTGTAGTCCAGCCGCTCGAGCGGTCGCCCATCCCGCCAGGCCCGCAGGTCGGTGAGCATCGCGCCGACGCCGGCGTACCGGCCCGAGATGTCGGGGGCCATGGCGCGGCGGACGATGGCGTCGAGCTCCTTCGGCAGCGGCTGCCGCGCATGGTGGGCCGGCACCAGGGTGGGCCCGCGGGCCACCTCGATGAGGATGCTCTCGGGCTCGCCCGAGAACGCCGGCGCACCGGCCACCGCGCGGAACAGGATGGCCCCGAGGGCCCAGATGTCGGCCGCCGGCCCGATGGCGTCGGTGTCGCCGCGGGCCTGCTCCGGCGCCATGTACGCGGGGGTGCCGGCGATGGCGCCCATCCGGGTCTCGTGGGCCGAATCGCCCCGATCGGAGCGCACGGCGGCGGGCAACTCAGCGCTGGCCACCAGCCGCGCCAGCCCCCAGTCCATCACCTGCACCTCGCCGAACTCGCCGACCATGACGTTGTCCGGCTTGAGGTCGCGGTGCACGACGCCCCGGTCGTGGGCGAAGGCCAGCGCCTCGCACACCCGCTCGAACACGCCCGCGAAGGCGACCAACACCTCGCCGTGGGTCAGCTCTCCGCTGTCGAGCGCCCCCCAGGCATCGTCGATCCACTCCGTGAGCGAGCGGCCGTGCACCACCTTCATCGTGAAGTAGAGCGAGCCGTCGGGCAGGCTGCCCAGGTCGTGCACCGGCACGATGTTCGGATGCTCCAGCTGGCCGGTCACCTGGGCCTCTTGCCGGAACCGCACGATCATGTCGGACCGCACCCGGCCGGGGCGGATCACCTTCAGGGCCACGTGGCGGCGGAGCACGGCGTCGTGGGCCCGCCACACCTCGCCCATGCCGCCGCGGCCGAGCCGATCCTCCAGGGTGTAGCGGCTCGACGGGGGGGCGGGCCGGGCGTCGGTGGCCGGGGTGTCGGCGGGCGCGCCGTCCTCCCAGCTGGAGAGGAAGGTGTCGTCGCCGTCGACGAGGTGCTCGGGCTCCAGGGTGGTGCCGGCCAGGCCGACCGGCAGGGGCCACACCCGCACGACATGCTCCGCCGGCAGGCCCGCCGCGGCGGCTCCCGAGGCGACCACCAGGCGGTCGGGGTGCACCTCGGGGAGGGGTCCGGCCAGGTCGACCCGGATGACCGCGGGTCCGTCCACACGGTCGGCAGTCTGAACGACGGCAACACCCTGAGCGCGCCCGAACTCCTCTGCCACGGCATCGGCCAGCCCGCTCGGGTCCGCGGACGATGGGCCCACCAGGCTCACCCAGCGCGCGCCGGCGGCGACCGCGGCGAGCACCGCATCCCGCTCGGGCTCGCGACCGGGAGGTAGGTCCAGCGCCGGCGGGCCGTCAATCCAGCTCCCGGCCGACGGCGTGGGCGGCGGGATCCGGTCGAGCCGCTCCCGAATCGCCTGGGCATCCGGCAGACGGTCGGCCGCGCGGGGCGCGAGGCAGGCGTTGACCAGGGCAACCAGGTGCGGGGGCAGGTCGGGGACCCGCTCGTCGAGAGGTATGTAGGCGCGCTCGGACGCGGCCACGAGCGCCGCCATCGGGCCCCCTGGGAACGCCGGTGCCCCGCTGAGCAGCTCATAGAGCAGGGCTCCGAGCGCGAACACGTCCACGCGGCGGTCGACGGTCTCGGGCGACATGGCCTGCTCGGGCGCGGCATAGCCGGGGGTGCCGAGGAATCCGGTGGTGCGCGGGCGCGCAGGGTCCACCAAGGAACCGGCGTCCTCGGTGATCCGGGCCACGCCGAAGTCGGTGACCCGGGGCACCTGCAGTGGACCGTCGAGGAGGATGTTCGCGGGCTTCAGGTCCCGGTGCACCACGCCGTGTGCGTGCGCGTGGCCGATCGCCGAGAGGACGCGGCGAAAGAGCATCTCGGCCTCATCGGCCGGGAGGGGAACGCCCGTAGAGAGCACGGATTCCAGGTCAGGCCCGTCGACCAGGTCGAGCACGAGGACCGGGCCGGTGGCGCTCTCGATCACCTCGTGCACCCGCACCACGTTGGGGTGGTCCAGCCGGGCCTGGATGCGCCCCTCGTCGCGGAACCGGCGCACCACGTCGGGGAAGGTCTCCCGGAGCACCTTCAGCGCGACCGCGGCGCCGTCCGGCCCCGTGGCCCGGAACACCTCGGCCATGCCGCCAGACCCGAGGGAGTCGCCGACCTCGTAGCGCCCGATCCGCACCGTGCCTCCTGCGGGGGGAGAGTACCGCTGAGGGGCGGGTGGGGGGGTGGGATTTGGCGGGGGCCGGCTCCACCTCCTCCAGCGAGTGCCCGATGTGCCACTCATGCCCGAACGGGCCCCTGAACTTGTCGCTTCGTTCGCCGTAGAACTGGTCCCGCGGCTCCATCGTCACGGTAGCTCCGGCGGCGCGGGCTCGCTCGATCAGGGCGTCGGCATCATCCACGTGCAGGCTCACCCCAGACACCACACCTCGCCCACCCGGTACACAACCCCCATCAGCTCCAGCTCGGCGATCTCCTCCGCCACCGCCCGCTCGTCCACGCCGGGCTGCTCCGCCAGCGCGCCGATCGTGGCGCTCGCCTCGGCCAGCGCGTTCGCCAGCGCCTCGGTGAGCGAGGCGTCCACCGGCTCGGGCTCCGGTGCGAAGTCGATCTCCACCCCGAACAGCGCCGCCAGATCGTCGACCGCGAGCACCCGCCGCCCCGACCGCCGGGTGGTGCGGCTCGGGAGCGGCGCGCCCACGAGTTCGCCCGGGTCCACGCCTCGGAGCGCAAACAGCAGCTCCGGCTCCCAATCCAGCCGCGCTCCCACCCCATATAGGGTCGCCGCCGCGTGCTTGCACAGGTCGGCCCAGTCCGGGCACGAGCACGACAGGTGGATCTCCGACGACCTGGGGAACAACCCGGTCGCAGGGTCGGTCACCACCTGCATCACCGCCTTCGATACCCGTCCCTCGAGCAGCTCCACCATCGAGCCGAGCGTGCCACGGCTCGCCGTGCGAATCGTTTCCCACCGGTCCGCCGCCAGCGGCTCGATCCGGATCCGCACTCCATACAGAGCGCTCCCGGCGACCGCCGCGACGATCTGGCCCGGCTCGATGTGCAGGTCCAGGATCGAGCCATTGCGCGCGTAGGTCCGTCCGCGCGGGAGGCGGTTCGCGTAGTCGCTGT
>JBLFXJ010000313.1:0-9444 GCA_047609825.1 Myxococcota bacterium
CATCGGCCATGTCATCCGCGCCCGCGCACACGTCGCAGGCGTCTCCGACCGAGTCTCCGTCCGCGTCGTCCTGGTCGGGGTTCGGCGTGGCCGGGCAGTTGTCGCAGAAGTCCGGTACGGAGTCGCCGTCGGCATCTGCGCCGTCATCGCCGCCGTCACACACGTCGCAGGTGTCTCCGACCCCGTCACCGTCACCGTCGACCTGGCCACGGTTGAAGTCGACGGGGCAGTTGTCGCAGTCGTCAGGGGTTCCGTCGCCGTCGAAGTCAACGAGGTCGTCGCCGCCGGGGCACACGTCGCAATCGTCGCCCTTGCCGTCGCCATCGGAGTCGGTCTGGAGCGGGTTCGCGACTGCCTGGCAGTTGTCGCAGTCGTCGCCTACATCGTCGCCATCGCCATCGCGCTGGTCTTCGTTCGTGGTCGCCGTCGGAGTTCAGCTGCGCCGGGTCGAAGTCGTCGGGGCAGATGTCGCAGGACGGGGAGGCGGGGATGCCGTCGCCGTCCGGGTCACAGCAGTTGAAGTAGCTGTCGTCGCAGTCGGTGCCGCCGCAGATCTCGGCGATGAACCCATCACCGTCGTTGTTGAAGCAGTCGATGTCTTCGCAGTCGATGTCGCCGTCGAAGTCGTTGTCGATGCCGTCGAAGCAGTCCTCGGGCTCGCCGGGGCAGCCACAGATCGGGTCGGCGCAGTCCACGAGGCCGTCGCCGTTGTTGTCGATGCCGTCTTCGCAGTCCTCGTAGCAGTAGTCGACGGCCGGGTTGTCGGTGATGAAGATGAGCTCGTAGTCGCCGCCGCGGACGCCGCCGCCCGCCTCGGGGTTGCAGTAGCCCGCGCCGTCGAGATCGTAGGTTACGAGCCCTTCCCAGCTGTGCCCGAAGCCCTCGACGATCAGGTAGAACACCTCGCCATCGTAGGTGCAGTCGAAGTTGACCTGATCGTTGAGCGTGCCGGCCTTGGTGCCGCCATCCACGCACGAGCTGCGGGATTCGGGGTCGCAGGTGGAGTCGAGCACGTAGTAGTCGAGGTCGCAGTCGAGCCCACGGATCCGGGTGCGCACGGCGCCCGGGCGCTCACACACGAACCGGTACACGTCTTCGGGGCCGCCCTGTCGGCGCTCGGCGCTGGGGTCGCCGCAGGTATACCCCTCATCCACGCAACCCAACACGCCACATGCCCCGAGGGCGGTGGTGTAGTCACAGGTGGCGCCAACATCACTGTCGAGGTTCTCGGGGTCGAATCCGTTGGGGCAGGTCCACTCTGTCGCGAACGATGGGACCGGGTCGGGCCCGACCCAGGCGGGCGGGACGAGCTTGTTGCTGGCCACGCTCGCGCACGTGAGATCCGACCTCACCTCGTCCGCGCACTGGGCGAGGGCCGCGCGCGGGAGGAGGACGTTCAGGGAGACCAGAGCCAACAGCACGCGCAGCATAGGAGCCTCTTGGGAGTGGGTCCCGGGGCCAGGAACACCGCAACGAATGCGGTACGTCCCGCCAACTTATCTTGGAGCAACCCACCTGGCTGCTCCTGTCATGGAGTCGCCAGGCGCGAGCGGTTCGCCGCGTGTAGCGGGCCCTGTGGCGGGGGCCTGGGCCCGCTCGGCTGTGCATCGACGACCACCGCTCGGTCGTCAGCGATCGAGGGCCGCGATGGCCCGCCGGATCACGGACCACGACCGGGGCTCGACGCTGCCGAACCGTGGCGGGGAGTCGTCGGCATAGATCCTCCAGACGAGCTCTGCGCCGTTGCGGATGAGGTCCACGTTCCCGCCATGCACCGCGAGCCAGCAGTGCAACAGGTACACCTCCTGTCCGGGGAAGATGGGTGCCGGGTGGTAGCGGAACAGCGTGATGGAGCCCGGGCGCTGCGTCAGGGGGGTGAACTCCGCCGATTCGCGCACGCGCTGGCGCACCTCGCGGCTGAACAGCGGTCGCGGGACAACGAGCTCCACGCCGACGTGCCGGGCGAGGGTGCGCCCCTGGTTCGCCACATACACGCGGAAGTGCACCAGCGACTTCGGTCCCCGGGGGTCGTTCTCGACACGCTCCGCGGTGCCATAGGGAGACACGCGCACCACGTCGACGGTCGGGTGCAGCGCACGGCGGAGCACGTCGAGCAGGTGTACATGCCCCATCGGACGCGACTTGCCCGCGGTGCGCATGTAGTAGCGGTGGTCGATGGCCATGTGGGGGGCGTGGTCCGACGGCGGGATGGCGACCACGTACACGGCCCGGCCCGGGCCGATGCGCGAGCCTCGGGCTCCCGCCGTCACCTCGAACACGTTGAACTGCTCCAAACGGGGCGACACCACGCCGGCGATCACGTCCTCGAGCCATGAGCGGGTGCCGTTGCGCAGGGAGGTGTGCACGCCGCCATCCACCCGGCCCTGGTCGTCGATGCCGATGAACAGCCGGCCACCGGCTCCGTTCGCGAACGCTGACACCTGCTTGCTCAGGCGCACATGAACGCCGTCGGCCAAGCATCCTTGGTCGTCGAGCCACGCAGAGCCCTTGAACTCCTGGAAGTCGTGCTCGGTCGGCGCCAGGGCGTCGAGCATCGCCTCCGTCCATCGCGCAGGGTGGTCCATCACTCCTCCGCGGTCAGTCTATGTCGCCTTCAGCCACCCGCAGGCGGGTGCGGTGCGCGGGAGGTGCGTGTGGTGTAAGATGGCTCGCCTGTCCCCGATCCAGTCGGGCGGTTCAGGTGACGTCGAAGCCCCACACAGGGCATCAATCGACGAACTCCCTCCAGGAAGACCGATGACTGCGCTCGTCCTGTCCCTGTCTCTCGCCTACGCTGGTGGCCTCGGTTGCTTCACGGACCTCGACCGGGACCTGAACTGCAACGGCGTCGATGTGCTCGACGACACCCGGGTGGACACCGACGACCCGCTGTGCAACATCCGTCGTGATCCGATCACCGGCGAACCGTTCGAGTCGGCCGACTACTACTACGACTACTACTCGTTCGGCTGTGAGTTCTACTTGCTGGCCGACAACAACGGCGACGGCCTGCCCGACAACGACCCCGACCTCGACGGCTTCGGCTCGGAGGCGGTGGTTGTCATCGAAGATGGCGGCACCTACCCCGACGTGATCACGTCCCTGGCGTGTGACAACTGCCCGTACACGCCGAACGCCGACCAGGCCGACCTCGACTGCGACAACGCGGGCGACCTGTGCGACAACTGCCTCACGGTCTACAACCCCGACCAGGGCGACGCCGACATGGACGGCATCGGCGACGTATGCGACGTTTGCCCGATCATCCCCGATCCGCAGCAGGAAGACTTCGACGCAGACCTCGCCGGCGACCAGTGCGACAACTGCCCCATCGACTTCAACCCCGACCAGCTGGACTTCGACGGTGACCGGCTGGGCGATGTGTGCGACAACTGCCCATTCGACCCGAACTTGGGCCAGGAAGACGTAGACGGCGACGGCGTGGGCGATGCCTGCGACAACTGCCTGTACTTCTTCAACACCGACCAGTTCGACAGCGACCTGGATGGCATCGGCGACCTGTGCGACGGCTGCCCGCAGACCCCTGACCCGACCCAGCAGGACGCCGATGGCGACGGCATCGGCGATGCGTGCGACACCTGCCTCACGCTGCCGAACGCTGGCCAGGACGACCTGGACAACGACACCATCGGCAACGTGTGCGACAACTGCCGCTCGACCTACAACCCGCTGCAGACCGACGTTGACGACGACGGCGTCGGCGACCTGTGCGACAGCTGCCAGGACACCAAGAACTCGGACCAGTCCGACGTGGACCAGGACCTGGTCGGCGACCTGTGCGACAACTGCCCGTTCATGCCGAACCCGAACCAGGCCGACGAAGACGGCGATGGCATCGGCGATCCGTGCGACGACGAGTACCTGATCCGCGGCGGCGGTGACGGTCCGCTCCTGGGCCAGGGCTGCAACAGCACCGGCGCGGCACCGGCCGGTGGCCTGCTCGCGCTGCTCGGCCTCCTCAGCCTGGCAACCCGCCGCCGCTGAGCGATGGTCGGCGGCGGGCACCCGCCCACCGCCGACGCCGAACTCGCCCGGTCAGCCTTCGCCGAACAGCGCCTCCTCCTCCAGGGCGGTGGCTGCGGCGTGGATGATGTCGGTGCGGGTGAGGATGGCCGTGAGCATGCCGTTTGCGTCGGTCACCGGCAGGCATCCGATGGCCAGCGCGGCCAGCCGCTCTGCGGCCGCTCGCAGCGGCGTTCCCTCGTCGACGGTGTGCACCGTGGTGGAGCGCACGACCTCCCACGAGGTCAGCTGGCGGCCACCGGGAATCCCCTCGATGATCAGGTCGCGGAATGACAGGACGCCGACGGGCCGCCCTCCATCCTCGATCACGATGTGGCGCACCCGCTCGGCGAGCATGCGGTCGAGCGCGACCCGCGCCGGAGTGTCCCGGCGCACCGAGGCCACCGGGCGCGCCGCGTCCAGGTCGATCGGGTGTTCGGCGGGGATGATCGCCGCTCCGAATCGTACGCCGTCGTGCTCGGTGAGGATGCCGCGCACTTGCCGCGCCTCGTCGATCACCACCGCACAATCCCCCGGCCCTGCCAGCAGCCGGAGCACGTTGGATAGCGGCGCGTCCAGGTGGACCTCCAGCGCGTCGGAGCTGCTGATGGTCTCGGCGGTGAGCCGGCTCGTCGCCTCGTCGAACGGAACCCAGTCGTCGAGCAGGAACCCGCCGAGGGCGAAGACATCCTGGTCGGTCACCATGCCGATGAGCCTGCCGCCGCCGTCCACCACCGGGAGATGGCGCACGGTGTGCGTCTGTAGGCGTCGCGCGAGCATCTCGACCGCCGCGTCCCGAGGGACGGTGATCGGGTCGCGCATCAAGCTGGCAGCGGTCTCCACAGCGCACCTCCGCAGCTCCATTGTGCATGAGGCGTGCCGGCTTCTGGGAGCGATCTCGGGCGGGATTGTGCCATTTGCAGCAGTCCACGCCGGTAGCGCGAGGAGATGCCACTGCGTCGGTGGCTCATGCTGTGGGGGCGACGGCCTCGAGCCCTCGGCGCGCGCGGTCCACCGGGCGCCAGTCGGTCACGTGGTCGGTGGGGTGCACGGGGTGGGTGAACTCCTGCCGGGTGACCGCGTCCAGGTCGGTCACGCCCCGGGTGCGAGCGTAGATCGTCTTGCGGTTGTGGGCGAGGAAGTACAGCCGAAAGGGGAACAACGACTTGACGACGCAGATGTCTGCGCGCCAGGGGTTCAGCCCGACATCGCCGTAGAAGGAGGGCTTCATGGCCATCGGGGCGTGCTGGGTGATCACGAGCTTCACGTGGTCGGCGTCGAGCACCATCATGCGGCCCATGTTCGGGTGGACCGTCTTGCGCACCACCTTGCCGCGAACGGGGATCGGCGTGTTCAGCTCCGGGTGCAGGCGGCCGCCGACGGCGTCGGAGAACTCGGCGCCGACGGGGAGCTCCCAGTGCCGCTCCATGGCCACGGCATCGCGGATCGGGGCGTAGGTGAGCAGCCCCTGCGCCTGGTCGAGCAGCGCCTTCACCAGCCGGGTGTTCTCACCAGCGGCGCCCGCGCTCACGATATCGCTCGCATCGCACATGCACACCGTGCCGAGGTGGCGCGCGAGACGGGCCGCGCGGGCCTGGGCGATGGCCTCGGTGGCGGTGGGGAACAGCGGCGGCTGAGCGTGGCGAACCGACCACGCCAGCTCGGCCAGCTCCTCCGCGAGCGCCTCGGCGAGGGCGGGGTCGCCGTCCGTCATCACGTGGGTGGACCACCCGAGCTCCGGGTGCTTGTTCCAGACGTGGCACATGAACAGCGAGCAGTACAGCACCCGCGGGTCAAGCTCCATCTGGCGCATGCGCCTGAACACCGGTCGCATGGTGGGCATGAAGTCGATGGTGCTGCCGCCGCCGAGCACCAGCGGCAGGGAGCGCCACGCGCGGGTGGGCGTGATCTCTCCGAGCACCGTGCGAACCAGCATCTCGCCGGCGCGCCGACCCACCTCGGCGTGGTCGCGGTGGGGGTTGGTGCGGTAGGCCGCGAGGATGTCGATCTGGCGCACCTTCCGCGCGTCGAGCTGGCCGTGCAGGTCCAGCGTGCAGGCGATGGGGATGTCGCCGACCACGGCCCGGGCGGCCTCGAGGAAGTCGGCCTCGGGGTCGGGGATGCCCTCCGCTCCGAGCGCGCCGTGCAGGCTGATCATCACGCCATCGAGGGGGCCCGCAGCCCGGAGCTCGTCCGCGATGCGGTCGCGGAAGTACAGGAAGGTCTCGCGGGAGAGAGGGCCGCTCGGGATCGCCCAGGCGCTGAACAGCGGCACCAGCTCGATCCGACCGCGGCCGAGGCGGGTGGCGGCCTTCACGAACCCCGAGAGCTCGCCATTGCGCATGAACCCCTCAGCCTCGGTGCCGCGCGGGCTGCACACCTCGGCCAGCGCCTCTCCTTCGAACCAGTGGGTGCGGCGGAAGTCGTCGAGGGTAGAGAGCACCGGCGAGAAGCTGTTGGTCTCCTGGGCGACCCGCAGGTAGGCGATGCGCTTCATCGGCCACCGCCGATGGCGCGGATGCGGTCGAGGGCGTCGATGGCGGCAGGGCCGTAGCGGTCCACCAGCTTCGACATCCAGTCGTCCTGCTCCAGCTCGTCCAGCTCGCCATCCCCGGCGTCGTGGGCGTACATCTGCTCCATGACCTTGCGCACACTCGACGACACGAGCCGCCGCACCGGCACCTTGGCCATCATCCCGTACATCGCGGCCTGGCCCTCTTTCGCGAGCTCGGGGTTCGCCTTCACCACGGCCACCGCCGCCTCCACATCCGCGACGTATTCGTCCACCACCGGGCCGTTCGACGCGTTGCAGGTGCAGTGGATGGAGGGGGGCTTCTGCTGCCGGTCGATGCTCCAGCCCTTTGCCGCGAGCTGATCGGCCACGGCGTAGGTGTCGACGCCTTCACAGGTCCACGTGACGATGGTGCTGTGCCCGGCGCCGAGCATGCGCACCTCGGGGATGGCGGCGAGGCCGGCGCGCAGCCGCACCGAAGCCTCGAGGGCCTCCGCGGCGAGTGCGGTGTAGCCCTCCTCGCCCATGTGGCGCATCGAGGCCCATGCACCGGCGATTGTGCCTCCGGCGCGCGTGCCCTGCATCGTAGGCGAGACGTACACGCCGCCAGGCCAGTCGGTGGACACGAAGAACTGGTGCTTGAGGTAGCTCATCTCGCGGTACACAAGGACAGAGGCACCCTTCGGCGCGTATCCGTACTTATGGACGTCGGCGGAGATGGAGGTGACGCCCGGCACCCGGAAGTCCCACCGGGGGAGCGGGTGGCCGAGGCGCTCGAGGAACGGCAAGAGGAAGCCGCCGAAGCAGCCATCGACATGGAACGGCAGGCGCTTCTTCAGCGCGATGGCGCCTAGCTCCTCGATGGGATCGACCACGCCGTGGGCGTACTGTGGGGCGGAGGCGGCGATGGCGATGGTGTTACGGCCGATGGCGCGGCGCATGGCGCGAACGTCGGCGCGTTTGTCGGGCCCCACGGCCACCTTGCGCAGGCGCACCCCGAAGTAGTGGGCCGCCTTGTCGAACGCGACGTGGATGGTCTCGGGGACCACGATCTCGGGATGGCGGATCCATGGCCAGCGGGTGCGGGCGCGGTCACGGTAGGCCTGCACGGCCAGCAGGATCGACTCGGTGCCGCCGCTGGTCATGGTGCCCACGGCGGTGGTGGGGCCATTGAGCAGGTCGGCGGTCATCTGGACCACCTCGCGCTCCATCCGTCGCAGGCTCTGGAAGGCGAACGGGTTGAGGCCGTTGGTGGCGAGGAACAGGTTGTTCGCCTGCTCGGTCACGTGATGGTGCGCGTCGCCGGGCCAGTACACCATCGACCAGGTACGACCGCCCTTGAAGTCGGCGTCGCCACCCTTCATCGACCGCATCTCAGCCAGCAGGGCCTCGCCATCCACCCCGAACTGCCCAAGCCGTGCCCGCTCCATCTTCGCTCCCTAGTCTAAACGATCGTTTGATCTATAATCGAGGCCGCCCGCCGGGGCCATCCAGAGCGCCGGACGTCACGGTCCGAAACATCGTCCCCAGCAGACCCTTGGCTGGTCCGGCCCCTCGCCCCAGGAGAAGTCAGGTCCGGCGCCGATTCGTTCCACGGGCTCCAGGTCGGCGGGCGGGGTGCTCTGGCCCTCGCGGTCGTCGCCCCAGCAGGCGGTCGTGCCCACGAGGTCGAGCGCGCACGAGTGGTAGTCGCCGGCCACCAGGTCCACGAATGGGAACGGCTGCTGCGGGGGCACGTCGAGCTGACCGAGGGCGTCGTCGCCGGTGCAGCGGATGGAGCCGTCGGTGTACAGCGTGCACGCGTGCTCGAGCCCGCGGGCCACCGCGATCGGCTCCACGCCGTCGCAGTCGTCGTCCACCCCATCTGCGGCGAGATCGGCAGCGGCCGGATTCACCCTGGGATCCCAGTCGTCGCAGTCGCCGTCGAGCGCCGCAAACCCGTCTCCGTCCAGATCCCGCGTGGAGAGGCCACACCCGAGCAGGAGCAGGCTGGCCAGTGCGGCGCCGGTCCGGCTCACCACACCCGCACGCCGAGGGCGGCCCGCACCGTGGGCTGCGCGATGACGCTGAACCCGCTCGCGGTGTCGGTCCCCGTCCACAACACGCCTTGATCGAACGAGGCCACCCATGGGCCCGACGCCAGGTGCACATGCAGGGTGGTGGTGGCTCCGGTCGCGAGCTCGGTGCCCAGCCCCACCTGGCCTCGGCCGGGCTCGCCGCACGGGCGACCGCTCTGGCTGCCAGGGTGCGCCGCCTCTCGCCACCACCCGCCGACCGTTCCCGATGGTCCGAGAGCCATGTGGCGGCGCTCGGCCGCATCGACCGGCACGGTCCACAGCCACCCCAGGCGCCCGGCGAGGTGGCCGCCCGTGAAGCAGGCGATCCGTTGATCCGACCACGTGACGGGACCCTTGGCGAGGGTGGTGAGCTCGGCGCCGAGCACCGGTCGCCCCCGCCCCTTGTCTCGGGGCGCCCACCAGGCGGCGACCCCTGCGCCAGCCGGCGGGAGCACGCCCTGGGTGCCGCTGACCTCGACGCTCGCTTCGGCCACCAGCATGCGCGCGCGCACCGTGAGCTCGTCTGCGGGCTCCACCCACTGACCAGGCTGCAGCATGAGGCGCTGATCGAGCAGCACATCCCGCCGGCTCTCCCCACCGGCGGACTCGGTCTCCAGCACCACGCGCAGGCTCTGCGGCCCCGGGAGGACCGTGGTGGGCTCGCTGATCGCGCGCCCGTCGGCCAGCTCCACGACCCAGCCAGGAGGCTCGGCGGGCACCGTCACCACAGCGTGGGTCGGGCGGCCGGTGCAGGTGGCGAGGTGGAGGTTCTCACCGTCCCAGTCGCGGGCGATGGGCCGCTGCAGGCCGCGACGGTCCGCATCGGTCCGGGCCTGAGCATACATGTGGGCT
>JBLFXJ010000314.1:0-9385 GCA_047609825.1 Myxococcota bacterium
CCCGGCCGTGCAACATGCCGAGGACGATGGCCACGGACGCGGCGATGCTCGGGATGTGGAATGGGAACTCGACCAGGCTGTGCGTGGCCACGCCGAGCAGTCCGAGGAGCCACGGACGCGCAAATGCTGATGTGCGAACGGCGGCGGGGAGGAGGAATCCGAGCGCCACCACGCCGAGCCCGGCGCCGAGCAGACCGCCCTCCACCACCCACTGCAGGCCGTCGTTGTGCAGGTGGGCCCAGCGCAGGAAGTCCAGGTTCGTCCTGTATGCGGCGAAGGTGGTCGCGAAGCCGCCGTGGCCGGTGCCGGCGAGGGGGAAGGACACCAGGATCGGCAGCGCATCCCGCCACGCCTCGAGCCGCGCGATGCCCCCGAGCCCGCCACGCCACACGAGGGCTGCTGCGACCACCGGCAGGGCGAGCAGGCCGACCACCGCGGCGACGGGGCGGCGCTCGCGGGGCCAGCCCAACGCCACCGCGCCCAGCACCAGCGCGACGCCCGTCGCGCCCTTGGAGCCGATCTGCAAGAGCACCCCGGACACCACCACCAGGAGCAGCACCACGGCGGGCCGGGCGACGGGCGAGGTGGAGCGTGCCACGGTGCGAACGGCGTTGGGGAGGAGGAGGAGGAGGAGGGTGCCGAGGTGGGTGTCGTCGACGAACGGGGCGAAGAAGGTGCGGTGGTGGCCGAGGCTGGTCGGCACGAAGCCGAGCACGGCGTGGGTGGACGACGCCGCGTGAGCGAGGGCGAACCCGAGCACTCCGAGGAACCACAGCAGACCGATGCGGCCCACCTGGTGCGCTGCCCGTCGGCGGGTGGCCCACACGCCGGCGGCCGTGGCCATGCCCAGGTACATCGTCCATAACGCCAGCCTGTCGGCGGTCCGCTCGGGGCTGACGGAGAGCGTGTGCCAGCTCACTGGGCCGTGTGCGTCGAGCACGCCGGGAGCGACCCATGCGAGCACCGCCCCGGGGAGCGGCACCAGGCCCACGGCGATGGCGGCGAGCACCAGGCCGAGGCCGATCCACGCCGGGGTGAGCCGGTCGGCGAGGGCCTGTCGCGGGGCCGGCAGGAGGAGGCACAGCCCGAGACAGCCCGCGACCGCCGCGTGTGCGGCCAGTTGCGCCTCGGGGAGCACGCCACCCAGGCCGAGGTAGAGCACGCCCCACGTTCCGAGCAGCGCCAGCCCCACCCACTGACGGCGCATCGAGGTCATCGCAACGGTCTCCGCGCGGGTTCGGGGCAGTCGGTTGGAGGGCGGGGGTGACGGGTTGCGTGCCGGCCGGTCCGGTAGGCTACCACTCGGCGTGGACGTGGACCGTCGCTCCGGGTGGCGGGCGGCGCAGCATGGAGGGGGTCGGGTGGAGCCAGCGCCGCTGTCGTCGGAGGCCGAGGTCGCGGGGTTGCTCGCGGACGTGCTCGGTCACCCCGGAGACGACCGGTGGCATGCCCGCCGCGACCAGGCGCGTCGGGAGGGGGAGGAGGCGGCCCGGGCGCTCGCGCTCCCCGCGGCGCAGCTGGTGTACGGCGAGCTCGACCTGGCCTCGCTGCGGCGGCTGCTCGAGGCGGCGGACCTGCGCCCGGGTGAGGCCTTCCTCGACATCGGCAGCGGCGACGGCGGGCCCACACTGGCAGCCGCCCTCCTGCGGCCCGACCTGCGCATCGCCCGGGGCGTGGAGATCGTGCCGGGCCTGTGGCGGCGGTCTCTCGCGCATGAGGATCGGCTGCGTGAACGGCTCGCCGAGCGGCGCGGACGCATCGTAGCTCCGGTGGAGCTGCTCCTGGGAGACGTGCATCAAGCCTGGGATCCGGCCGGTGCTCCTACTGCCGTGGGCCGCGCGCTCGCCGACACCACCCTCGCCGTGTGCTTCGCCACCACCTGGTCCATGGGCGCGCCCCGGCGGGAGCTGCCGCGGCTGTCGGAGGCGCTGGCCCGCGGCATGCGCTCGGGCAGCCGAGTGGTGGTGGTGGACGGGAGCTTGCTGGCGGATGCGCACGGTTGGGGGTGGGAGGGCGACCTGCGCCTCAGTGTGGCCGACACCGCGCCACACTCGACGGCCCGGCTGTACCTGCACCCGGGCTGAAGCCCGTGCTGTGTGGTGACATCCGCTCAGAACCCCACGGATCACACGTCCACGAACCGCTCATAGTAGCGGTCATCCAGGCGACGGGTGCGCACCGCCGGGTCGTCCACCGTGAGCCAGATCGACCGAGATCCGCGCCTCGGGGTGGGCAGGGTGTGGCTCCACAGGCCCCAGGTGCGGGCGTCGGTGCGCTCGGGGCACACCTCCACGGGCTCGCCCTCCTCGTCGTCGTCCAGGTGCAGCCGAAGCGGCGGTGCGGCCACCGTGCCACCCCACACCAGGCCCACGATCCACAGCACCCGCTCGCCGTCCACCTCCCACTCCTCAACCCGGATGGGCAGCGCGGCCACGTCGATCTCGGCGGGCAGGTAGTCCCGCGCGAGGGCGGGCACCCCGGGCTGGTGGGTGCGCGAGGCGAACTCCATCATCTGGCCGGTGGCGGGCTCGTTTTCGTCGACGAAATCGATGGCGTTCACCCACTTGATCATCGCGCAGCCGTACCATGCGGGGATCACCAGGCGCACCGGGAAGCCGTGGTCGTCGGGGAGCGCCTCGCCGTTCATGCCGGTGGCGAAGAAGGCGCCGGCGGCCTCGAGCTCGGCCACGGTGAACACCCACGACGCGCCCGCGTCCGAGCCCGCGGACGGAGCGGAGTGCTCGTCGAACCCGGAGATGCGCACGCGCGTGGTCTCGGCCGCTGCGAGAGCGAACACCTCACCCACGGGCACGCCGTCGAAGTCGGCCGCGGACTGCAGTCCGAAGCCGCCATATGCGGTGTTGCCGGAGCATTCGAAGTGCACCACTCCCTGGGGTCGGGCGAGGGCCAACAGGTCGGCGATGGGCACGTCCGCCGGGGCGGAGACGCGGCCGCCGATGCGGACAACCCAGTCGGCGGTGTCGATGAGGTCGGGCTGTGCTGTGCGGATGAAGAACCGGGCGGTGGGCACCACGAGCACCGCGTCGTCCACCGTGGTGAGGTCGAGCACGTACCGGCCCTCGAGTCCTTCGCCGGTGAGGGTCTCCAGGTCGCGCGGGGTCTCGTCCTCGAACGGCAGGTCCCGGATGAAGCTGCCGAGGGGCGGGTCGAGGCAGGCGGCGGGCCCGGGGATGATCGGCGTGCCGGTGGGGGTGCTCCCGCCGGTGTCGGCGCCGGGTGTCGCAGAGTCGGGCTTGTCGGCCGCACCACAGCCCACGAGCACGAAGCCCATCGAGGTCCAGAGCAGCTGTCGGCGGGTGTGCATCGGGTCCGGTCTCGTGGAGGCGGTGAACGTTACCCACCGGTCCTGCGACGCCGTGGATGGGCTATCCTCCGCGGGATCCGCGAGGTCCCCGATGAACCGCGTCCTGCTCCTCCTGTTGCTCGCCGCCTGCGCCGGCGACAAGCCCGTCGACTCCGCGCTCGGCTCACCCGACACCGACACCGACGCGGACGCGGACGCCGATTCGGACGCTGACTCCGACACCGACGCGGACTCAGATTCCGACACCGACACCGACACCGACACCGACGCGGACACCGACACCGACGCGGACACGGATTCCGACACGGACACCGACCCGACGGGCCTGACCCCGGGCGTGGACCCGGGCGCGCCGGTCCCGCCCGAGGTGATCGACCACCTCACGATCCAGGTGGTCACCGGCGGCGGCCTGTACAACGGCACCGACGACCCGGAGTTCGTCTGCCTCACCGAGACCGACAACATTCGGGAGGACTGCTTCATCCTCGATCATCCCGACCACAACGACAACGAGTCCGGCACCTCCAGCGTGTGGCATTTCTCCGGCGTGGGCCTGGCCCGCGACGCCGTCACCCAGGTCTCCCTCCGCACCGATGACGGCGGCGACCAGTGGCGGCCCGCCTGCCTCGACATCCGGTTCGACGGCGAGCCGGTGTACTGCAACGACACCCTGGATGTGGCCATCGGCGACGAGGCCGACGAGACCCTGGCCTGGGTCGACCCCGACGGCCTGCACAACGCCTGCATCTCGTGCGACGGGCGCACCCTCACCCACGGCCCGCTCGTGGGCGGCGCCGACCCCGACGCGTTCCGGGTGACCGTGCGCACCGACGCCACCCGGCAGGTTGTCCTCCGCGCCGGCACGCAGCCCGACCTGTCCGACGCCGTGGACGTGGCCTACGCCTACCCGTCCCCCGCCGACGACTTCACCGCCGTGCTCGAGGCCCGCGGCGCCCGCCCCGACACCGACTACCACTACGGCCTCGTGGTCGACGGCGTGCTCCACGCGCCGCCCTATGTGCCGGTTCGCACGGCCCCGCTGCCCGGCACGCCCGGCGCCCACCGAATCGCCATCGGCTCGTGCGCGAAGTCCGACGCCCAGCCCGCCTTCGCCACGGTGGCGGCCTCCGACCCCGACCTGTTCCTTCTGGTGGGGGATGCGCACTACGCCAACTCCGGCAACCTCGGCACGCTGCGGCACTACTGGCGCTGGTCCTGGGAGCGTCCGCAGCGCGCCGACCTGCTCGCGTCGGTGCCGTCCCTGGCGGTGTGGGATGACCACGACTTCGTCGACAACAACAGCTATGGCGCCGACTTCGACGAGTGGCCCGAGTCCGACCGCGACAACGCGCTGAAGGCGATCGCAGAATACACGGCCAACCCGTCCTATGGCGAGGGCGTGGCTCCGGGCGTGTTCTTCACCTACCCCTACGGCGACGTGGAGCTGTTCATGCTCGATGGCCGGTTCTACCGCGATGATCCCGATGATGTGGCCGACCCCACGATGCTCGGCGACGCCCAGCTGGCGTGGCTCCTCGACGCGACCGCCCGGAGCACCGCCACGTTCAAGCTGCTGGTGAGCGGGTCTACCTGGTCGCCACACACGTCGAACGCCGGCGATGCGTGGCAGTCCTACCCCGACGAGCGGCAGCGGATCTTCGACCACCTGGCCCTCAACGGGGTGACCGGGGTGGTGCTGGTGTCGGGCGACGTGCACCGCTCGGAGATCCGTCTGGTCGAGCGGGACGGCGCGTACTCGATCCCAGAGCTCACGTCGTCGAACCTGGCCTACCCGACGCCGAGCTTCTGTCGCGATTCACCGGATCTGGTGGTCTGTGTAGACGGTGGGCAGAGCTTCATCGTGCTCGATCTGGACACCTCGGCGGCGGACCCTAGGTTGACCGCGAGCATCGTGGACGGCGACGGTACGCTGCAGGCCACGTTCGAGACCACGGCGTCGGCGCTGCGCTGACGCGAGTCCTGGAGGACGGATGCGCGTGCTGCTGTTGGGCCTGTTGGCCTGTGGGGCCCCGGATGGCGACGGGGCGGACACCGATGAGGCGAGCACGGGTTTGGGCACGGCGACGGGCGGGGGCGGCACGGCCACGGGCGGCACGGCGACAGGCGGTACGGCCACCGGTGGCGGTACCACTCCAGATGGTAGGATCGAAGATGTGTTCACGCTCTCCGACGAGGCAGTGGACATCCTGTTCGTCGTCGACACGTCGTGCTCGATGTCTTCCAAGCTGGCGGCGATTTCCAACGCCTCATCCGCGATTCTCGAACCGCTTCTCGAGTCCGGCGCGGACTGGCACCTGGGCGTGATCTCCATGGACATGGACGATCCGGGCCACAGCGGGCGGCTGCAGGAGGCCGATGGGGACCGCTGGGTGCAGCGAGACACACCGTCACCGACGGAGTGGCTGTCGAGTGCTACCGATCTGGGCCTCTCAGAATCGTCCGCCGAGCAGGGTCGGGCGGCAGCCTACACCGCGCTGGTCGACCGCGCCGATGACTGGAATGCCGGCTTCGTACGGGAGACCTCGTCGCTCCATTTGTTGTTCGTCTCCGAAGAGGACGACCAGTCCAGTGGGTCGCCGGTGGGCGAGGCGGCGTTCATCGACATGCTGCTCGGCATGAGCGACCGACCCGTGGTGCAGGCGCACGCCATCGTGACGCCTGCGGGGGCGGGCGCAGATGCCGGGCACGCCTACATCGCCTACGCCGAGGCCACGGGCGGGTTCGTAGGGGACGTTCGGGCGCCTGACCCCGTGCCGATCGTGGTCGACATGGTGGCCGACATCCCGCCCGTGCCCCTCACGCTGTCCTCGTTCCCGGTGGTCGACACGCTGGTGGTCGAGGTGAACGCCGACGGCCCGGTGTACGTGTTCACCTACGAAGACGGCGAGCTGGCCTACGACGCGCTCACGAACACGGTGGAGTTCGTGGACTTCATCCCGTCGCCCGGAGCGGTGGTCATCGTGAGCTACGACCCCGCCTGAGCCCGAGCAGGGCCGTGAGCAGCAGCCAGCCACCGCCAGGGCCGGAGTGGGCGCAGCCGCAGCCTGCGCCTGGGCCCGGGCCACCGGTTCTGTGGGACGGTCCGTCATCATCGGCGAGGTGGGTGTCGGTGCTGCCAGGTGTGCCGTCGGATCCGGGGGTGCCCGTGGACGGCAGGCCGGTGTCGCCAGGCGCCGGGGTTCCACCCGTGTCGCCCGTGTGTGCCGGTGCGCCCGTGTCTTCGGGCAGCGGGAGCTCCGGGGGCACCGACTCGGGATCGCAGAGCACGGACTTCGGCTCGGCCGCCAGCCACTTCGGCACGGCGGCGGCAACGGTGAGGGCGCCGATGCTGCGGGCGTTCCCCTCGCAGAAGTCCTCATCGGCGCCGACGGCGGTGGTCGCCAGCGGACCGCCGTCCACGGGGCGGGCGTCGGGCAGTCGCGGCTCGAGGAAGCAGTCGACAGCAGCGCAGTCCACCACATCCACCCCGGCGGGTGCGGACCACGCGCCCGTGTAGGCCACGGCCTCGAACACGGCGTCGTCGGTCGCGAACACGTCGCCATCCAGCGTGGCACTGCGCACCACCAGGCCCGTGGCGTCGGCGGCATCCAGCGCCACCTCCGCGCCCCAGGCCAGGCTCGAGTCGAGCTCCCATGGGCCGCCGGTGAGTGAATAGCCTCCTCCAAACGCCAGGTTGCGGCGAAGGGTGGCGCCGCCTCGGATCACGTATGCGGGGCCCTCGGTGGGCGCGACCACGTTGTCGAACACCAGCACCGCAGGCGTGAGTGTCATCTCCACGCTCGCGCCCCGCACCAGGTTGTTCCGGATCACACCGCTGGCGACCGCACACGACCCGTCGGCACAGCCCAAGCGCCAGCCTTGGGCTGCGTCGAAGGTGTTGTTCAGCAGGATGAGGCTGGCCAGGGACTCCGACGCGAGCACCCCGGTCGCCGGGCCCGTGAAGGTGCACCGGTCGACCGTGAGGTTCGGCGCCTCCACCGCGAGCAGCGGCGCCACCCGGTCCAGCCCATCGAACGCTAGGTTGTACAGGCGGATGTGGCTCGCGGCGACGGTGACCACGGCGTCGGCCCCGACAGCCTCGATCACCGCGGGCTCGTCGGCCTCGGCGCTGCGGATCAGCGTGGATTCGTTCTTCTCGGGGATTCCACCGCGCAGCAGCACGCACCCGCCGGGCCACCGTCCGGGCGCGAGCTCGACGATATCTCCCGGCCCCGCCACCTCGTTCGCCACCCGGCACCAGTCGTCGCCGAGCTCCACCTTGTGGATCACGGCGTCGTGGGCGACGGCGGCGGTGATGAGGAGGAGTATGCCGCCAGCGGTTCCGGTCACAGCTCGACCACCTGCGCCACCCGCAGCCCCTCACGGGGGCCACCCGCCAGGTGGAGCACCCGCAGCATCGGGCCATCCCCCACCCAGGGCACCCGCGAGAGCTTCTGCATCAGGTGCCGCACCAGGGCCGAGCTTGCCGTGGTGACCACCAGCCGCACCCGGCCTTGTTCCTGGAGGATCAGCGTGCGCAGCAGGTCGAGCGTGCCCGCGCGGTTCAGGTCGTCCAGGTGGAGGAAGGGCTCGTCGAGGAAGCAGGTGCCGCCATGAGCCCGGGCCCGGGCGACGAACAGGGCGAGGGCCAGATCCTGCCGCTGACCGCGGGAGAGCTGGCGCGCGAGGTCGAGCTCGGCCTCCCCGGCGCGCACCGTGAGCAGCGCATCCACCGACAGATCCACCCGGTCCACCACGGGGTTGCCCTGCAGGCGGCGGAACACCCGGTCCACGCTGTGCCGCAGGCCGCCGAGCACCCGGCGGGTCTCGGTGCGGCGCTGACCCACCAGCGCCTCCACCTCGGCCCGACCGGCGGCCAGCGCCGCCTCGACCCGGGCCTGCCGCTCGCCGAGGGAGGTCACGTGGGCCTCGGCTGCAGCCAAGGCGCCGCCCCGGGTGGAGCGCTCATGAGCGGATGCGAGCACTGGGAGCGCCTTCGCGGCCGCCTCCACCACCGCCGCCCACGCCTGCGCGGCGGACTCCGCCTCGGCCCGCGCGTCGGCCACCGTCGCTGGGTCGGGCCGTCCGTCGCCCCCGAGATCGGACCAGGTGGCCGACAGCGCCCCCCACTGGGCATGCTGGCCGGCCACCCGCTCCCGCACCGACGCGGCCCGAGAGGCCCGCTGAGCGACGGCGGCCTCAGCCTCTCGCGCGGCCAGACCCGCGCGGCGCGCCTTCGCAGCGGTGGCCTCTCGCTCCGCCCGCCAGTGGGCCCGCAGCGTGCGGACGGTGGCCTCGGGCGACAGCTCCCGGTCGTCGGCCCCGAGGGCCACCAGCGCGCGCCACCGCGCCACCGCGGCGTCGGCCTGGTCGAGCACCGCGAGCGCGGCGTCCACCTCGGTGAGCCCTGCGTCACCGGTCAGGCCGAGGTCGACCGCGCGCGCCCGCCACCCTGCGAGTGCTTCGGCGAGGGCGTCGGCCCGCTCCTGCAATGCCCGCCGCGTGCCCTGTGCCGTGCGGGCGGAATCGAGCGCGGCTCGGGCCCGGTCCCGCTGGAGGATCTGCGCGGCCCGGCGCGCCTGAGCGTCGGCCACCTCGGCCCGGATCGGAGCCAGGTGAGACCGCAGCGCCTGTTCGAGCGAGTCCGCGTCATGCCACCCATGCCCGCACGCCGGACAATCTGGGCCGTGCAGCCCGGGCAGCATCGCCTCGACCGCCGCGGCGAGCCGCTCCAGGGGTTCGGCGGTGGCCCGGATCGCGGCGTTGGTGGCGGCGAGCTCTGCCTCGCAGGCAGCCAGCGCCTGCTCGGCCGCCGCCAGATCGGGTGCGGGGGCGGCGATTCGGCCCACCAATGACGCGTGCTCGGCGGCGTGCAACGAGGCTTGCGCGGCCTCGGCGCGGGCGGCGTCGAGGGCGGCCCGGCGCGCGCTGCGGTCGGCCCAGAGCACCTCGGGCCGGTGGTCCTCCCACTGGGCCGGGGGCAAGCTCGCGAGCGGACCGAGCGCAGCAAGGTCGGCGACGGTGGCGAGCTGGTGGAGGGCGCGGTCGCACTCGGCCTGG
>JBLFXJ010000315.1:0-9372 GCA_047609825.1 Myxococcota bacterium
CCCGTCGTGGTGTCGGTGTTGTTGTTGTTGTTGTTGTTGTTGTTGTCGTCGGTGAGGGCGCCAGACCCGCCGCCCTCGAAGCCCTTGAAGCCCATGCCGCCGATTCCGACGCCGCCGCCTGCGATGACGTCGATCGTGCCCTTGACGAGCACCACCTCGTACCCGAGGAGGAAGTTCGCGTCGCTGTAGCCCTTGGCGAAGTCGAGGTTGCCCTCGATGAATGCCCGGCTCGAGTTGTCGATGTAGACCATGCCATCGACGCCGAAGTTGAAGTTCGTGCGGACCTTCTCCAGGGAATACCCCGGAGTCTGCCGAACCTCCTTCGGGAATGCGACAGGGTAGGCGAACGGGATCACCCTACCGCCGATGTGCCCGCCGACGCCCCACATGCTGCCGAGTTCATCCGCGTGTGCCGGAGCTGACACTGCGAGCAGGAGCGCAGTGGGAACCAGGAAACGGGTCATTCGTCCTCCAAACAGTTGCAGTGCCGGTAGCACACCGGCCGGTGTTCGTCCTACGGCGCCGCTGACGCTTTGCTCACCCGGATATTCGATCAGAGGGGCGAAACGTCCAGCAGCTCGAGCCCGGGTGCCTGGGACACCGCGTAGTCCAGCGGCCACGACGACGCGGAGAGGACAACCGGGTGCCCATAGCGGTCCTCGACGACCAGATAGTCGGAACGGGCCTCGAGCCAGGCCAGGCCAGCCGGATCTCCGCTCACCCAGCGGGCCACCGTGTGCGGGCTGGGCTCGAGCTCGGCCCGCGTGTTGTACTCGTTGAGCAGCCGGACCTTGAGGACCTCGAACTGGAGCATGCCCACGGCGCCGAGGTAGGGGTCGGCCTTGCCCAGCCCCTTTCGGTAGAACAGCTGGACCGTGCCTTCCTGGGACAGCTGGGTGAGGCCGGACTGCAGGTGCTTGCGCCGGGTGGGGTCCTTCAGGCGAATTCGCGCGAAGTGCTCCGGCGCAAACCTCGGAATGCCTTGATAGGCGATCTTCTCGCCGACGTAGAGCGTGTCGCCGAGGCGAAGCTCACCCGGGTCGTATAGGCCCACGATGTCGCCGGGCACAGCCTCCTCGACGATCGACCGCTCCGAGGCCATGAACGTGTGCGGCTTGCGGAGGCGGAGCTTCTTGCCCGAGCGCGCGACAACGACCTCCATGCCGCGCTCGAACTGGCCCGACGCCACCCGCATGAACGCGATGCGATCGCGGTGCCGCGGGTTCATGTTCGCCTGGATCTTGAAGATGAAGCCCGAGAAGTCTGCGTCCGTCGCAGTTCGCTCACCCTCGATGGCGCTCCGGCTCGCTGGCGGTGGGGCCAGGCCACCCAGGGCGGCGAGGATCTGCGCGACGCCGAAGTTGGTCATCGCCGAACCGAAGAAGAATGGCGTGACGTCGCCGGCGAGGTAGTCCTCGATGCTCCAGGGGTCTCCGGCTTCGTCGAGCAACATCAGCTCATCGGTGAGCTCTTCGAATCGGCGCGGCCCGATGCGCTCGGCGAGCCGTGGGTCGTCCAGGGTGAGCACCAGCTCACCGGCCAGCTCGGTGCCCGCGGCCTTGCGTTCGAACAGCACGGCGCGCTGGGCGAGCCGGTCGAACAGCCCGACGAACTGGTGGTCGTCGTCTCGGATCGGCCAGTTCAGGGGGACCGTGCGGATGTGCAGCGTGGTGCCCACCTGATCCATCAGCTCGATGGGGTCGAGGCCGGGGCGATCCATCTTGTTCACGAAGGTCATCACGGGCAGCTTGCGGAGTCGGCAGACTTCGAACAGCTTCAGGGTCCGCGGCTCGACGCCCTTGGCGTTGTCGATCAGCATGACTGCCGAGTCGACGGCCGCGAGCGTGCGGTAGGTGTCCTCGGAGAAGTCGGCATGACCGGGGGTGTCGAGGAGGTTGAACCGACGCCCATCGTGATCGAACTGGAGCACGGACGAGGTGATCGAGATGCCCTTCTCCTGCTCCATGGCCATCCAGTCAGACACCGCGTGTCGTGCGGCCTTCCTGCTCTTTACGGCGCCCGCCACGTGCAGTGCGCCGCCGTAGAGCAGCAGCTTCTCCGTGAGGGTGGTCTTACCGGCGTCTGGGTGGGAGATGATCGCGAACGTGCGCCGTCGCTCGACCTTGCTGGCGTGGTCCATCGATCCTCCGTGGTCGGCCCGTGTAGCCCTACTGGTCTGACACCGGCAAGGGGGTGTCGGAAGACTCGGCGAGCATCCAGGCCATCACGGCCACAGCCCCGACGTTTCGACGCAGGGTCGCGGCGTCGACCTTGTCGATGGTGTCGGCCGGAGTGTGGTGGATGGGCCAGTAGCCGGAGGTGTCGTTCTTGAGCCCGAGACCCAGGGTGCCGGTGATCTCGACCAAAGGGCCGATATCGGCGCCGGACCAGGCACTCTCCAGCGCGCCGGCACCGACCGGAGCGAGGAGGGGGGTCCATCGGCCCAGACGCTCCAGGGCGCGGGCCTGCAAGCGGTCGGTGTCGTCTCCGCGGCGCACGTCGACCCGGAAGCCTTCCGGGGCTCCAGCGCCGGTGTCGGCCTCGATGGCTGCGACGTAGGTGTCGCTGGAGTGGGCGGCGGCGAACGCCTTGCCCCCGGCGAGGCCCGACTCCTCGTTGGTGAACAGCACCACCCGGATGCTGCGTCGAGGCCGCACGTCGAGCTCGGCGATCAGCCGTGCGGCGTCCATCGCGATCACGCAGCCGGCGCCATCATCCTGAGCGCCTTGGCCAACATCCCACGAGTCCAGGTGGCACCCGAGCAGCACGTACTCCTCGGGGCGCTCCCGACCGCGCAGATCGGCCACGACGTTGGCGCTCTGCTGGTCGGGGAGCTCTTCCGCGCCCATCTGCAGGTGGACTTTGACAGTCTTGCCACGGTCCTGCCACCGGCGCATCGCCAGCGCATCCTCCACCGTGATCGCCATTGCGGGGATGCGCGGCGCGTCTTCGGCGTAGCGTTGGGCCCCGGTGTGGGGCGTGGAGAGGCTCTGCGGCGTGACCGAGCGCACCAGGGACGCCACGGCGCCCTTCCGCGCGGCCTCGGATGCACCGCGCGACCGGTACTGGACGGTCTGGCCGTAGGTGCTGAAGGGCACATCCCACAGCACGATCTTGCCCTCGATCTCAGAGCGAGGCAGCCGCTCGAGGTGGTCGAAGTCGTCCACCACCACGACCTCGCCCGTCACGCCGTCCGAACCCGTGCCGACCGACCACCCGAGCCCGAGCACGTTCAGCTCGCGCTCGAGGGGTGCGAGCAGGGTCGCGGACTCTGCATTGCGCCGCCAGACCGGCACCGTGACTGGCTCCGCTCGTGCATCGAGGCCATCTGCTGCGAGCTTCGCGGTCGCCCACTCGACCGCGCGCTCCAGCTCGGGAGACCCCGTGAGCCGGTTGCCGATGTCATCGCAGAGCTCGACCAGCTCTTCATAGGCGTCGTTCGTGGTGAGAGCGCGGCCGAGGAGTTGCGCGGCCACGGCCTCGATGTCGGGGTCGGCAGTCCTCTGTGGGCGAGCGTGCCCGTCGGTGATCAGCAGCCCGAGCAGCACCAGCATCGACCCCTCCGCAGGCCGGTGGCGTAACAGGTTGGTGCCCACCCACTCCCGCCGTCGATGGAGACCGCGCGAACCGCGTCCGCCCCCCGATGTCCTGTCCCCCAGTGCGCCTCGTGGGTCGGTTGAACTGCATCGCTGGAAGGAGCCCAGGTGGGACCGCCTTACACGCCGAGCACGAACGAGGGTTTGCGGCCGGCCCGCCTTGGTCGGGTGCGCGAGCGGGTTAGTCCGCGAGCCATGGACGACTGGGGCTGGGCGCAACGGTGGCGCTACGGGGTGGTGCAGGCGCTCGGGTTCGGTCTGCTCGTCGGTGCCTTCGAGACCGTGTCGTTGGTCGCGCGGCTGGACCTGCCGCTGGGCTGGGGCGAGGCGTTGATCGTCGGGGTCGTTGACGCGGTCCTGATGGGAGGGGTCGCGGTCGTGGCCGGGGCCGCGTTGGGTGTCCTGCACCTTGCCATGCCGTCGGCGCGACCGAGCCGCGCTATCGCCTGGCAGCTGGCTGGCGTTGCAGGGCTACTGTGCGCAGTCTACCTGTGGCCCGAGGCCCTGCTGCGGTTCGCTGCTGGAGAGCGGGTCGGCGCCGCTGCGATGGCCATCCTCCCGCTCGGTTTCGTCGGAGTCACGCACTTCAACGCCCGGTATTGGCTGGCCCGGGTCGAGCTTGGGCGGCCGGTCGCGGTCAGCTGGCTGCAGGCATCAGGGAGTGCGGCGGCCGTAATCGTGCTGGGCTGCTCCGTGGCGTGGGGTCTGCGCGACCCTGGAGGCGGCTTCGCGCTGGACGGTGACCGCAACGTGCTCGTAGTCACCATCGACGGGCTGGGAATCGACCAGTACGGGGAGTCCACGCCGGCGCTGGAGGGCCTGGCCCGCGACGGAGTTCGGTTCACCAATGCCGTCACGCCCGCCCCGGGGTCCGGCCCGGCCAATGCCACCGTGCTCACCGGACTGCATCCGCTGCGGCACCGGGTGTTGTTCGATGGCGACTCACTGCTCCTCGGGTTGCCCACCCTCACCGATGTGCTCGCCCGGGAGGGCTACGCCACAGGCGGCTTCGTCTCGGCGCGCACCGTGCGTTCGGCGCTCGGCTATTCCCAGGGGTTCGGAACGTTCGACGACGATTTCTCTCCGGTTGCCGGCGTGGCTCACATCGGCGTGGTCGCCCGACTGGTCGACGCGCTCGGTGCGTTGGACTCTGCGCCAGCGTTCCTCGACCGGCGCGCGCCCTCGCGTACGGCCGACCGGTTCCAGGCCTGGAATCGCAGCGTGCAGGCCGAGACCTGGTTCGCGTGGGTGCACCTGGCCGGCGCGTCGCTCGAGGCGGATTCGGCGCTCGGCGCCGTGTTGGATCACCTGGACTCGACCGGCCAGCGGGACCGGACCCTGGTCGTGGTTGCCGGCACGTTCGGGCGCAGCGTCACCAGCGGCCTCCCAGGGCTGCTGGCAGACGAGGCGATCCGGGTTCCGCTCGTGATCCGCGCCCCCGGTGATGTTTCAGGCGCGGAGGTGGCGGTGCAGGTCCGCCTGATGGACGTGAGCGCCACCGCCCTGGACTTCGTGGAGCTCGACGCCATCGGGGCCAGCGAGGGCGTGCCGCTCCTCCCGTACGCACGGGGAGAGCGGCAGGGCACGATGTGGACCGCCCTCGTCGGGGGCGATTCGAACCACGTGTGGTTCGGCATGCGAAACAACGGCTTGAAGTATGTGGAGCAGGGTGACCTGTACGGGTTGTGGAACGTGGTCGACGACCCGGATGAGCAGCACGACCTGTCCGCCTACCAGGTCGACACCCTGAACAGCGCGCGCCAGCTGCTCCTGTCGGAGCGGGTGGCGCTCGACCGCCTGCTGGAGGCACGCTGATGCGGGTATGGACCCCTTCGTCCCTGGCCCAGGAGCTCGATCGACTGCTCTCTCGCACGATGCAGGTTGTGCTCGTCGAGGGCGAGGTGTCGCAGGTGCACGTGCCGGCCAGCGGGCATTGCTATTTCCAGCTCAGGGACCGGGATGCCGCGCTGTCGTGTGTCGTGTGGCGCACGACCTGGCGTTCCCAGCGGTTCCACCCCAAGCCCGGCGACCGTGTGGAGTGTCGTGGGCGGGTCGGAGCCTTCGGGCAACAGTCCAGGTACCAGCTGTATGTCAACGTCGTGCGACCGGCAGGGGAGGGCAAGCTCGCCAAGGAGCTCGCCGCACGGAAGGCGCGGCTGGATGCCGAGGGCCTGCTCGATCCGCGACGCAAGCGGCAACTCCCGAGGTTTCCCCGGTTCATCGGGTTGGCCACATCGCCCACGGGGGCCGCTCTCCAGGACTTTCTCCGGGTGTCGCGTGGCCGGTGGCCCGCTGCTCGGGTGCTGCTCGCAGGGTGCTCGGTGCAGGGGGTGGATGCCGCGGGATCGGTGCTCCGCGCGGTGGAACTCCTGCTCGAGGATGCGCGGTCCGACGTGATCGTCGTGACCCGGGGGGGCGGCTCGAAGGTCGATCTGCTGCCGTTCATGGATGAGGCCCTGGCGAGGTTCCTCGCGCACTCTCCGATCCCGGTCGTCTCCGCTGTCGGCCACGAGATCGACACCACGCTCGCCGACCTGGTGGCGGACGCGGTCGCACCCACGCCGTCGGCCGCCGCGGGGCTGGTGCTCCCCGATGGGCCCTCGATGACGCTGTCGGTGGACGGCACGGCCGCGAGGCTGGATCGGGCGGTGGATCGTCGGCTGGCCACGGCGCGACTTCAGCTGAGAGGGATGCGCTCGCGCCTGCGGGATCCGGCAGCCCGGCTCGCGGAGGCCCGCCGGAGGAGGGCGGTGCTCGTCGAGCGTCTCGAGCGCGCCATGGACCGGAAGGTAGAGTCCGCGCGGGCGCGATCCGCAGCCGGGCGCGCCAGGCTCGAGGCCGTTGCGCCTGCCCGGGTGCTCGAGCGGGGCTTCGCGATCGTGGAGGGGGCCGCCGGCGTGGTGCTGTCGCCGAGCGCGGTCCGCTCGGGAGAACGCCTGAGAGTGCGCGTGGCTGAGGGTTCGTTCCACGTGCGGGTCGAGGAATCCGCCGACGGTTCTGCTACCATCGGATCGTGAGGACCCTGTACCAGCTGCACGCGGACGATCAGGGCGTGATCGCGGGACTGGCTGCGTCCGTAGATGAGTCGCCGGTGGATACCTGGGCCCGGCTCGTCGGCGATGGCGCGGTGCGGATCGAGGCCGGTCGCGTTGTCTCCCTCTCACTAGCTTCGCTCGCAGGGCGGCGTCTCCGGTGGTTGGATGTGCGCGGAATGACCGGCTTGGTCGAGCTCGATTGCTCCGGGCTTGCGCTGCGGGTGCTCCGTGTCGGGGAGCTGGCGGCGCTGGAGCGGCTCACCTGCGACGACAACCTCCTCGGCGACATCGAGCTGTCCGGCGTGCCCCGGCTCGCCGCGTTGTCGTGTTCCGGCAACCGGTTGATGGTGCTGGACCTGCGCGCCTGTGCAGCCCTCAAGTCCATTCGCTGCTCCGGCAATCAGCTGGTCGGGCTGGTGTTCGCGGAGGGCTGTCGGCTCGAGCAGCTGCACTGTCCCCGCAACCAGCTGATGGTGCTCGAGCTGGGCGTCCAGTCGGCACTCCGCGAGCTCACCTGCTTCCGGAACTCTCTCGTGCGGCTGGCGATCGACGAAGCGCCGGTGCTCGAAGTGCTCGACTGTGCCCGGAACGAGCTGGCGACGCTCGACCTGCCCGTGCTGCCTGCGCTGGAGCGCCTCAGCTGTCCCCACAATGAGCTCACGTCCGTGGGGATCGACCGATTCCCCAAGCTCGCGACGCTCGACATCAGCAGCAACGCGTTCACCGCGCTCGACCTCGCCGCAGCGCCGACGCTGCAGGACCTCAGCTGCAGCGCCAACGGTCTCACGGAGCTGGTGCTCACGGCACCGGGCCTGCGACGCGTGGTGTGCTCCTCCAATCGCCTGGAGCGCCTGGAGCTCGGCGACCTGCCCGGACTGCTGCGGCTGGACTGCCGAGACAACCGTCTCCGCACCCTCGCCGTCAGTACGGCGCGGGCGCTGTGCGCGCTGGACTGCAGCGACAACGCGCTGTCGGCCATCGACGTGTCCCACCTGGACGGCCTCGCTCAGCTTGCGCTGGCGGGCAATCCGATCCGCCACGTCGATCTCACCGGCAATCCCGAGCTGCACATGGTCCAGCTGCCCGAGGGCGTGACGTGTGCCGCCACCCCGGCGCAGCGAGAGCGGCTCCTCGCGCTCCGGCCCCCCGGTTCGCCGGTGCCCATCGCCACGATGTCCACCGGTCAGCTCCACGACGCTGCGGTGCGCGCTCGGGCTTCGGGCCAGGAGGAGCTGCTGCTCGAGATCGTTCGACATCGCGCCTGCGACCTGGGCACCGCGTTGTTCGCCTATTGGACGGGCGCGCCCCACTACTACACCCGGTACGCGCAACGGTCCGAGGTCGAGAACTACGAGATCGTGGGTTGGGATGTGCTGCGCACCGTCGAGGCGCGGGTCACGGCGCGGGACTTCGATAGCCACGACGTGTGGTTCGACCCACGCAAGGACAAGTCGTCCGGGCAGGTCGAGGGGCACGACTGGACCGAAGACGAGACGCTGGTGCCTGCGCCCAAGGTGCGCGAGATTCCACGATGTATGTGGGCTCCCAGCCGCCCGAGGTAAAGAGAGTCAGCGGTTGGCGATCCACTCGAGCACGGCGACGAGCAGGTTCTCGTATACGTTGGTGCTGCATAGCAGCATGCCCTGGACGACGAAGATCGCGACCACCAGGAGCAGTCCGACCAGCGTGACCACCCGCAGCCGTACCACGGCCGGTCGGTCGGATTCGGCGAGGTACCCGGAATCTACGCGATCCAGCTCCTTCTCGATGAACATCCACGCGAGCAGCACCAGCACTCCGCCTGGGGCGGCCGAACACAGCAGCCCGGCCACGGAGAGCACCACCCCGGTGACGAGGAGCACCAGCACCAGCGCAGCACGGGGCTTCGGCGCGTCTTCGCCGCCGAACAGTTCGTCGACCTCTTGGCTCATGCGGTCACCAGTGGAGCAAGCGCTGCGAGGCGGCTGGACCGGGCGTCCAGGTCGACGGTCAGCCGACCGTCGTCGCCGCGGATGAAGGTGCGCTCCTCCGAGTAGGCGCGCACCGCGTTCTGGAGCGGGACAAGCGACAGGGCCTCGGGCCGGGAGACCAGCCCGCCGGCCTCGAGTGCGTCCGCCTCGCCCTGCACCGCGCGGGTGAGGTCGGAGGAGGAGAGGGGCCGCTTGGCGAGCCGATCCGAGGCGTAGAGGACCGCGCTGTACGACTCGGCGAAGCTGCGGAACAAGCCATAGAACTCGCCCATCCGCGCGGCGTCGATCACCGACCACGCGCCGTCTACGCAGGTTAGGGCTCCATGGCGCTGGAGGGATTCGAGCCCATCCTGCAGGTGCTCGGAGGCGGAGCGATCCGGGTCGAGGATGAACTCATACCGGAAGGTCCAGCAGAGCGATGCGAACACCGGTCGCAGGGCCTCGACCGTCTGGGGCTCGGGTGGCAGCAGGCGGAGCGCGAGGCAGGCGTAGCCAGCGGGTGCCAGGAAGTGGAGCACCTGGTTCTTGTAGAAGTCCAGGGTGATTCTGCGGTCTGGAGCAATCGCCCATACGCGCTCGCCCTCGTGATCGAACGCCTCGACGAACTTGTTGGCGAGGAACCGAGCCAGCGCCTGGGCAACGGCTTGCCCCGAGTGCGTCATTGACTGGGCCTCGAGCGCACCAGCCTCGGTGAGTCGTTCCCGGAACCGGGCCACCCGCTCGAGGAGGAGCGAGTGCCGGATGCCGCGACGGTGATGCGCGAGGAGCGCG
>JBLFXJ010000316.1:0-9353 GCA_047609825.1 Myxococcota bacterium
ACACAGGCCTCGGATCCAGCCCATGGGTCAGCGGGCGGTGGAGGAGGAGGCGGTGTCATCGGCCCCGGCGCTGGGGGATCCGGCTCACCCGACGCGCAGCCGACTCCACCGAGGAGCAGCAGCAGCGCCCCTGCCCGAGCGGTGCACCGGATACGCGACCTCATGCGTGCGTTGTATCTCACCATCGCCCTCGCCGGCTGTGGCGCCCCGCCGACCGGGGAGGGGCCGGCCCAGGCCCTACCGCTCCCAGACGCGATCGCTCCGGCGCCATCAGTCCCGGAGCCCCTGCCGGATCCGGTGGATCCCAGGTGCGACGCCCTCGAGTGTGACTGCCCGAACGGGGACTGCATGCCGGCGTTCGCATCCACGGCGGCGCCGCTGTCCGACGCGCTGCGCACGCAGATGACCGATGTGACCTGGAGGGAGGGCTGCCCTGTGGGACTCGATGCCCTCGCGGCACTTCACGTTTCTCACTGGAACCAGGAGGGAACTGTGGAGCTGGGCCTGATCGTCGTCGACGCCACCGTCGCGGACGACGTGGCCAGCGTGTTCCGGTCGCTGTACTACGCGCGGTTCCCGATCACGCAGATGCGGCCCGCGGCGGAGTTCGGCGGCGACGACGCGCGCTCCATGGAGGTGGACAACACATCGGCGTTCAACTGCCGACCGATCACCCGGGGAAGTTCGTTCTCCCGGCATAGTCACGGAACGGCCATCGACCTGAATCCGCTCCGGAACCCCTACGTCAAGGGTGACCGTGTGCTGCCTCCTGCCGGTAGGGAATGGCTCGAGCGGGATCCCTCCGCGCCCGGCGTCATTACGGAAGAAGGCCCAGTGGTGGCTGCGTTCCGCCGCATCGGGTGGAGGTGGGGGGGGGCATGGTCGTCTGCGAAGGACTACCAGCACTTCTCTACCGATGGCAGGTAGGCGGGAGCGCCCGTGCTGCACATCCGCAACGTTCGAATCGACCCTGGGCTGGTGCTTGCCCCGATGGAAGGCGTCACTGACGTCACCTTTCGCAGGCTCATCCGCCAGATCGGCGGATGTGGGCTCACCGTGACCGAGTTCATCCCGGCTCGCAGTCTGGCGATCGGGGACGTGAAGTTCCTCCGGATGGCGGAGTTCGACCCGGATGAACAGCCGGTCGCCATCCAGATCTACGGAGCCGACCCCGACGTGATGGCCGAGGCAGCGAGGGTGGCCGAGGCCAAGGGAGCCCACATCCTGGATCTGAACATGGGCTGCCCGTCGAAGAAGGTGTGCCAGAACTCCGGAGGTTCATCCTTGATGAAGAGCGTGCCCGAGGCGCGCCGGATCGTACGGGCCATGCGGGCCGCCGTGTCGATCCCGTTTACGGTGAAGATGCGGGCGGGCTGGGACGCGGGGCTGCGCAACGCCCCCGAGATGGCCCGGATGTGTGAGGACGAGGGTGTGGAGGGCGTCACCGTCCACTGGCGCACGCGAGAGGACAAGTACGGCGGAGAACGCGATCTCGGGATCATCCAGGATGTGGTCGACGCCGTGTCGATCCCGGTGCTGGCCAATGGCGACATCATCGATCCGAGATCGGCGCGAGCCGCACTGGACGAGACCGGCTGCCACGGATTGATGATCGGCCGAGGCGCGATCCGCAATCCGTGGGTGTTCGCCCAGATCGATGCCGACATGCGAGGCGCCCCGATCCCCGTGGTGTCGGTCGCCGAGCGGGAGCGCGTGCTCGTCGCGTACTACAACGCGCTGCGCACCATCTTCAGAGACGATCGCGGCGCGCTCGGCCGGATGAAGAAGATCGCGAAGTACTTCACGCAGGGTGTGCCCAACGGCGAGATCCTGCGCGACGCCATCTTCTACAGCACCTCCGTGGAACAGGCCCTGGAGCGGATCGGCGAGTTCTTCCACGGACTGGCCGAGATCGAGGCCGGGCGCCCATGGGAGTTCAGCCGAGTAGCCCGGCCTCCCAAGCGCCGACGAGGGCAGCCACGAGTGTAGAGCCCATGCAGGTCATCACGGCGAACCCTGCGAACAGGCCCGTGAGACCGATCAACACCCGGGCGGATCGCCCGGGGAGTGGGAGCCGGATGGTGAGCTCTTCATCCCCCGAACGATGCACCACGGGGATTCGCACTGTCGTGGCCTCGAAGTCCGCCGACAGGTGCTCCGTGATCGATGGAGCTTCCTCGGTGATGGTCGACGGGTCAGCGTCGTCGAGGTGCTCGGTCCATCGAGCCACGGTGATCGCGCGCACGGACGCGTCCGGTTGAAGTGGCGGCTCCGTCACCCAGGTCGCGAGCCGGGTTCGACAGAACGACGCGAGGCCTGGCCCCATCGCCCGATCGGCGATCTCGTGGAGGATCCCCGCCGCCTGGCCAGCCGATGGGCGGGAGGAAGACGAGGAACCCATGCACCGCGCGATCAGGGTGCGGAGAGTCGCAGCGTCGGCGGCCGCGATGCCGTCGAGCTGCAGCCGGCTCACCAGTCGCCGCACCCTTCGGTCATGCGCCTTTCCAGGTGCGGCGGCGGGCTCCGAGCTCGCCTCGGGCGCACCGAACAGCTCCGCAGCCAACCGACCGACCGCGTAGACATCCGCCGGGGGACCCGCACGACCCATCGGGTCGCGGAATCGTGAGTCCAGGCTGCCCGAGAGGCTCCCGCCGAGCGCGGTAACGCCCGCTCCCACGTCCACCAGGCACACCGTGCCGTCGGGCCGAATGATCACGTTCGAAGGCTTGAGGTCGCCGTGGAATCGTGGCGCCGCGCTCGGCAGACCGCGAATGCGGCCTCGATCGGCGACCTCGAGTGCGCTGGCGATCCGTGCGAGCACCTCGCACGCCGCCCGCGCAGGCAGCACCGACCCATCCTGCGCCAGCCGCCGCCCCAGCGTGCCGAGATCCATGCCGGGGATCCACGCCCGCACGAGAGCAGGGCGACCGTCCACCCGGGCGAGCGCGCTCAGGCCGGCCAGGGCGGGCTCGGCGAGCCGCGCCGTGAGGGCACCCTCGTCCCTGAGTTGGGTCAGCAGTCGCGCCGGCGGGGACGTGCCGTGCAGCGCCTTCACAGCCGCGAGCGCTGGACCGAAGGGGGTCCAGCGGTCCGCGACGTACACCGGCCCTGAGGGACCGACGACGATTTCGCGGAGCAACGTGAGCCGGTCCTGAGCCGCGCGCGCCATCGTGCCCCTCGCCGTGGTCGTCGAGGTGAAGGTCGCATCACCGGGGCAGCGAAGCGAGCCCGAGGACGATAACCCACCCCCTGCGACACCCGACAGACGCACTCCGCTTGAATCGACCACCCCTATGTGGCATGAAACGGACCGTCGCAGGGCCGGGTGTTGTCCTACGCCAGGAGAGTGGATCGATGCCGAGTCACGAGCAGCCGCGCCATTGGGGGTTTGGTGCGAGCCTCCGCCTCGCTGCGCCCGTCGTGCTGGCGGCGACCCTCGTTGTGAGCACAGGGTGCGACATGATCGCCCAGTTCACGAAGCCGGGGCCCGAAGTCGTGGAGGGCGCGCACAGCGCTCTCAGGTCGGGCGACCTGCCCGCTGCGGCGGATGAGTTCGCGCGGCTCGCCGCCGATCATCCCGAGGTTGTCGAGGTCGCGGTGGGGCATGCCTACATGCAGCTGCTGGCCGGCGACACACGGGGAGCGGACGCCACGCTCGCCGCGGTCGAGCCCACCGCAGGTGACGATCTGGGCAAGATCAAGCTGCGCCGCGCGCTCGTCGCACTGAACGGCGGCGATCTCGACGGGGTGAAGTCCCACGGCAAGGCCAGCGGCCTGCCCGAGGGCAAGCTGCTCGCCGCCGAGGTCCACCTGGTCGACCTCGAGAGCGATGAGGCGATGCAGATCCTGCGCGAAGTCTCGGGAGCAGGAGGGCCCGTCGGCGACGCCGCCGGCCGCTACCTGTCGATGCTCGACAGCGGCGATCAGATCCAGGCCGGGCTGGCCGAAGCCACGGCGCTGTGGGCGTTGGGCGAGCGGGAGTCGTCCTGCGAGGCGGCCGAGGAGTTGGTCAAGGCCCTCGGCGACGACGGCGACAAGAACGCGCAGCTGCTCCTTTGGGCCGGTCGTGCGGTCACGTCGGGCCTGCCGGGCGTGGCGACCAGCCTGCTCGATGACATCGACTTCCCGCCGGAAGGCCAGGCCTGGCGGGTGCAAGCGACGAGGGCCATGGTCTCTGTAGCTGAAGGCGACGTAGAAGAGGGAGCGCGCATCCTGTCCGCCTTGGAGGAGGCTGGCGCACCCGCGGATGGGCTCGCGGACGCCATGGCGACTGCCTGTGGCCTGACCGATGATCGGTCTGCTGCGAAGGAACTCGCTGGCCGGGTGGAATCTGCAGCTGCGGCGAGGTGTCTGCTCCACGCCGGAGCAGGGCGTGCGGCTATGGACCAGGCCCCTCCCGGCGCTCTGAAGACCTTCCTGGAGAACCGATGAAGCGCGCACTGATTCTCGGATGGATACTCCTCGGCCTGCCCGCTACAGCGACGGCGGCCGACGAACAAGGGGTGCCGGTTACCGTGCAGGTGATCGACATCGAGGGCAATCCCGTGCCCACCGCAGTGGTCCGCCACCCTGAGGAGGCCGACCGCCACCGCGTGAACACAGAGACCGGCAAGACCGACATCTCGGTGCTCTACATGCCGGACGGCACGGAGAAGCTGGTGGTGAAGGGCATGGAGCTCGAGTTCGAGATCTCTGCGCCCGGATTCAAGAATGCACGGATCAAGTACTTCGTGCGAAAGCGGCGGAACCTCGTGCCGGTCATTCTCGAGAAGATGGACCTCGACGCCCTCATGGAGGACGATGAGGCCGATCCGGTCATCCAGTTCGGACGCGACAAGCCGATCGACTAGGGCGTTGCCCTCTTCACCCTGGGATTTTCATGAGTCGAGCCACCTTCCTTGCTGCACTGGTCACCGGAGGCCTCGCCATCGGCGTCGCTCACGCGGCCGGCTGGTCGGACTATGAAGGCGCGTTCCCGATGTTTCCGTGCAACGACGGCTGGATGGGCTGCCGGGTGGACGGAGCAGTCCACTCGGCTGACCTCGTCAACGACGGTTCGGGCCTGCCCGCGCCGTCCGCATGGCGCGTGAGTTGGTTCGAGCTGGCTCCCACCGCGGCGTTCTCACCGTTCGGCGGATTGTCCGGCTACACGGGCGAGGCACCTCCCGGCATGGGCGCCGAACCCGAGCCTGCCCCCGAGGTCGAGCCGGAGCCCGCGTTGGCCGACGCCGAGCCCGACCGGGAGGCCGAGCAGGCCGCTCGGCGCGCGGGTGAGGAGAGCCGGGCCGCAAAGGCCGCACAGCGGCGGGCTGCCGAAGAGGCTGCCGCTGCTGTAGCGACAGCCGATCGGGCCCAGGCCGAGGCCGCGCGTCAGGAAGAGGCCGCCCGTCGGGCGGAGGAACAGGCCTCGCAGGCCAGCGAGGAGGAGCGGTCGAGGCTCGAGGCCGAGGCCGCCACGGCCCGCGCAGCTGCCGCAGAGGCTGAGGCCGCACAGCGAGCCGCGGAAGAGGCGGAGCGCCAGCAGGAGGAGGCTCGCCTCGCCGCCCAGGCAGCCGCCGCCAAGGCCGAAGAAGACCGCGTCGCAGCCGAGGCCGCTGCCAAGGCCGAAGAAGAGCGCCGAAAGGCGGACGAAGAGGCCGCTGCTGTGGCCGCAGCTGCTGCCGCAGCCGCAGCACCGCCCCCGCCCGAAGGGGATGATGCAGTGGCCGATGCCGCAGAGGTTGGTGGCGGCGATCCACCGAGCGCTGGCGGCGGCGACTGTGGCGAGCTGGTGAAGCTCGAGCCGATGGCGATGCTGGGCAAGCTCGATGGCGGCACGGCAGCCGCGTGCGAAGCGCGCCTCGGCAGCACCGAGAAGCAGACCGACAAGGACAAGATCTCGCGCCTGCTCATGACGAACGCCTACTCCAAGGGCGACAAGAAGGAGTGGGAGAGGTTGGTCAAGCGCCACCTGAACGAGATCGACCGGTCCGACCCGGATCTCTGCTACAAGTACGCGCTGCACCTGAACAGGAAGGGCGCCGGCGCTGCGAGCGGAGTGATCCGGTGGGTGGATGTCGCCCTCGAGAACCGCATGGTCTGGACCGGCGACACCTACACCTCTCGCGTCTACTCGCTGTACAAGTTGAAGTCGGGCGCGTCGCAGAAGCTCTGGAAGAAGGCGGAAGAGACCCACGCGGCTGCCCCCTCCGACCAGACCCAGGGCGAGATCGAGAAGTGGCGCAACCAGACCAAGGTGTTCTCCCGCGAGTGGTACGAATACGCGAAGACTTCAGGCAAGGACACCACCGTTCCGCTCCAGCTCTGCATGTCGGCCGCGGGCACCGCAGACTACTGCGAGGCCGGTTGATGGTCGCACGTCGTGCACATCGCTTGATCCTGGGTTGCGCCCTCGCGATGGCGGTCCAGGCGTGTGGTGGTGACACCAGCGATGCGGCACACCCTGACGCAGCTGATGCGCCAACCGAGGATGTGGCCCCCGACGCAGTGATCTCCGACGCGTTCCTCGACCGCACCTGGGTGGTGGAGATGGCCAGCGAGGAGGCGTTCCAGCCATACGCCAACAAGGCGGGCTGGGTCACGCTCCTCATGAAGCGCAACTATGAGGGCGCAGCCAAGCTGCTCGACTCCGATCCAGGCGGATTGGCCGGAGCTCGCGTGCACGCCGACATGGCGGCGATGTATCGGCAGGCCGCCCTGCTGTCGGCGAACAGCCTGATCCAGGTCTATGGGGAGACCCCGGAAGACACCGACCCAGTCGGCGTCGCCCATCTGCTCACCGTGGCCTACGCGATCAACGGTCGACTCGACGACGCAAAGGCCCAGAGCGCACGCCTCACGGAGGTCAAAGACGACCCCACGGGTCCGTGGCACGAACCCTGGAAGGCGTGGCTCGGCGCGGGAGACCCGTGGCCCCCGGATCTGTCGGACCTTCCGCTCGACTTCCCAGCCAGTGAGCCGGGAACGCCAACGCCATCGCTCAGCGTCCCGCACTACGAGCTGCATGAGCAAGGCGTGGATTCGATCCGCGAGATGGCAGACCCAGGCGCTCTCGTGGCGCTTGCACATTGGCATGACGCCGTCGGCGCCAGCTTGGCAGGGGATGCCGCTGGCCAGCTCGATGTGTACCGTGCCGGCTACCGCCTCCCTGTCGAGGCCGCGGTCACCCCTGGCGCCCCGTTGTCCATGGAGTTCCTCTTCGGGTCTGACCTGCTGGTCGGCGAAGATGGGCCATTCCTCGCGGAGCTGCACGGCCCGGCCGGTGCCGCAGCAGTAGACACCTGGAAGGATCGGTCCCTCTTGGCGGCGATCGCGCACGCGGGTCGCGTCGATGGCAAGATGGACGCGGAGCGCACCGTCGACATCGTTTCCGAGCTGCGGAACCGTTTGCTCGAGCGCTCCAAGGCCCGCACCGAAGACACGGTGCAGGGTCACCAGCGCACATTCTCCGACATCGCCTTCGTCGGAATGCTGCGCTCCCTCGCCCTGGTCGCAGAGATCGAGGGCGATCGAGAAGTGAGTGGGCGTTTGCGAATCAACGCTCTCGAGCGGGCCGGCGACAAGTCGACCGCGTGCCCGACTGGCCTGGTGGCACTCGCCGCCTGGGATGCATCCAACCGATACCCGACCCGTGCCCTCGACATCGTCCACGTGCAGTCACGTCGTTTCCCCGCGCTCGAAGCAGCGCGGTATGGTCTCGACGCGATGGCGCTGCGTGTGAGTCGTGAGCGGCCGGGTGAAACTGCCGGAATGTAGGAGAGCGAACCTCATGTCTCGCTTGCGTCACCTTGTCGTCGCGTTGGGACTGTCGAGCGCCGTGCTCGCAACCGGCGCGACGGTGTCCTACTACGAAGAAGCGCTGCCCACGACGATGAATCCGCTTTTTGCGCGGACCATGGTTGACAAGCGCTCCCACGAGTTGGTCTTCGATCGATTGTTCTATCGATCGGCCATCACGAATGAACTGCAGAGCCGCGTCGTGGAGTCGTACAAGAAAGACGGCAACAAGATCGAGATCGTCTTGAAGGACGGTATCAAGTGGCACGACAACAAGAAGTTCGGGCCTGACGATATCTGCTTCACCATCGATGCGATGTTGAATCCGAAGACGCCGTCAACCCAGGCGAAGGAGTACCAAGAGACCATCATCGGGTGTCAGAGTCTCCCGAAGGAGAACAAGGCGATCATCGAATTCGTGAAGGTCTACCACAACCCTCGCGAGCGCATCGCGTTCCCCGTGCTCCCGGCTCACGCGTTCGACAGCACCGCGATCAGCCCCGACCTGGACTTCTCCTCCAGGCCGATCGGCACCGGTCCGATGAAGGGCAGCAAAGGCAGGCGCGAGGTCAAGTTCACCACGTTCAAGAACCAGCACCACGACGCCAAGATCGATGTGCTCCAGCTGGCAGAGGGTGGTGACCCGTTCGTCCAGGTACGAACGCTGCTCAACGCGGGTGTTCAGGGCGTGATCTCGGTCTCCCCGAACCTGCGCTCGGATGTGGCGGCGTCGGACGACGTGGCGCTGAAGTCCTACGACCTGCGGTCGTGGTGGTTCATCGCGCTCAACACGAACTCGCCGGCCCTCAAGGATGCCCGCATCCGCCAGGCGATCAACCAGACCATCGATCGTAATCAGCTCCGTGAGCTGACCATCGGTGTCGATCCCAACGACTCGAACCCGCCGTGCGAGTTCGTGTCCGGTCCGTTCGTGCAGTCGTCGCCGTACTACAACCGATCGGTCAAGGTTCAGCCCACCTCGAACCGGAACAAGGCGAAGGAGCTGCTCTCCGCCGCCGGTGCGACCTACGATGCCGGTCGGTGGATTCACGGAGGTGCGCCGATCACGCTCCGCATCGGCATGCATTCGCCCCTCGATGCCGAGGCGAAGGACCTGTTGAACCAGGTCGGCAACCAGCTGCAGGCTGGCGGCTTCGACCGTCAGGTGTACAAGGTCACCAACGACGACTGGACCCAGAAGGCCATCACCGGTCGCCTGGCTGACCAATACGACGCCCTCATCGGCAAGTGGTCGTTCGGGGTCGTCGAAGACGTGAACTCGATGTTCTACACGCGTGACGATGGAGCGGGCGTTGGCTCGTTGAACATCTTCAACTACTCGGACCCGAAGGTCGACGAGATCCTTGCCGGGTACGACAACGCCAAGACCGACACGGAAGCGCAGGACGCGTACCACGACCTGCATGCCTACCTGGCGAAGGATCTGCCGTACATCTTCCTGTGGAAGCTGGACACCAAGTCGGCCTGGCGGAACGAGGTCCGGAACAACACGATTGCGCCGTACTTCTACTTCACCGAGTTCGATGAGTGGAAGCTGTAGGCACGCCGTGTCGCGC
>JBLFXJ010000317.1:0-9313 GCA_047609825.1 Myxococcota bacterium
TGACAGGCGGCATGCCAGCCCGGGTGCGGCTGCCCGAGGTGGACCTGGAGCTGCCCGCCACGCTCACCGAGGTTGGCGGAACCTCTCGCACCGCGGGCGCCTTCCCGGTCACCGTGCAGCTTCCTGAAGAGGACCCGCGGGTGCGACCAGGGATGGTGGCCGAGGTGGTGCTGGACCTGCCGGCCACCGGTGAGTCCCGCATCGAGCTGCCCCTGTCGGCCATCGGCGAAGACGAGGCCGGCCGGTTCGTGTGGGTCGTGACCGAGGGCGAGCCCCCCACGGTGTCGCGGACGTCCATCGAGACCGGCGAGCTCACCGCCGACGGGCTGGTGGTGACCGGCATCGAGCCCGGCGCGGTCGTGGTCACCGCCGGGCTGTCCAAGCTGTACGAAGGCCGCGCCGTGCGGGTGGACGCCCGATGAACCTCACCCGTCTCGCCGTCACCCGGATGCAGGTGACCCTGACCCTGCTCGTGTGCATCCTCGTCGCGGGCGTGCTCGCCTACAGCAACCTGCCCAAGGCCCAGGATCCTGGGTTCACCATCGGTATCGTGCAGATCGTCACGCCGTTCCCCGGGGCGAGCCCCCGCCGCGTGGAGCAGCTCGTCAGCGCCCCCATCGAGGAGGAGCTGCAGCAGATCCCCGAGCTCTCCAGCATCAAGAGCACGTCGCGGAACGGACTCAGCATCGTGATCGCCGAGATCGACGAGCGGATCCGCGACATCGCTCCCGTGCAGGCCGACGTTCGGGATGCGGTCGACGACGTGCAGGGCGACCTGCCCGCCGATGCCATGGACTCCATGGTGAAGACCGACGTGGCCACCGTGTACGGGGTGGTCTACGCGCTGACCTACGAGGGCTTCAGCCACACCGAGGCGGTGCGGGCTGCCGAGACGGTGAAGGACCGGTTCCTCCTGCTCTCCCAGGCCAGCCGCGTGAAGCTGATCGGTGAGCAGGACCGCCGCATCGCCATCCGGTTCGACCACGGGCGCCTCGCGAAGATGGGCCTCACACCGCAGATGCTCGCCGGCCTGCTCTCGGCGACCAACATCGTCACCCCCGGCGGACAGCTCACGGTGGGCGACGAGGTGCTGTCCATCGAGCCGTCCGGGTCGTTCGAGTCCGTTGAGGATGTGGCGGCGACGCTGATCCGACTGCCCGACGGTGCGCTGGTGAGCCTGTCGGACGTGGTCAGCGTGGAAGACGAGCTGGTGACCCCGAGCGCGCCATGGGCGTTCTACGATGGGCAGCCCGCGGTGTACATCGGGGTGGCCCAGCGGAGCGGCGGCAACAGCGAGGTGTTCGGCGTGGAGGCCCGCGACGCGGCCCGCGAGCTGCAGGCCGGCCTGCCGCTGGGGCTCGAGCTGGAGGAGCTGAACTTCCAGCCCGACGACGTGCAGGTGAAGATCGACGGGTTCACGTCCAGCCTGGTCCAGTCCATCGTCATCGTGTTCCTCGTGATGATGCTGTTCCTCGGCGTGCGCACCGGCCTCATCGTGGCCAGCCTGATCCCGACCGTGATCTGCTCCACCTTCTTCGTGATGCAGCTGCTGGGGCTGGGCATCGACCAGATGTCGCTCGCCGCCCTGCTCATCGCGCTGGGCATGCTGGTCGACAACGCCATCGTGATGGCGGAGAACATCATGGTGCGCATGGGCCGGGGCGCCGATCGCGTCGACGCCGCGGTCGAAGCGGCCTCAGAGCTCCGCACCCCGCTGCTGATCAGCTCGCTCACCACTTGTGCCGCATTCCTGCCGGTCTACCTGGCTCCTGGCCAGGCGAGCGAGTTCGTCGGGCCGATCTTCAAGGTGGTCACCATCGCCCTGCTCTCGTCCTGGGTCCTGGCCATCACCACGTTGCCGGCGATCTGCGTGCTGTTCCTGACCACGGACGCGCCGTCAGAGGCCGACCCGTACGACACTGCCAGCTATCGACGCTACCGCACCGCCATCCGGGCGGCGCTCCGCTACCGGTGGACCTCGCTCGCGGCCTCGGTGCTGTTCCTCGGCCTGGGCATGTATGGCATGACCCAGGTGCGATCGGCGTTCTTCCCGCCGTCTGAGAAGCCGTCGTTCACTGTGAAGCTCGAGCTGCCGTCGGGCACCGACAGCCCGGCCGCCCTCGCGAGCCTGGAGCGCCTGGAGCGGTTCATCGACACCGAGCTGGCCCCGGCGGACGGCAAGGTGGGGGTGGCGCACTACGGCTCGGTGCAGGGCGACAAGCTGCCCCGGTTCACCCTCAGCTATGAGGGGCCGGATGCGGCGAGCAGCAGCATCTCAATGCTCGTGCACACCACCGAGCGTGCCGGCCTGGAGGGGTTGGCCACCCAGCTCGAGAGCTGGGTGGAGCGGGAGCTGCCGGGCGCCACGGTGTCGGCGTCGCCGCTCCAGATGGGCCCCCCGACCGCTGCGCCCATCGCGGTCGAGCTGACCAGCACCGACGAGGCCGCCCTGCTCGCAGCGGTGGCCCAGACCCAGGACTGGCTGCGGGCTCAGGCGGGCATCCGCAACGTGACCGACGACTGGGGGCCGCGGACGAAGAAGCTGGCGGTGGACATCGATCCCGGCCGGGCGCGCCTCGCCGGGGTGACCAACCAGGACGTGGCGGTGTCGCTGCTCACCTCCCTGTCGGGCGTGGAGGCGACCGAGCTGCGGGAGGGCGACGAGGCGGTGCCGGTAGAGCTGGTGGCCAAGGGTGCCAGCGGGCTCGATCTGGTGGGTCTGCGCAACCTCACCGTGTTCGGACAGAACACCAGCGTGTCGCTGCAGCAGGTGGCGTCGGTGGACGTGGTGTGGGACTTCGGCCTGATCAAGCGGAAGAACCGACGACGGGCGGTGAAGGTGACGGCCTACCCCACGGCCGGAGCGAGCGCTGACGACGGCCAGGCCGCGCTGCAGGCGTGGGTGACGGACCAGCACTGGCCCACCGTGGACCACGAGGCTGCGGGTGAGCTCGCGGACGCCGCGAACGCCAGCGCCAAGCTGATGTCCACGGTGCCGGTGGTGGTGATGACCATCCTGCTGCTGCTGATGGTGCAGTTCAACGACGTGCGAAAGACGGCCATCAACCTCGGTGTGTTGCCGTTCTCGCTCACGGGCGTCGCCGTCGGGCTGCTCCTGTTCGACAGCTACATCGGGTTCATCACCATCCTCGCCATCATCAGCCTGTTCGGCATCGTGCTGAACAATGGCAACGTGCTACTCGACCGCATCGGCATCGAGCTCGAGCTCGGGCGCGCCCCGTTCGACGCGGTCGTGGAGGCCAGCGTGCGCCGCCTGCGGCCGATCCTGCTGACCACCGCGACCACGGTGTGCGGGCTGATCCCCCTGTACATCGGCGGGGGCCCGATGTTCGAGCCGCTGGCGGTGGTGCTCATGGTCGGGCTGGTGTTCGGGACGGCGCTTACGCTGGGGCTCGTGCCGGTGCTGTACGCGATCCTGTTCCGTGTGCCGGATGAGGGCGCAGCGGACGGGTGATGGGGCTTGGCCCTCCCACCTGCCGAACTGGGAGCCCACAGAGTGGGAGTGAGGTCCGCCTTGGCGTCCGCTCTCAGTCCTGGCCCGTCAGACCGACCAGAACCGCACCACATCGGCGGCGGACTCGCCGCGGTACAGCGTGCTCACCCGGTCATCCTGCACGCCGTACACCGGGGGCAGCCCGCGGGAGCAATGCCGTGACCACATGGAGAGCGTGTAGGCGCCGGTGTCGCGGATGAGCAGCAGGTCGCCCTCATGGGCCTGCGGCATGTCGCGCCCGCGGGTGAGGAGATCTCCCGAGAAGCACAGCGGCCCGCCGATCTTGGTCGGCTGAAGCGGGCCTGACCGCGGGCGGCCGGAGGGGTCGAGCACCACGAACTCGTGGTCCCAGTCGTCGGGCCGGTACACCCGCCGCAGGAGCAGGTCGGCACCGACGTGCACGATGAGCAGCGGGGTGCCGTCCAGGTCCTTCACGGCCTCGATCCGGGACAGCGTGATGCCCCCGCCGGCGTGGATGTGGCGCCCAACCTCGGTCAGCAGCTTGCGCCGACCCCAGCCGGGCAGCTGGGAGAGCGATTCGGCCCAGTCCGCGACGGTGGGTGGCTCGGGATCGGCGTCCGTGTAGCGAACGGGCAGCCCGCCGCCCACGTCGAGCCAGTCGAGATCGAGGGCGTCCACCACCTCGGCGGTTCGGTGCGCCGCGGCCGAGAGCAGGTCCAGGCCACAGCCCTGTGAGCCGGTGTGTACGTGCAGTCCGCTCACGAAGGGGAACCGCTCCACCAGGGCCGGCGCGTCTTCGATGGGCACGCCGAACTTGCTGCCCCGGGCCACGGTGCTGGTGAACCCGATGCTGCCGGCACCGATGCCCGGGTTGACCCGGATGCCGACGCGGGCATCACCGGGGGCCCCCGCCTCCGCCAGCCGCTCCAGCTCACGGGGGTGGTCGGCGTTGAGCCAGCACCCCAGATCCAGGGCCTGGCGCAGCTCGGCGTCGGTCTTCGCAGGCCCGTCGAACACGATGCGTTCTCCCGGGCATCCTGCCGCCCGAGCCAGGGCCACCTCCTCCCACGAGGCCGCCTCGAGGCCGACGCCCTGGGCCACCAGGCGCTCGAGCACCGCCACCAAGGGCATCGCCTTGATCGCGACCGCGTGCAGGGTGTCACTGGGGAAGGCGTCCACGAGCTCATCGACCCGGTGGTGCATGCGCCGCAGGTCGACCACCTGCGCGGCCTTGCTCGCGTCGGACCACGTGCCCGCGCGTCGCAAGGCTCCCACCAGCGCCTCGACCTCGTCCAGCGCGATGCGGAGGCTCACTCCGACCCACCGTCGACGAGCAGATCGGCGTCGATGAGGGCCTCGGTCTTGCGCCGGATGGCCTGCAGGTTCAGCCGGAGCCAGGCCGCACCGCCGTCATCCTCTCCCGCGAGATCGGTCACCATGCGAGCGCCGAGGGCCACGCGAAGCACGGCCTCGACCCCCTCCCCCGGAGGCCCCAGCGAGACCGGCTGGCCCAGGTGGAACCGCCCGCCCAGCGCCGCGCCCTCGTAGGATAGATCGGTGTCCAGCAGCGCATGGAGCCGCTTGAGTCGGGTGGCGTCGAGGGGTCCGTCGTCATCGTGGACGCGGAACCCGAACACGGTCGGGAATGCGCCCAGCCCGGCGGCCAGCCGATGCTGCGGCGCCATGGGCAGGTCGATCACCACGCGGTGGCTGGGCCCGAAGACCTCCTGCACGGCGCCCGCGAAGGTGTAGTACACGCGGCTCCGCCGGTCCTCGGGGATGGCGTGGTAGGCCTCGGTCTCGGCGAGCGCGCCGACCCAGCGCAGCACCAGGCCCGGGTTCGCGGGCGAGCGCAGGCTGGCCCGCGCCTCCGTCCACTCCGTGGGCAGGTCGGCGGCGGTGAGCCACTGGGAGATGCCGGCAGGCAGAGCCCCAGGGTCGGCCGAGAACCGCTCGGGCAGGAGCAGCGCGGCGCTGAACGGGGGCCCGCTGTAGAACTTGGAGCCCGTCCACAGCACCATGAAGCCCATCTCGATCGCGTGGCGGGCGTCGCTGGGTGCGATCCGCCCCTGGGCCGCATCGACCAGCACCACCAGCTGATCCCCCAGGCGCTCCCGCAGCGCCACCATCGCCTCCACCGAGGGGGCGCGGAGGCCGGTCTTGCTGTGCGCGACCAGGTGCACCACCACCCGTGATCCGTCCTCGGCCGCGCGCAAGGCGACCTCGGTCACCTCGCGGTCCACGACGTCGATGTCGAGGCACTCCCCGTCGGCGCCGCGCAGGTAGACCGGCGTGGCCGAGGTGCGCCGGTACAGCCCCTCCACCGGCTCTCCCGCAGACGGCGAGCCGCCGGGCAGCGGGAACGGAACCCGCGGGGAGAACGCCATTCCGCGCGAGGCCGGGAAGGTGCCGCCGCCGAGCTCGCTGGCGCCGACCACCACGTGGTGCACGCGCGCGACGCCCTCCATCGCGAGGGCCGAGACCAGGTAGATCGCGTCGGTGCCCGATGGCAGCAGCACCGTGTTGCCGGAGGTCGCGAGTTCGAGCACCGCCCGCAGCCGGAGCCGCACCGACAGGGCCTCGGCCGCCACGACCTCGAGGGCATCCGGAGCCTCCCGCCAGCGCTCGAGGGTCCGCTCCATCGCATGCCACGCGCGGGGGCCTGGCCAGGATGCGGTGCATGAGCCGAGCCCGATGCCGATGCGGGGCGCGAGGGTGGTGCGGTACCGCGTGAGGCCGGTCGCGGGGTCGGCGACCTGGCGTTGATCGCCTCCAGACGCCATGAAGTCGGAGAGGGGGGCCGAGAGGTCCATGGGGCTCCGGGTCTTTTGTGGGGCGGTCGCGGACGGGGGGCCTATGGTCGCGTGGGACGGTTGGCGAAACACCGGACCCTCCACGCCGAGCCCGATGTCGCCATTCTGACCTTCGGTTGGGGTCCAGTCTGCTCGTCTACGAACCGGCCCGAGTGTAGCGCAGGATACCTGCGCAGATCGGGCCGGCCCTTGACTCGGGCCTGGACCCGGCCGGGCTGACGCAATTCCCGCTTACCAGATCCTGCCTCGAACAGAGGACGGTGGCACGCCGAGGTACGGTGTCGCGAGCCGTCTCAGGGAGCCGAGGCAGCCGAGGTCGCCGCTGCTGCGAAGAAATAGACCCCATCCCCAACGCGCCCCGGAGCACCATGCCCATGGCCTTCGCGATCCTCGGAACCCTGCTTACCCAGGGCGTGATCGTGTGGTACCTTGCCGTGATCAACGCGGAGAAGGTGCCCGTCGCGGTCGGACCCATTGCTGCCGCCATCCTCGCCGGCCTGACACTCACGGTCGCGGCGATGGCGCTGGAGCCGTCCGCCGCGATCGGCACGCTGCTGTCGCTCGACCTTGCGGTGGGCGGCCTGATCCTGTGGCTGCTCACGTTGCGAAAGATGCCGGCCGGGCAGCTGACAGCGGTGGTGGGCCAGCCCATGCCAGAGCTCGCCACGACCGACCACACCGGCGCCCCCTTCGACCTGGCGAACCTGAAGCGCCAGCGGGTGATGGTGAAGTTCTTCCGTGGCAGCTGGTGACCGTATTGCTCCGCCGAGTTGCGGCGGTTCGACCGAATGACACCCCTGCTGGACGAGTACGGCATCACCGTGGTCGCCTTGAGCAAGGACACACCCGCACAGGCCGCGGCCCACCGGGTTCGCGACGGCCTGCGCTTCACCCTGCTGTCCGACCCAGACCTGTCGGTCATCCGGTCGTTCGGCCCCCTGCACGAAGGTGGGCTCGAGTTCAAGACGTTCCTGATCGGCGGCATGAGGTTCCCGCTCGGCTGGCCCGTGGGATTCAAGCAGATGGCCATCCCCACCACCCTGCTGCTGGATGAAGATCACGTGGTGCGGTGGATCGACCAGGCGGAGGACTACCGGATCCGTGGTGATGAACGCCGGACTCTGCAGGCACTGCGCGCGGCCTTCAGCAAGCCCGGCGAAGGGCTTGGGGCGCGCTGAGCCGGTTGCAAGCGGGTGGTGGTACCCTCGTGTCCACACGGCCGAACCTGCGCGTACACCGCCTCCAACCCCGAGCGATCCATGAGCCTCGCCACAGACCTCGCCCTGTACAGGGGCCCGATCGCGGCCACCGCCCTGTATTTCTGCCTCTGGTACAGCTTGCTGCTCGGACTGCAGCGGGGGACGAAATACGCGCTGCGGGATGAGTACGCCGCCAGGGGCGAGGAGTTCGACCGCTACTTCGGTCAGGATGGCCGAATGCTCGCCGCGGACCGCGCGGTGATCAACACGCAGGAGCAGATGGTGCCGTTCTTGGCGTCGATGTGGATGCACGCGGTGTTCGTCTCGCCGACCCACGCCGCGTGGCTCGGCGTGGCGTACACAATCCTGCGGGCCATCTACCCCGCACTGCTCGGAAGGAACCTGTCGAAGACCCAGTCCAAGCGCGTGTTCTTCGCCACCGGTCCGTCGTACGCCATCATCGCCTACTTGCTGGCGAGTGCCGTGTACGCTGCCATGACGGCCGGGTAGAGCGCCCCCTCAGCCCGCGACGCCGTAGCCGCTGGTGGCCGTGTTGTTCAGGCGGATGGGCCCTGTGCCGAAGCGGGCCTCGACAACCTGTGCGAGCGCTCTCCTGAGGCGGTCTTTCCCGCTCTCGCCTACGCGATCGAACAGCACCACTCACCTTGTCGATCCGAATCTCGGTGAACCCGGCCGCCTCCATCTGCGCGGCGAAGGAAGCGGGATCTGCCAGGCTGAACACCCGCGGTGGACCGGGGGGAGCGGGCATGTCGGGGAACGCGATGGTGAGCGCAGTCAGGAAGATCCGGAACGCGTCGAACTCGGGCGGGCCTGCCCAGCCGCTCACCGCAACGCGGCCCCCGGGGCGGAGCACCCGGTGCAGCTCGGAGAAGCCCTTCGCGCGGTCTGGGAAGAGCATGACCCCGAAGCTGCAGGCGGCCGGGTCGAAGCTGGCGTCTGCACACGCGAGGGCCTGCCCGTTCATCACCTCGCAGGTCACCCCGGCCACACCGGCGGCGGCGAGACGCTCCTGCAGGACCTCGATCATCCCTGGCGCGAAGTCGGTGGCGAGGAGTGACCTCACCCGGGGCGCGAGCCTGAGGGTCAGCGCGCCCGTGCCCGCTGCGACCTCGAGCGCATCGTGGTCTGGCCCCCGATCCAGCCGCTCGATCAGCGCCTCGGCAAGGGAGCCCATCATCCGCGGGGCCTGTTCTGCGTAGGCCCGGCTGGCGGCGCCCCAGTTCTCGGGCGTGTGTGGCGTGGTCATGCCACGATCTACCAGGTATCGAGGCCCCTGATGGCCAGTCATGAACCGCCGCTCACGCCGGTCCCTCCCCGCGAACGGCCTCCGACGTGACCTGGTCGACAAGCAAGTCCACGAACGCCCGCACCTTCTGCGCCAGGTGGCGCCGGCTCGGGTAGGCGACGTAGATCGGCATCGACCCGATGTTCCACTCCGGCAGCACCCGAACGAGCCGGCCGGCGGCCACATCCGCATACGCGAGCACGGGCGGAAGAATCCCGATGACCAGGCCGCCGAGGGTGACCTGCCTGACCAGCTCGACGCTGTTCGCAACGCAGCGGCTGGGCAGCGCCACATCGAGTGGCCCAGCGCCGCGGTCGAAAGACAGCGTGACGGCATCCCGGCGGTGGCCGTAGATCATATTCGAATGGTCTGCCAGCTCGCTGGGGTGGGCGGGGCAGCCGTGCTTCGCCAGATACCCAGGGCTGGCCACCATCCAACCGCCCATCTCGGCCAGCTTCCGCACCACCAGGGAGGAATCGGGCAAGGCTCCGATGCGTACGGCCAGATCGATGTGGTCATC
>JBLFXJ010000318.1:0-9286 GCA_047609825.1 Myxococcota bacterium
GAGCTCCCACCCGCTCGCCCGCTGCGCCACCACCCGCGCCTCAACGTCGGCGCGGCGCATCTGCAGGCCCAGCCGCGCCCGGTGGGTCACCGCCCGGTCGTCGTGAAAGCCCAGGGCGAGGCCCTCGGTGTAGCCCGAGCTGAACCGGGGACGGACCAGTGCGATCGGCTCCCACTCCACCTCCGGCGCCTGCTGTGCGGTGGCCAGGCCCGCCCCGAGGATCAGCGCTCCAAGCACGACAACTCCTCGTCTCGAGCCCGGGTGGGTGCCCAGCGCAGGAAGCCGTCTTCGGGCTGCAGGTTCGGGTCGAAGCGGCCCACGGGCTCGGTGAGGTCGCGGTCGATGGGCTCTGCGGACAGCCCGTCCCACCAGGTGAAGTCGGTGCGCAGCAGCATCGCCGTCGGCAGCGCGTTGTCCTTGCCCGGCCCGGCCCGGTGCACGCCGTGGGACATGCCCCCCTCGACGAACAGCCCCTGCTCGGCCCACGCCCGAAGCAAGTACCGGTACAGGTAGACATTCTGGGAGCGCGCGGTGAGCTCGGACACGTCATCCCACGTGGCGTCCGGCGCGTCGGGGTCGAAGCTGCGCAGGTCGAGGCCGAACGCGAAGCCCGACAGGCTGCCGCCCCTCCCGGTCCCGCGGCCTTCGGGAAGCGTGCCGGTGGAGGCCACCCGCCACTCGGACTGGGCGGGCTCGAAGTGGCGGTGCGTGGGCGGTACGAGCGCCTCGGCCCGGTCGCCGTCCACCCGCAGGCAGGCCAGGTTGTCCTTGGCACCGTAGTTCCCCACCCGGTCTGGGGCCTTGCGGTGGTCATACGGGGCGACCTCGGGGAGCGGACCGTCGCCGCCGACACGGTGCACCGAGCCCATGCCTTGGCGGTCCCCGGGGCGGTCGCGCTGCGCCGTGGTCAGCGAGCCGGTCTTCGCATCCGCCCCCTCGACGGTGGCGAAGTAGAGCACAACCCGCACGCCAGCCTTGGGCTCGGTGGTGAGCCCATGGTGCTCCTCGGCGGTCTGGGCATTGAAGTCATTGCACAGCCCGCCGAGCAGCATGGCGCGCAGCACGGCCGGTCCAGGTGTCGTTGGATCTGCCCAGCGAACGCCTACATCGACCGCCGACAGGCAGATGCCTCCGCTGGCCCGCGGGGCGGTGTCGAAGGTCACCCCCTGCAGCACAAGCCCGGTTCCGGCGGGAAGCTCGGGCAGATCGACCTCGACCTCGTAGCTGGCCGCGTGGGACTGCATCACCGACGCGATGCTACGCTCGCCCCCCGTCCGCTCCCGGGGCACCACCGAGAGCACCGCGCGGTAGCCCGTGAACCCCAGCTCCTCCACCGGCGCATAGTCGGTGAGCGCGATGGCCTGCCGGTTGTGGCCCACCGCCTTGCCGAGCACCGGACGGGTGGACCGGGCCAGCTTGCCCAGCCGCACCTGCCACAGGCCGCCGAGCGCTGCGGTCCAGCCGCCGGTCTCGCCCCCCGTCCGGTCGGCGACCGCGGTGAGGGTGCCCAGCCGGTGATCCCGCAGGAACCAGCGAAAGTCGAACCCGTTGAGGCCTACCGGATCCGTGCCCAGGGCCGACGGACCCAGGGTGCGGAGAGCGATGGGCGTGCCGTCGGGCGGCCGCGGGGTCAGTGCGTGCACCAGCGTGGCGTTGCGCATGCTGCTGCGTCGGTCATTGTCGAAGAACAGCAGCGCGTGCACCTCGGGGAACAGCTCCCGGGGGTTGGCCGTGGGCTTGGCGCGGGACGACGGCAGCACCACCAACGCGTCGGCCCGGTCGCGGATCGTCTCGGGGAGCGGCACCGGCGTCAGGCTGTCGCCGTCGAGCACCAGCAGGCGCGAGCCGAACACGGGCTCGTGGGAGCTGCCCCAGTCGTCCCACGAGGTGGTGGCCCACAGGGTTCCGTGGGCCCAGTCCAGGCTCGACAGCCCCTCGGTGGGGCCGGCCACCGACTGCCCGAATCGGTCGCGGATGCCGTCGGCCACAACCTCGAAGCCCACGGTGCGACCCTCTCTTTCGGCCTCCAGGTCGAAGCGGAGAACCTTCTGGCTCCACCCGTCACACCGTCGGATCCCGACGTAGACATCCTTGCCGATGGGGTCGACCGCCAGGCCCTCCACCACCATGTCGTCTTCGCAGCTGGCCCGGCCCCAGTCCGACAGCTTCTGCCGCATGCGCTCGATCGCGGGCAATCGCACCTCGGTCCAGCCATCGTCGCCGCGCTCCAAGGCGAACAGCCGCTCGGTCTCCTCGCGGCCACGCGCCACCTGGTCCTCGCGGAACTTGGTGAGGCGGCCGATGGTGGTGAACTCGGTGACCCCGAGCACGCAGGTTCCCGCCTGGCACGGCAGGGCTGCGAGGTCTTCGATGTGGTGGGGCAGGACGACCTTGCCGTCCGCGCCCGGCAGCCAGGTGACGGGCCGCGGCTCCAGCGGCACGTTGGCCCGGTAGCCCCGGTATCGGCACCGGACGGCGCTCGGCCCCTCTTGCGGACAAGCGGCTGAGGGGTCCTCCCAGGAGAACAGGTCGATGGGGTCGGCGCTGGCCACGCTCTGCCAGTCGACGGAGGGGTCGAGCCGGATCTCGTACAGCACCGAGGGATCGCGCTCGTTCACGGCCACGAGCAGTTTCCACGACAGCCGGGCCGCCGCTCCGAGCTCCAGATCGACGGATCGACCTGGTGTTCCCCGCGGCACGAACGACACGGCCGGGTAGGCGCGCCGAGTGCAACCGCTGAGCACCAGGGCGACGAGGACCCACGCCAGGCAACGCATGGCGCACGCTAGCATGGCGGTGGAGCGTCGGCCGGGCGACCGCCGCAGCGACCGCGGACCGCCAGGCGAATCTACCGTCAAGTCGACGCTTGGTCGGCTCGGTCGGCCGAGAGTCTAGCCCAGGGGACCTGAGCTTTGACTCGGCCTCCGTCGCCTCCCGTCGGTCGAATCTCCCACGGTCAGCCGCTCGAAGCTCCGCATCGGGAGTTTACCCCTCATTCTTGGGGGTGGTACCGATGCGGACTTCTCGCTGGAATCGACCGACCTGGACCAGACGCCGGTGGAACTTCCCACCACGCTCCAGAGCCAGACATGACGTGCCTGTGCTCCCCGCCGTCTCGTTGCTCAGCGAGAAGCGATGGTCTTCCGCCACTTCCACGTGAGCACGATCAATCCGAGGGTCGCCAGCCCGCCGGCGAAGGCGGGCCCGGCGAGCACCAGCAGGCTCGGCTCTTCGGAGGACTCGCTCCCGAGCAGCATCAGCCCGACCGCCAGCCCGTTGTTCACCACGTGCAGGGCCACGGATGGCCACACCGACCCGGAGTGCATGCGCAGCCAGCCGGCGACGAACCCGATCAACAGCACGCCGAGGATGTGGGCCGAGCTCACGTGGAACAGCGCGAACACCACCGTGGTCACGATCAGCGGCACGACCGGCGGGGCCCACCGCTCCATCAGGCTCCACAGGAACCCCCGGAACAGCAGCTCCTCCATCAGCGGCACCAGCAGGGCGATGGTGAAGGCGCCGAACGCCAACGTCCACGGACCGGCCCCCGCGATGGCGTCGCCGAGCATGGCAGCGGAGCTGTCGTCCAGGCTCATGATGTAGGTGTCGACGAACTGGACCAGGAACGAGGGCAACCACATCACGGTGAGCCCAGCTGCGAGGCCGGTAACAACCAACCGGCGGGGGGCGGCCCGAACGGCCAACCCCTCCCGCCACACGGTGGACCACGGCGCGGCCGGCTGGGCGACCCAGCGGCGCACCGGGAGCTCGACGAAGAGCAGTCCGGCGGCGGCCCCGACCATGGCGAGGTTCTGGACCCAGGCCGACACGAACAACGCGAGCGGGGAGCTCGCCACGAGGGCCATCACCCTCTCCTGGGCCAACACGGGATCGCTGGCGAAGTCCTCCACGTCGAAGTCCAGGCCAGGGTCGTAGAGCAGCCGCACGCTGTCGAGGCTGCCACCCAGCAGCCAGTCGGCGTCGCCGAGCAGCTCGAGCCCGGCGACGAGGAACATGGCGATCCCGGCCGCGAACAACCCGATGAAGGCGAGCGGCGCGAACAGCAGGAGCAGGCTGAACCCGGACAGCACCTCGTAGGCGGGTCGGCTCATCGCCATTGTGGCACCCACGCATCCAACAGCAACAGAGCGGGACGGAGCTCCAGGTGCTTGCACGCGCCGGTGCGGCCCAGGTCGCAGGCCTTGCTGAGGGCGGCCGCCGCAGCCTCGCGGTCCACCTCGGTGGTGCCGTGGTCCCAGTGCCATGCCACGTGGTCGCAGGCTGCCGCGTGATCCGCGTCGCAGGCCTTGCGAGCCGCATCGAACGCGCCGGCCTCATCGAAGGCACCGAAGGCGGGCAGGTGGAGTCGGATGGCCAGGGCGAAGCAGGCCTCGGATCGGTCAGCATCGCAGGCCCGGCGGAGGGCGTCGGTGGCGGCGGGGTCGAAGCCGTCAGGGTCGCCGAAGCCCGGGTCGCTGCGGGACGGCGTGAGGAACCGCCCCCATCGCTCGCAGGCGTACATGTTGCCGGCGTCACAGGGCGCTGCGAGTCGCGCGGCGCCGGCGGCGACCGTCGGCGGGTCCAGGTCGCCATCCCGGTGCATGCGCGCCAGCTCCAGGCACGCGTCGATCCGCTCCCGGGCGCATGCCGGCTCGAGCCAGGCCGTGGCGGTCGCGGCGTCTGCCTCCACACCATCGCCATTGCGGTACCGCCGGCCCAGGTACAGCGCTGCGGCGAGGTCTCCCATGGAGGCCGCACGCGCATACAGCTCCAGGGTGCGCGGATCGACCGGACCCTCCTCGGGGCTCTGCTCTCCCAGGTACACGCCGGCTCGGACGCACCCCGAGGCGTGGCCCATGTCGCAGGCTTGCTGGCGCAGGGCGAGGCTCTCGTCGGGGTGGTCGCTCTCGAGGGCGGCGCCGAGGGCGGTGCAGGCCGGCGCGTAGCCCGCGTCACACAGGCTGCGGTGGCCCTCGAGGTCGTCATCCTCGAGCCCCTTCTGGCAGGCCCAGTTCACCCCGCCGTCGCAGGCAGACGCCCACAGCATGTGGCCCCGCTCGGCCTCGGCTTCATCCTCCGAGCTCGCGAGCCGGTTCCCGATCAGGGCGCAGCTCTCCGGCCGACCGGCGGCGCATTGCCCCTCCCAGGTCGCGAGCGCGCCGTCGGGGGACCGGGGAAGGCCGCGCCCCTCGTTCTGCCGCCTGGCCACCCCGGAGCAGCCGCACGCAGCCCCGGCCTCACACGCGGCCTGGTAGGTGGCGACCGAGGCCGCGGGGTTCAGCGGGGTGCCCTGACCCCAGCGCTGGGCTCCGGCCACCTCGCAACACCCGAGCAGGGCCCCGGCTGAACAGGCCTGAGAGTATAGGGAGAAGGACTGGTTCAGGTCTCCCGGTGTCGCCCGTCCCTCCCGGTGGAGCCACGCCGCGTTCAGGCAGCCGCGGGGCTCATCCGCCTCGCAGGCGGCGGTGGCCTGAGCGAACGCCCATGAATCGTCTCGCCCGTCGAGCGGGGGGTGTCGCAGGCGCACGACGGCGGTGAGGCAGGCCTCAGTGTCGCCCGCCTCACAGGCTGCGCGGAGATCGGGCAGCGGCAGCGGGGTGCTGCCGTCGCAGGCGGCCTGGTCTCCATACGCGCACTGATCGGCCAGTGATGCACTGGGGGGCAAGGCGAGCGCAGCGGCCAACAACAACGACAACAGCATTCCCTAGGGTAACCCACGTCGCTTCACGGGTGTGTCGTCTGCTTGCTACTCCATGATCCCTTCGATGCGCTGGAGCGCGCTGAGCTCCAGGCTGGCCCCCTTGAACCGCCCGGGGTCGCCCTCCACGCCTCCGTGCTCGATGCCGATGGGCTCGGTGCGCTCGGAGCCGCCCTGGGTGTAGGTGACGGTGGCGGTGGCGTCGGCGTTGATCACGATGTCGTCGAGGTCGACGAACAGCAGGTTGCCCACCGGGTCCACGTCGTAGTCAGCCTTGCGGGTGGGTACGAAGATGAGGCGCGCGTCCACGCCGAGCGCATCCGCGAGCGCCTTGACCAGCTGCAGGTACTCCAGGCTCTGCTCCGGCTCGTCGGCGATTCCGTTCAGCCGCACCGGGTCGGTGTTCGGGTCGTTCTTCCCGAGCTCCAGCCGCGTGCGCAGGGGGTTGCCCACCGGCAGCAGGCCCGGGTTCATCAGCACGAGCAGCATCGCCTTCAGCGGGCTCTCCCCGGCCGCCCCGAACCCGGCCCGGGTGCCGTCGCCGAGCTGGCGCATCAGGCTGGCCGCGTTCAGCCCCGCGCTGTCGAAGATGTCGCCGCGCTTCAAGGCGAACAACCCGGCGAAGGCCTTCTGGTCCTTGCGCTCGTCCTTCGGGTACAGCTTCGTGTAGGCACGCTTCAGCGCGTCTTCCATGTCGGTCACGCTGGTGGTGCCTACCGTCACGTCGTTGTGGTCGAAGCTGCCCACGGTGCGCGTGTCGATGCCGTCGACGCCCGGGGTCCAGCCTTGGCTCTGGTCGACCGCGGACTCCACCTTCGGCCACTTGCCGCCGGGGGTCGAGATGTTGCCCATCATGCTGCCGCTGCGGTCGCGCACGATGTGGTCGGAGTCATTGAACGCGGCATCCGGCACGAGCCCCACCTTCGGCGGCAGGCGCACGGTGCGGCTGAACTCCCCGAACAGGTGCATCAGCGACATCATGGTGGCGCGGCCGAACACGCCGTCGCCGCGCTTCAGGGCCACCTCGCTGCCGGCTGGCGTGAACTCCTCGCCTTCGAACGGCGTGTTCGTGTCGGCGGTGGCCTTGGTGTCGGGGCTGAGCGCGCGCACGATGGCCTGCAGGCGGCCGATGTCCACGTTGCCGTCGATGCCCGCGCCGGTCTGCAGGTAGGTCCACAGCTCGTCACACAGGCCGGCGAATCCGGACTCGCCGAGCGGATTCTCGGCGCCGAACCGCTCGCGCAGCGCCTGCACGAACACATCATGGTTGTCGCCGAGCGCGTCCCGCACCCCGCCCACGTCCATCGAGCGCATGATCAGCGCCTTCAGCCCATCGAGGTCGAGGTCTGGCGCCTCGCCGCCCTCTTTGCCCTTCATCGGGTCGAAGTCGGACTGGTGCGGCACCACCTCGCCGTCCACGATCTGGTAGCCGTTGTACCAGGCGCCCGGCTTGTCCTGCTTCGGCGTCCACCCGTCGCGGTCGGCCTCGTCGGGCGTGAGGGCGCTCGACCCGCCATTGAGGAAGGCCCACACGTCCATGTCTTCGTTCACCCGCTGGTTCGCGGCGTCGAGCACGGCCTGGGGATCTTCGGTGTCGGCGCCGAACCCGAGCGCCTCGATCGGCTCGCCGAGCACCAGGGTGCGGCCGTCCAAGGTGAGGGTCCCGCGTGCGGCGACGAGCCAGTCCATCACCTGATCACGGTCCTTGTCGGACAGCGACCCCACGTCGAGCCACAGCGTTGCGCCGGCGCTGACCTGCACCCACTGGGTGTCGGGTGCGAGCACGCCGCCGCTGTCGAGGTCCACGATGGCGCCCTGGGTGGGGGCGGTGGTCATGAACTTCAGGAACAGGGTTGGGGGGCCGCCTGGCGGGATGACGGCCGGGGGCAGGATCCCGGCGTCGAGGGACAGCAGGAAGCTCGGCTCGCTGGTCTGCATCTCCAGGCCAGCCTGGGCGTCTTGGTTGCTGATGTCGGAGGTCTTCGGACGGTGGGTCACCGCTGAGGCCGCGTCGACGGACGGGGGGGCGGCGGGCCTGCGCTGGTACATGGGCCATCCTGGGGAGGAAGACCTCAGCGTAGTCTGAGTGAACGTCGTTCGCGGTGTCAGTGTTGTGTCCGGTCGCAGAGGTGTGCGATGCGCGACCCGGGGGTTGGGGGTGGCCCACTTCGAGCGGATCGGAGACGACGTGGGCATCCGGCGGCGTGACCGGCAACGCATCCTCGACGAGGTCCTGGATGCGGTCGAGGAGGTGGACGCCCACCTCGGAGCGTCCGGCTGCGACGGGCCGGTGTCCAGGGCAGCCGAGCGTGCGGTGCTCGAGGCGGCTGGGGGGCTTCGCTGAGGTCGCGTCGCGACCATGGCACCGCGAACTGCGGAGCCCACCCGGCGACTACGGCGCGCCGTCGGTGATCGCGGCCTGGGCCCGCGCGAGCTCCCGCGCTGCCGAGGACGCAGGGTGCAGACCGATCGCGGACGCCTCCTGCTCGGCGCGCTCCAGGGCGTCCCGGGCGACGGCGTGGTCGCCGAGCACGTGGCGGATCCGGGCGTCCACGGCGAGCACGGAGACCCGCGCTGCGCCCGACCGGCCCGAGGTCTCCGCCGCGACCCGGGCCAGGGCCTCTCGCGCTCCGTCCCTGTCCCCCGCGAGCGCGCGGGCCTCGGCGAGCAGTCCGAGCCCGTGGAGCCAGGCCGCGTGGTAGGTCCGCTCGAGCCCGGGCACGATCGCCTCCAGCACGGCCAGCCCGCCCGCGACGTCGCCGTCCTCCACGTCGAGCTGCGCCAGGCTGGCGCGGACCACAGCGACGCGCTGGCGGTCCCCGACGTGCTCCTGGATGGCCAGCGCCTCGCTCAACAGCTCTCGGGCCTCGGTACGCCGCCCCTCGCCCTTGAGGAGCATCGCGAGGTTTGCGAGGGTGATCCCCACCGAGCGCTGGGCGCCGACCTCGCGGTGCACCGCGAGCGCCCGCTCCATGAGCACCCGCGCCTCGTCCAGCCGGCCGTCCGCCTGCATCAGCGTGGACAGGTTGCTGATCACCAGGCCCTCGGTGCGCAGGTCGCCGACCGACCGCAGCACGTCCAGCGCACGGCGGTAGTTGTCCTCCGCCAGATCGGTCCGGCCCGCCGCGCGGTGGGCCGTGGCGAGGTTGCCGAGCCAGATCGTAGACTGGCGTTGGTTGCCGACCACTGCGCACAGCTCCAGCGCGCGGTCGTAGTCGGCGATGGCGTCGTCGGGGCGCCCCTGGGCGACGGCGATGTTGCCGAGGTTGCCCAGCATCATCAGCCGGTTGTCCAGGTCTGCCATGCTGGCCAGGCTGCGCGTGAACGCCGCGTGGGCTGCGTCGAGCTGCCGGCGCCCGAGGTAGGCGGTGGCGAGGTTGCCGACCATCATCGCGCGGGCCTCGCGCCGATCGGGCGGGATCAACGCGAGCGCCTCGACGTATTGCTCCTCCGCCGCGTCGAAGTCGGCGGTGATGTCGGCGACCCCACCCAACAGGGCGCGCGCCCGGACCGCCAGCTCGGTCAGCCCCTTGGCGTCGGCGAGGTCGCGGGCGCCTCGGTAGGGCGGGTCGGGGTCGCCGCCGG
>JBLFXJ010000319.1:0-9260 GCA_047609825.1 Myxococcota bacterium
GGGCGACGACGCGCCGGAGGGCACGGGCGCGGGCGGCTACCTCGGCAACACCTGGGCGCCGTACCAGGAGTTGCTCATCCGGCCGTGAGCCAGGGGGCGCAATGCTGCTGCTGCTGACCACGATGGCGCTGGCGGGCTCGGCCATCGGGGACGCGTTCAAGGCATTCGACGGGCTCTCCGTCGAAGACGTGTACGACCGGATGGCGGTGCGGTCGGCATTCGCGCCGGACGATGTGGAGGCGTGGTGGACCCTCGGCTGGGCCTGCTACGCGCAGCATGATTTCGAGGGCGCGCTCTCGGCGTGGGGGGAGGTGCGTCGGCTGGACCCGGAGCGCCGGGGCTTGGCGTTCTGGGCGGAGATCGCGGCGGTGCGCACCCGGTGGTCGCCCGGCCCGGTGGGCAACCCGCCCGTGTCGGCGAGACCGTCTGGACCCGCAGCACTCACGGTCGCGGCGGGCGGCGACACCATGCTCGGCAACTCTCTCGCGGGGCGCACGGCGCCGGGGAACGGGGAGGCGTTGCTGGCGGCGGCCGCGCCGATGCTCCGGGCCGCGGACCTGGCGTTCGTGAACGTGGAGAGCGCCATCGCCGACGACCTGCCGTCCACCAAGTGCGGGCCCACGAGCACGAGCTGCTACGCCTTCCGCACGCCCACCCGCTACACCGCGGCCCTGGTCGACGCTGGCGTGGACGTGGTGAGCCACGCGAACAACCACGCGATGGACCTGGGCGAGCTGGGCATCCTGTCCACGGCGGCGGCGCTGGATGCGGCGGGTATTGCCCACTCCGGCCGGTATGGCGACGTGGCGTCGGTGCAGGCGGCGGGGCTCACAGTGGCCGTCGTCGCGGCCCACTCGGGCGAGTGCTGCTTGAACGTGAACGACCTGAACGAGGTGGTGGCGGCGATCCGCGAGGCGGACGCCACGGCGGACCTGGTGGTGTTCTCGTTCCACGGCGGCGCCGAGGGCAGCCGCGCCCGGCGAGTGCCAGGCCGGGTGGAGGTGGCCTGGGGTGAGCGCCGTGGCGACGTGCGCCTGCTCGCCCGCACCGCGGTGGAGGCCGGCGCCGACCTGGTGCTCGGGCACGGTCCCCACGTGCTGCGGGCGATGGAGGTGTGGCAGGGGCGGCTCATCGCGTACAGCCTGGGCAACCTGGTCGGGTACCGGCAGTTCGGCACCAAGGGCGGGTTCACCGGCACCTCGGGCATCCTCGAGGTGCAGCTCGCGCCGAACGGAGTCGTGCTCGGAGGGCGTGTGCTTCCGCTGGTGCTCGATGAGGAGGCCGTTCCTCAGCCCGACCCCACCGGCCGCGCCTGGGCCCAGCTCACCGAGCTCGCCGGCCTCGACTTCCCCACCACCGGCGTCACCTTCGCCGCCGACGGCGCCCTCGTCCTCCCCTGACCCCCGCGGCTGGCTCCCATCCCCCCGCCACCACCGCCGCGCCAGGCCTCATGACGGGGTCAGGACGCAAGCCGTAAGATCAACGGCAAAGGTGTAGCACCTGTCGTCCAGACCCCGGTGGCGACATCCTGGGTGGCTGGCGGTTGCCCTGACGGGCGGGTTGGCGGTACAACCGCGAGCCAGCCGGGAGGCCACCATGGATCCGAGGGAAGTCCGGACGATCGCAGACGCGAAGCGCATCGTCGAGGAGCGGGGGCTCGCGCATGTCAAGGTCGGCGTGTTCGACATGGACGGCATCCTCCGTGGCAAGTACATGTCGCGTGCCAAGTTCTTCTCGGCGTTGGAAGATGGGTTCGGCTTCTGCGACGTGGTGATCGGCTGGGATAGCAACGACCAGCTGTACGACAACGTCACCGTCACCGGCTGGCACACCGGCTACCCCGACGCCGAGGTCCGCCTCCTCCCCGAGACCTGCCGCAGCCTGCCGTGGGAGGGCGACGCGCTCCTGTTCCTCGGCGAGTTCGCGGGCCATGCCGAGGCCGTGGGACCTCGGGCGCAGCTCCGGCGAGCCATCGAGCGCGTCGGCACCCTCGGCTACCGCGCCAACGCCGCGCTCGAGTTCGAGTTCTTCGTGTTCGAGGAGACCCCGCACTCCGTGCGCGACAAGGGCTACCGCGACCTGCGGCCGATCACCCCGGGCAACTTCGGCTACTCGGTGCTGCGCAGCTCCGTCTGGCACGAGCTGTACGCGGACATCATGGACACCTGCGAGGCCATGGACATCCCGGTGGAGGGCATCCACACCGAGACCGGCCCCGGCGTGCTCGAGGTGGCCATCGAGGTGACCGACGCCCTGGCCGCGGCCGACCGGGCGGCCCTGTTCAAGACCGCCGTGAAGGTGGTTTGCGAGCGCCGCGGCTTGATGGCGACGTTCATGGCGAAGTGGTCGAACGACTACCCGGGCCAGTCCGGCCACACCCACGTGTCGCTGGTGAACGCCGACGGCAGCAGCGCCTTCCACGACCCGGCGGGCCTGCACCGGATGTCGCCCGTGATGCAGCAGTTCCTCGCCGGTTGCCAGATCTGCATGCCGGAGGCGCTGGCCATGGTGGCGGGCACGGTCAACAGCTACAGCCGCATGGTGCCCGGCGCCTGGGCCCCCACCAACGCCACCTGGGGCGTGGAGAACCGCACCACGGCACTGCGCGTGATCCCCGGCTCACCTAAGTCGCAGCGCATCGAGTACCGCATCGCGGCCGCGGATGTGAACCCGTACCTCGGGCTCGCCGCCGTGCTCGCCTCCGGCGCCTGGGGCGTCGAGCATCAGCTGTCCCACACCGACGAGATTCGGGGGAACGCCTACACTCAGGAGCAGCCGGCCCACCTCGCCCTGCCCACGACACTGTGGGATGCGGCTCAGCGGCTGAAGGGCTCGCAGATGGCGCGCAGCGTGTTCGGCGACACGTTCGTGGACCACTATGCGGCGTCCCGCGAGTGGGAGGAGCGGGAGTTCCGCAAGGCCATCACCGACTGGGAGCTGCGCCGGTACTTCGAGATCATCTGAGCGGTCAGGCCGCTACGACATCGGTCTGCAAGTGGCGTGACTACTGCTGGTCGCGCTCTCAGTGTACCGTGTGCGCCAACCTGGATCTGGAGCGTACATGCCTCTCCCCAAGCGTCTGATGGCCGAGTTCATCGGCACCTTCTGGCTCGTGTTCGGCGGGTGCGGGAGTGCGGTGCTCGCCGCGGGCTTCCCCGACGTTGGGATCGGATTGCTCGGTGTGTCTGCGGCGTTCGGTCTCACCGTGTTGACCATGGCCTTCGCGATCGGACACATCTCGGGATGCCACCTGAACCCTGCGGTTTCGCTGGGGCTTGTAGTGGGTGGCCGGTTCGATGTGAAAGACCTCGGCCCGTATGTGCTGGTTCAGGTGGTGGGTGCCGTGTTCGCGTCGGGCGTGCTGTATGTGATCGCGAGCGGCACGCCCGGATTCGAGCTCGGCGGCTTCGCCTCCAACGGCTTCGGAGACCACTCTCCCGGCGGCTACTCGCTGCTCTCGGCCATCGTCGCCGAGGTCACCCTCACGGCGATGTTCCTGTTCGTGATCATGGGCGCCACCGATTCGCGTGCACCGGCTGGGTTCGCGCCCATCGCCATCGGGCTGTGCCTGTGCCTGATCCACCTGATCGGCATTCCGGTCACCAACCTCAGCGTCAACCCGGCTCGGTCGACCGGCCCCGCAATGATCGTGCAGGGTTGGGCCCTGATGCAGCTGTGGGTGTTCTGGGTCGCACCGCTGGCTGGCGGGGCCCTCGGCGCGATGGTCTACCGACTGGTGGCCGAGCCCGCGGCGGACTGAGCCTGGCTCACAGCCACACCCGCAGCTCGATGCCTCCGAACAGCGGGCGGCGTGCGCGCGGGCAGATCAGGCCGGCGGCTCCCACAGCTCCACCCGGTTGCCTTCGGGGTCGGTCACCCAGCTGAACCGGCCGTAGTCACTCGCCTCGAGGTCGTCGGACACATCGGCGCCGGCGGCGCGGAGCTGGGCCAACATGGCGTCGAGGTCGCGCACGCGGAAGTTGATCATGTACGTGTTTTCGCGGGAACCGAAGTAGTCGGTGTCGGGCGCGAACACGCTGAACACGCTCGAGGCGGTGGCCGGGCGGTCCTGCTCGGACCACGCGAACGAGTGCCCGAACCAGGCCGGATCCATCGGCACACCGAGCATGTCGCGGTACCACTCCGCCAGGGCCTTCCGGTCCTTGCTGCGAACGAACACTCCGCCGAATCCCTGGACGCGCTCCATCAGTCCTCCCAAAGGCCGTCGAACCAGCGTATTGCGGCGTCGGCGAGCGGGCCGAACTCGGGGTCCGGGCGCAGCCACGCGTGGTCCAGGCCGTCGATCGTGCACCGGCGTGTGTCAGCCTCGCCGGGCCAACTGGAGCAGAAATACCGCCCGCTCTCGGTGTCGGCGTGTGCTCCGAGATCGCACCCGTTGCGCGCGCACCACACGTCCTCGACCACCATCTCGGCCGACGGATAGCCGCGCTCGTCCAGCGTCTCCTCGCGGCCGCCCTCCGGCACCTGCGCATCGGCGTTGCCATGCAGGTGCCACACGGGCAACGGTCCGGGCGTGTCGTCCAGCACGAGGAGTGGGCCGGCGAGCGACACTACCGCGTCAACCTCGCTGCCCTCCCAGCCCCATCGGTGGGCCATCATCCCGCCTGCACTGAACCCGATGCCGAGCACATGGCTGGCGCACAGCTCGGTGCGCGCCAGGTGGGCCAGGGCATCGAGGTAGGCCACATCGTCTCCGCCCAAAGCGTCCGTGCCTCCGCAGCAGCCGTCGCCGGCGTGCCACGACAGGCGGTCGCCGGTGCCGCGCGCGGCGATCAGCACCGCACCGGCGGCGTCGGCGGCGCGGGCGAGGTCGGCGTCGGCGACGAAGCCCATCGGGGTATCGTTGCCGCCATGCAACGCCACGATAGCCGACCGGGTGTCGGCGGGGGCGGCCGTCGTGGGCAGGTACACCACGGCGCTGCGACCCGCGAGGGCGGGGTCGCCCTCGCCGAGGTCCACCGACCAAGTGCCCACGCCGATGGACGTGCACGGGTCGGGGAAGCTGGGCAGGCTCTCCTGGGCCAGGGCGGAGGCTGCGAGGAGGACCAGGAGCATCGCGCTCATTCCGGGAAGAAGTGGAACGGGTAGTGCACGATGGCGGTACCCCGCGCGGGGGCGGGGAACGCCAAAGCGGCCAAGGTCTTCAGGGCGGCAGCTTCGCACGGGGGACAGTCGACCGAGCTGGACTTCACGCTCGCGTTCTCGACCTTGCCGTCCGAGCCGATTTTCAGCTTCACCACCAGGTCGCCGGCGGTGTCGAGTCGCTGGGTCAGTGCCTCGCTGTAGGCCGACTCCACGGCGGTCATGTTGCGGCCGACAACCCCGTCGATGTCGGACCGCGGGATGGCGCCGAGCAGGATCGGCGCGCCGCGAACCACCACGCCACTCGCTGGGGGCGGCGCTGGGGCCGAGAGCCGACCGGCCGCGAATCCCACCGACAACGCGGCGCTGATCGCCACACTCCGCTGTACAACGCTCGACATGCAGGCCTCAACCGCGGCCGCCCGCACCCGTAGCGTGCGTGTTCATGCAGCTCCGGTCTAGTCAATCGTACAGTGAGCGGTGGGCGCCTGCTCGCGCGCCGAGGTCAGGGCACGGCGTCGATGCCCGCCATGCCGGGCAGCCGCGCCTCGCGGAACAGCCCGCGCTCCAGGCTGTAGCCCTGTTGGTGTGCCACGATGCGGCCATCGGCGCCCACGTGCACGAACACCGGCCGGCCGTGCACCCCATACCGCTGGAATGAATCGCGGCTGGGGTCGGCGATGGCGCGCTCGGGGAATGGGCCGGCCCACCCGCGACGCCACCGTCGCACCAGCCGGGAGGGCTCGTCGGTGATCGCCACGATGGGCACGTCGGAACGCTCGCTCCAGGCGAGCAGCTCCGGCAGCGCCGCCTTGCATGGCCCGCACCACGTGGCCCAGAAGAACAGCAGGTGCTCCCGTCCCTCGACCCCGAGCACGAGATCCGGCGCGCGCTGTCCGGCGGCAGGCCCCGTGGCGAGCGCGGGCGCACCCTCTGGGCGCTCGGCGAAGGTCACTCGCGCGGTGTAGGTGCGGTCGCCGCGGCGGATGGCCAGGGCCACGGCCCGGTCCAGCGGCGAGGTCAGGGTCCAGCCGATCAGCGACCACGGCGCGCTGAATGGGGCGTCCGGTGGACCGAGTAGCACGTCCCCCGGCTCGATATTCGCAGCCGCGGCGGGCGACCCTGGAAACACGGTCTGCACGGTGACGGCGCCGTCCGGCAGGATTGCCTCGGCCCGGAAGGCGGCGCTGGTGGGGCGGGACTGCAGGCCGAGCCACGGCAGCACCGTGCGCTCGGCGGCCAGCAGATCCTGCGCCAGCGGGGGCCAGGCGGGCAGCCCCTCCGGCTCGGCGGCACCCGGTGCGACCCCAGGTGCGGTGGCCTCACACTGGCGCAACGCCGCGAGTGCGGTGTCGTCGCCGGCGAGCACCTCGCCCACAGCGCTCTGATAGGCGGCCTCGATCCTGAGCAGCCATCCCTCCCGGACGGCCAGCCGCCACGCCGCCTGCCGGGCCGTGTCCCGCCGGTGCTGCAGACCCTGCACGCGGTCCCAGGCCGCCACATCCCGCCGGAGCCAGCTCCCCACGAGCGCCGCCGCGAGCGCGCGCCCCTCCACCGACCCGTCGTCCAGCCGCTCGAGACTGCGCGCATGCTTGGGGTTGCCCGAGAGGAATGCGTCTACCAGGTCGGCCCGCAGCCCATCGAGCACGCCGTCCCAGGCGCGCGCGGCTTGCTCCAGGCGAGCCCGGGCCTTTGGTATGGGAACCGCGAGAGCGCGCAGGGCGGCGAGGGAGCGGGGCACCTCCACGCCCGCGGCGGCGGCGAGCGCGCGCACATCCGCGCGCTCGGTGGCGGTGGCCGGCAGCAGACGATCGACGAGGGTCTCGGCGTGCACCTCCTGCGCCTGCGCCTCTGCGAGCACCCGACGGCGGAGCCAGAGGGCCGAGCTGGTGAGCGGCACATCCGGCGTGCGGTCGGTGAGCAGCACCTCGGCGTGGGCCGCGTCGAGCCCATCATGGCGGGAGAGCGCCTCGATCCACCGCGCGCCGTGGCCGGTGTACCGGGCGCGCCCCTCGGGAAAGCACCCATATGAAGGCCGCTCTGCGGGCGACGCGAAGAACCCGCAGGTGTTGTCGCGCTGCTGCACGATCCGATCGAAGGCGCCGGAGTAGCACTGGCTCATGGACAGCACGATTCGTACGTCGGCCGGGAGACCGTCGAACACCTCCGCTAGCCCGGTCGCGTCCACCGACTCCCGCCACAGGGCGATCCGCGCGTCATCCGCGACGTCGTCTCCCGCCAGCCCGTGGTCGGTCACGTACACCACCAAGGTGGCGTCGGGCCCCATGCGCTGCCCATCCTCCGCCACCCAGGCCGACACCGCGGCGAGGGTGGCGGGCCGGACCTCGATCTCGGGCCAGTGGGTGTCGATCACGTGGTGCACCGGGAGGAACCGCTCGAGTGCCGTGCCCTCGAGCAGCTGTGCATCAGGCTCGGTCGCCACGTCGCGCACCACCAGGTCGGGCGCGCGATCCTGACCGTCCGAGGCGAACACCGTGATCTGGTCGGCCGGCACGCCGCGCTCCACGAGGGTGGCGTGGAGCTCGCGGAGGTGCACCAGGTGGCTCGCGTAGTTCAGCTGCGGATCGGCGCCGCCGTTGATCAACACCGCGAACACGGCTGCGCTGCTGGACGCCAAGGCGAGCCCCCGGAGAGTGGAGTAACGGCGTTCAGCCCATGCCTGCAGCGTGGAGACGTCGCGAGACACCGCCGCGCGGGTCGAGGCTCGCGACCGCCGCGAGATCCGGCCCTGGGTCGCCACCGAGCGCATGCTCGGCCCGGGCGAGGGCGGCGTGGGCCGCGGCGCGGGGGAGGCGCCCGAGCCCGGTGAGCGCCGGGCGGTGGGTGTCGATGGCGAGGCGGGCGCCCTCGTGCCGACCGAGGGTGGCCAGGGCCCATGCCCGCTGGCAGGCGAGTGCTGTCGTCCACCCGGGGCGGTTCCAGCGCCAGCGCCAGCCCGCGGCGAGCGCCGTGGCGTCATCCAGGGCCACCAGCACCGTGTCGTCGACGGCCGCCGCGAGCAGGCGCGCCTCGGCCCAGCCGGCGTGGGCTCGGGGGTCGGCTGGCAGCAGCGCCCGCGCGCCGGAGAACACGTCGACGGCCGCGTCGGGGCGGCCAGAGGCCATGCACCACTCGCCCAGGGGGATGAGGAAGCTCGGGGCGAACAGCTGGCTGCGGCGGTGGAACACGGCCAGGATCCGGGCGGCTTCATCCATGCGGTCGGCGCCCACGAGCCACGACAGGTGCGCGGTCCAGCTCACCACGCCGGCCCACTTCGCTTCAAACGCGAGGCGGTCGTCGTGGTCGGCGGACGGCAGGAGCCGGGCGAGGGCGCCATCCCAGCCGAGCACCCCGATCGGCAGCAGCACCCCACCGAGCACCAGCGTGACCCACGGGGTCCACCCGAGCAGGCCCGGCGGGAGCACGCCGCCAGCGGCACCGAGCCCCATCAGGCCGGGGGCGGCGAGCAGCGCCATGGACGCCCAGAGCAGCGGCCCCACCCGGAGCAGACGAACGGGCGCGGTGGACCGCGGCATGTGCGGTGCAGCGAGCGACCACGCCAGGCGCGAGCGGCCCATCGACAGCGCCAGGTTGATCGCACTCGGCACGAGCAGCAGCGCTGCGGGTACACCCACCCGAACCACAGCGCTCTGCGCCGACACGAGTGGAAGTTCGCGGAGGATCGAGGCCACGCCGAGCAGGGCGGCCACCGCGAATACGGTCTGCAGGCTGACCAGAACCCACATCCATGGCTCCGCCCCACCCAGCCATTGTTCCCACGGGAACGCTGGTGTGGTGTCGGAGGTGGCCCACGGATCGGATGCGTCGCGCATCCACCTACGATATCGTCGGGGCCCACCGCCGGAGGTCACGGTTCGTGGACAACCGCCTGCTGATGTTGATCGTCCCCTTGGGAATCGTGTTGGGCGCGGCCCTCACCTTCGTGGTGATGCAGTCCACCAGCAGCCAGGGCGAGTGGGGCACGCTGCGGGTCGACGTGAGCGGCATGGCGCCCAGCTACACCCCGGGAGTCGTTCCCCTGGATGTGCAGGAAGATGCTTACGAGACGGTCGATGATGTGTCGGAGGCCGAGGTGGTGGTGTACGAGAGCGCCGCGCTGGACCGCTACTGTCTGGCGCGGGTGATCGCGGGTCCCG
>JBLFXJ010000320.1:0-9237 GCA_047609825.1 Myxococcota bacterium
GGGAGGATTCGGCGCCGCACTGCGCGCCTCGCGCTTGCCGCCGCTGCGGGGTGTGCGACGGCTCGACGTGAGGGTAGGATGGTGGGGATGCACCGACGAGCGGCCTCGTCCACTCCTCGCCAGCGCGCTGGAGGTGGCGGCGGGGTCCTTGGGCGAGCTGCGCCGGCTGGACGGGGCCGAGCCCCTGCTGGTGGAGGCCGGGGCCCTGTTCGCGCGCGCGGGCGGCGTTCGCGGGGTTGATGGAGCGGGCGGCGGTGGTGCTCGGTGAGCGGGGCGGGGCGGCAGAGGCGGGGGTGTTGGCAGAGCGGCTTCGGCCAGTGGGGTGACGGGTTGTCCCGACAAGACATCCGAACAAGGCCCCTGCCGGATCATGGCAGAGATCTATTCTACGGCTGTGCCATCACTCCCCTCCGGAGCACCCTCCTCCGCAGCCTGGGGCGGCGCCTCGGGCGGGTCTAGTCGGGCCGTCAGCAGCGCGGACCAGAACGCCCGCTTGCGCTTGCTGGATTCGGTCGCAGCGCTCATCGGGGAGCTGGGTCGTCCCATCGACGAGCGCATACCGCTCACCGTTGACTCCACACGGGCCAGCTCGCGTTCGGCCTTGGTGCAGCTCTCTACATGGGCCATCGACCGGCCCATGGCGTCCGCCATCGCTACGCCCGATAGCGTCTCTTCCGGCGTGCCCCTCAGCTGGACAGCCTGGTCCTGCATCTGCTTGCGGATGGCGGCCAAGATGTCGGGTCGGGGCTCCGGGCCCGCGGCGACGAGGGCGGTGAGCACCCCACAGGACGGGTCGCCGGTCGCGCTGGACTGGGCCTCCAGGTAGAGCGACACGTCGGCTTCAGGAACCCCGGCCTGCTCGAGCTGAGCCACCAGCGCCTTGGCCGATTTCATCCGGCTGGCATCGCATCCCTCGCCTTTGCAGGCGATCAGCAGCTGGTGTGCCTCCCGAACCTCGCCCCGTGCGACCATCAACTCGGCCCGCCCGCACAGCGCCTTGGGGACGGGCTCGTGCTCCAAGGCCAGAACGTAGAGGTGATCCGCCTCGTCCGGGTCGCCTGCCACAACGGCGGCCTCGGCCTGGGTGACGAGCGCCTCCGCCTTCTCCATGGGCGAAGCGCACCCAATGAGGGCCATGACGCCGAGCATGAAGATAGCTCCCATTATCGAGTTCTCCTGACGGGCAGTCACCTGAACTGCCGACGCCGGTAATGCTCGGTCGTTTGAAGGCCATTTTCCGCGGGATAGCGCGCCGACCCCGCCAGGCCCATGGCCCGGCGCCGTGGACCCCGCCGCTGGCCATCGCGGTGACGTGAGACCCGGAGAACCACACGGCGCGCGATCTGTCTGTAAGGTCGATGCCGACACACCGTTCGGCCCCCGTCACCGACCGAGGACACCGCATGCGCCCCATCGCCCTGCTGCCGTTGATCGCCCTGCTCGGCTGCGCCACCCACCTCGACCCGGCCGAGAGCGAGACCCTGCCGCCGCCCGCGCCGACCTCCGACGGACCCGCACCCACCGCAGAGCCGTCCCCAGCGCCCCCGCCCAGCGAGCGGGCCGACCGCCGCGAGGCGTTCGTGGCGTTCCAGGACGAGCTCTCCACCGCGTGGGAGACCCACCCCCACCGACGGGTGGTGCTCCAGGCCGACAAGCCCCTGTACCGCCACGGCGACACATTGTGGGTCTCGGCCTTCGACCTACGGGATCGCGATCTGTCCACCGCGGATGCGCGCCCCGATCTCACCCTCCGGCTCCAGGATCCGCGCGGCGCCACGGTGCACGAGATGCGCGTCACCGCGGCGGATGAGCGGGTGCACAGCGCCATCGACTGGCAGCCCGGCTGGCCCGGCGGTCGGTATGTGCTCCAGGCGCTGGTGTACGGCGAGGTGCTCGCAGAGCGCCCGATCTTCCTCGACACCTTCGAAGCACCCCGGTTGAAGAAGACGCTCGACTTCCTGCGCAAGGCCTATGGCGCCGGCGACACCGTGAAGGCCAATGTGACCGCCGAGCGGGCCACCGGCGAGCCCTTGGCCGACCGGGAGCTCACCGCGCGCATCACTGTGGACGGCCGCGAGCTGGACCCCGTGCGGTTCACCACCAACGCCGCCGGCGAGGGCCTCGTGGCGTTCACCCTGCCCGACAGCATCGAGGTGGGCGACGGCCTGCTCACCGTGCTGGTGGAGGACGGCGGCCTGGTGGAGTCGGTGAGCAAGGCGGTGCCGATCATCGTGGACCGGGTGGACCTCGACCTGTTCCCGGAGGGCGGCGATCTGGTGCGCGGACTGGCGTCGCGGGTGTATTTCGAGGCCCGCACCCCGCTGGGCAAGCCCGCGGATGTCGCCGGACGCGTGGTGGACGACCGGGGCCAGGAGGTGGCGACCTTCCGCAGCCTGCACGACGGTCGCGGCCGCTTCCCGCTCACTCCGGAGCGGGGCCGGGGCTACCGGGTGGAGATCACCGAGCCGGCCGGAGTGGCCACCACCTTCGAGCTTCCCAAGCCGGTCGCGGAGGGCTGCGTGCTGCGCACCTTCGACGACCCCGAGGGCGTGCTGCCCGCGATCCGCGTGGGCATCCGGTGCACCGAGGCCCGCACGGTCGACGTCCAGGCCGTCCTGCGAGGCAACCTGCTCGACGGCACCTCGGTCGAGGTCCCCTCTGGGAAAGAAGCGGTCGTGTACCTCGAGCCCGACGACCCGGCGCTGCAGCGGGCCCAGGGTGCGGCGGTGGTCACGGTCTTCGACGGCCGCGAGCCCCTCGCCGAGCGCATGGTGTACCGCAACCGGCGAGCCAGGCTGGGGGTGTCGGTCGAGGTGGACAAGGAACGCTACACCCCCAGGGATGGCGTGACCGTCACGGTGACCACCACCGACGCCGACGGTGAGCCCGTACCGGCCGCGCTCGCGCTCGCCGTCGTAGACGACACCCTGCTGTCGTACGCCGACGACGAGGAAGGCCACCTGCTCACGCGGCTGTTCCTCGAGGCCGACCTGCCGGACCCGGACGTGGAGCTGTTCGAGCCGAACTGGTATTTCGACCTGGACGAGCCGGATGCCGCGGCTGCCCTCGATCACGTGCTCGGCACCCGGGGCTGGCGCCGGTTCGACTGGCAGACGGCCATGGCGCCGCCCAACGACCTGATCGGCCAGCTGGAAGGCCTCGGCTACGTGGGCTTCGGGCGCGGAGGCGGAGGCATGGACTTCGCCGAGGCCGAGGTGGCCGGCATGCTGGGGGTCGTGAACGGCGCCGCGCCCATGGCCGGCGGAGCGCCGCCCCCAGCGCCGCCGGTGGACGCGGCGCGTGCCGCCAAGCCACAAGTCAAGGAGCAGCGCGCCGACATGCCAGACGAGGCACAGCCCGTCGAAGAGAAGATCGCCCTGCGCGAACGCGGCAACCGGGATCGGGCTCAGGGCTTGGAGATCGCGGGCAAGGCGAAGCGCGCCGAGGCCTTCTGGGACGCGGACGGCATCATCGACCAGAATCGCGCCGCCAACCAGGTCGCCATCGCCCCCGTCCGGGTGTTCGCCGCCCCCCCGCCCCAGCCCGGGTACTCGGGCCCCCGGCACGACTTCCGCGACACGATCTTCTGGGCCGGCGACCTGCGCACCGACGACAACGGCGTTGCGACCGTCACCTTCCCCACGTCCGACGCCATCACCTCGTTCCGGGTCACCACCCAGGGCGTAGGCGGTGGGCTCGCCGGCCGCGACGAGACCGTGTTCGCGAGCAGCCTGCCGTTCTCCTCCACCGTGAAGCTGCCCGTGGCCGTCTCCGAGGGCGACCGCATCGACCTACCCATCGCGCTCAGCAACGAGACCGACCGGGCCCTGGCCGTGAACCTCGACACCTCCTTCGGCGACCTGCTCCGCGCCTCCGAGAGCGGCACCACCGCCCTGGATCTAGCCGCCGGCGCCCGGGATGCGCGCCGGGTATCGGTGGAGGTCGTCGGCAAGATGGGGTCGGCCGCCGTGCACGTGTCGGCGAGCGCCGCGGGGCTGTCCGATGTGCTCGACCGCACGCTCACCGTGTCGCCGCTCGGCTTCCCGGTGCACTGGGAGCAGTCCGGCGAGGCCGAGGGCGCGCAGTCGTGGCCGGTTGACCTGGGACAAGCGGTGCCAGGCACCGTGCAGGCCACCGTCACGCTGTACCCGAGCCCGGTCGCCACCCTCGTCGAGGGCATGGAGGGCATGCTCCGGGAGCCCAGCGGCTGCTTCGAGCAGACCAGCTCGAGCAACTACCCGAACGTGATGGTGCTCCGGTACCTGGAGGAGAACGACGCCGCCGCACCCGATGTGGTGCGCAAGGCCCAGGGTCTGCTCGACCGCGGCTACGCCAAGCTCGCCGGATATGAGACCCCCGACGAGGGCTATGAATGGTTCGGGTCCAGCCCGCCCCACGAGGCGCTCACCGCCTATGGCCTGGTCGAGTTCATGGACATGCGCGGCGTGCACGACGGCGTCGATTCCGGGATGATCGACCGCACCGCCGCGTGGCTGCTCTCCCGCCGCGACGGAAAGGGCGGGTTCAAGCGCGATGGCAAGGCCCTCGACAGCTTCGGCCGCGCCAGCCCCGAGATCACCGACGCCTACATCACCTGGAGCCTCGCCCGCGCCGGCTTCGCCGACCAGATCCCGAAGGAGCTCGCCCGGGCGGTCTCCGCCGCCGAGTCGACCAAGGATGCCTACCTGCTGGCGCTCTCCGCCGGCACCCTCGGCCACGCCGGCCACCCCGCCTTCGACGCCGCCGTGACCCGGCTCGTGGCGATGCAGGAGGCCGACGGCGCGTTCCGCTCGGCCGACCACAGCATCACGCGCTCGGGTGGGATCAACCTGCACATCGAGACCACCGCCCTCGCGGCGCTGGCGATGATGCAGGACGGCCGGAGCGCCGAGGTGCGGTCCGCCATCTCGTGGATGAACGACAACCGCAGCGGGTTCGGCAACTGGGGCGCCACCCAGGCCACGGTGCTCGCCCTCGACGCGATGACCACCTACGCCAAGCTGTCCCGCAAGACCCGCGGCCCGGGCACCATCGTGGTGCGCCTGAACGGCGATACCGTGGAGACCCTGAGCTACGTCGCCGGCCATCGCGATGCCCTGGTGATCGACGGCTTCGGCGAGCAGTTCCTCGCCGGCGCGAACACCCTCGAGGTGCTGCACGACGGCGAGGCGCTGCCCTTCTCCGCGGCTGTGTCGTTCCGCTCCGTGAAGCCCGCCACCGCCGAGGACTCCGCGGTGGAGGTGCGCACCGCCCTCGCCAAGTCCACCGTGGGCATGGGCGAGACCGTGCGACTCACCACGACCATCGCGAACCGCACCGACGAGGGCCAGCCGATGGTGGTGGCGCGCATTGGCCTGCCCGGCGGCGTGAGCCCGCAGCGGTGGCAGCTGGAAGACCTGCGCAAGGCGGGCACGGTGGACTTCTACGAGACCAACCCGCGGGAGGTGGTGCTGTACTTCCGCCAGCTCGAGCCGAGCCAGTCCATCGACGTGCCGCTCGACCTCACGGCCGACGTTCCGGGCCACTACACGGCGCCCGCGAGCAGCGCGTGGTTGTACTACACCGACGATCTGCGGTGGTGGGCCGACCCGGTGGTGCTGGACATCGAGGGCTGAGACCTCAGGTGACGCCCGGGGCGGTTGGCATCTGCGCCACCCGTGCCTAGGGTTGTCGCTCTCGGAGGGATCCACCATGGCATTCGGCGCACACTCGACGGCAGAGGAGGTCACGGACGGCCTCGACCTCAGGGGCAGCAGCTGGCTGGTCACTGGCTGCAACTCTGGCCTCGGGCAGGAGACGGCCCGGGTGCTCGCCCTGCGCGGCGCACACGTGATCGGCCTGGCCCGCACCCTGGAGAAGGCCGACGACGCCATGGCCCCCCTCGGCGGCACCGGCGTGGCGTGTGAGCTGTCCGACCTCGCGTCGGTGGCCCAGGCCGTGGAGCAGGTGACCGCCCTCGGCCGGCCGCTCCGCGGCATCATCGCCAACGCCGGCATCATGGCGCTGCCCGAGCTGAAGCAGAAGAGCGGTTACGAGCTGCAGTTCTACACCAACCACGTGGGGCATGCGGCGCTTGTCACCGGCCTGGTGGACCAGCTCGAAGACGGTGGCCGGGTGGTGATGCTGAGCAGCGGCGCCCATCGCTACTCCAAGGAGAGCGGCCTCGAGATCGACAACCTCTCCGGCGACGACAACTACGATCCGTGGCGCATGTATGGCCGGTCCAAGCTCGCGAACATCCTGTTTGCCCGCGGGCTGTCCACCCGGTTCGCCGCCGAGGGCCGCGGTCGCACCGCCAACTCGCTGCACCCCGGGGTCATCGCCACCAACCTGGCCCGCCACGTGCCGAATGCCGAGGCGATGTTCGAGAGCCTCAAGGCCCAGATGAAGACCGTGGAGCAGGGCGCCGCCACGCAGTGCTACGTCGCCACCCGCCCCGAGCTGAGCACGGTCAGCGGCGAGTACTTCTCCGACTGTGCCCAGGCGAAGGCGATCGATGCCGGGTACGACGACGCGCTCGCCGAGACCCTGTGGCGGCGCACCGAGGCGATCATCGCCGCCGGCTGAGCCCCGCGGTCACCCCTCGCAGTATCGGCGGTTGCCGAACAGCGCGCAGCCGTCGAGCCGGTCGGCCCGGTACAGGGCGTCCTTGCGGCCGTGGAAGGTGAGGCGCCACACGCTGTGGCCCTCGGGCGTCACCTCGATGATCCGGGAGCGCCCCTCGCCCACGCCGTCGCAGGACCAGCAGTGGCCGATGCCGAGCAGGCGGTTGCCGTTGGGCAGCCGGTCGGCGTCGCCCCAGTTGGGCTCGAGCCACAACGGCTCGGTGTACTCCCACACCACCGTGGCCGTGCGGGCCTCGAGGTCGAGCTGCAGCTCCAGCGCGCGGCTGGTGCGGTCCTCCTCCGGGATCGGCGCCCGCACGCCGTTGTCGTACAGCAGCAGCCGGTCGCCCTCGCGCTCGATGGCATGCTGTCCAAAGAACCAGGCCGAGCCGTCCAGCGATTCGCCCGCGGCATCGAACAGGGCGAAGTCGGCGCCTGCCCCCATGCGCCAGGTCACCTCGCCCGACGGATAGGCGATGCGGAACACGCCGTCGATCAACTTTCCGCTCACCCACAGTGACGGTCCATCGTCGTCTTCCACGTACTGAATCGCGTTGCCATGGGGGTCGCGACCGGGGAGGATGGCCGCGTCCACCGCCGCCTGGCTGTCCCAGGTCCAGGTCAGCTCGCCGGTGTCGGGATGGCGCGCCTCGAGCCGCAGCCCGGTGAACGGTGCGCCGGAGAGGTCGACGTTGTCGGAGGTGGCCACGCCGAGGATCGCGCCATCGGGCAGCACGATGGCGTCGTGATGCCAGATCCCGCCGCCCTCTGCGAACTCGGGGAACGCGAACTGCACCTCGCCAGCGAGGTTCACCAGAGTGGGCGCAACGCCGTGGTCCTGCGCCCCGCCTCCAGCGATGAGCAGCTGCTCGCCGAGCCACTTCACCTCCACGCCCGCCTCGGCCCGGTGCAGGTGATCCAGGAACCACCGCGGCCGGCCCTCGGGGTCCACCACGATGGCCCGACTCTGCACGCTGGCGTCCTTGTGCGACCAGTAGTGCACGAGGGTGTAGGCCCCCCAGGGCGTGCCGTCGGTCTCCACCGTCCACTGCGGGAAGTCCTCGGGCAGCGGGTCGATGCGCAGGGCGATGTCGGCCGTGTCCGACGCGGTGGCTGCGGTGCAGCTCCACTCGGTGTCGGCGAGCAGCCCGGCCACGTCCACCACATGGGAGCGCGCGGCGGGCGAGCGCAGGTGGATGTGCTCCTGGGGACTGTCGGCGGTGGTGCAGTCCACGTCGATCGGGGCCGGCTGTGACAGCTCCACCTCCAGGCGCCGGGTGAGGCCGCTCAGGGGGCCGGGCACCGAGTACATGGAGAGGATGTCGGCCTGCGAAGGCTGACCGCCGGTGTCCAGGACCGCGGTGTCGGCAGGCGTCGTCCCGCCTGTGCCAGACCCGGTGGTGCCGGAGCCGGTGCCGGTCTGGCCGGTCGATGTGGACCCGCCCGTCGATGTGGGCGTGGTCTCCGCAAGGTCTTCGGACGTGTCGCCGAGCACGCGGTCAGCGCCGCCGCAGGCCGTCAGACTGCACAGCAAGAGCCACCGCATCCGACCTCCACCCCTACGATAGCGCCCGGGAGGGTCGGCTGCGTCAGCAACTGCCTTCACAGCCTGGCGATGACCGTCAGGCCCCGGCCCAGGCGGCCTTGGTCGTGCCGCGCACGCCGGCGTTGGCCAGCGCATCGGCGCGTTCGTTCCCAGCGATGCCCACATGACCCGCCACCCAGTGCAGCTCGACGCCGGGACGCAGCTTGAGCGCGGCCCGCACCTCGAGGATCAGCTCGGTGTTCGCCTTCGCCTTCCAGCCCTTCACCAGCACCCCGTGGGCGTAGGAGGAGTCGGTGAGCAGGGCGACCGGGCCGTCGGCCGGCCAGTCCACATTGTCGAGCAGGGCCAGCGCCAGGCCCACGGCCGTGACCTCGCCCACGTTGTTCGTGCCGCGCCCGAGGCTCTTCGACGCCTCGCCCACGCGACCGTCCGGCAGCTCCACCCGCGCGCCCGCGCCCGCCGGCCCGGGGTTTCCACGACAGGCACCGTCGGTGTAGGCCACGGCGGTGCCGTCGGGCAGACCGGCGAGCAACGCCTTCGCCGCGTCGGCCGCCATCGCCGCCTGCTGCTTGGTGCGTGTGCCGGCCTTGCCGAAGCCCGACCCGCGGGACTTCTTCTTCGCGGCCTTCGCGGCGTCGGCCGAGACCCCGGCATCGAGCTCGCGGATTTCAGCTCCGGGCTCCACTTTCACGCCTGAGGCGCCCGCCCGGTACACCTTCGCGCCGGGCTTGTCGGAGTACCGCATCGGGGTGCGTCCGGCCGCCGACACCGGCGCTCCGCCAGCGTCGACCTCGATCCACACGTCCTTGTCCTTGAAGGTGCCTCGCGCCCAGCCCATGTCCGCTCCGTTCGGGCGCCCTACTTGGCGCGTCCGGCCGCCGCCGACCACCCCGAACCCCGCACGGTCATGGCGTGGGGCTGGCGAGGGCGTCGATAGAGGGCTCGTCGAGGCCGAACCCAGTGGGTGCTGCGACCCCGCTGACCAGGCTCACGATGTACAGCGCCGTGCCGCCAGCGCCGTCGTCGGTGGCGAACCACAGCTCGTTGTTGTGGAAGCTGGCGCCGCCGCCGTCGCCGTCCACGCCG
>JBLFXJ010000321.1:0-9212 GCA_047609825.1 Myxococcota bacterium
GCCGGAGGCCATCGCCGAAGCAGCACTCGCCCTCCTCGGCCCGGCCGGCGCAGCCCAGGTTCAGGCCCTGTCGTCCAGCATCCACGCCCTCGACGGAGGCCGCGCGATCGCCAAGGCCGCCGATCGCATCATGGCCCCCCGATGATCGAGCGCAGATGGGAGCTGGCTCTGCTCGTGCTGCTCACGGTGGTCACCGCGGCGAAGCTCCATGCGGCGATGTCGTGGTCATTGCTGGCGGACGAGGCGTACTACTGGGTGTGGTCCCAACAGCTCGCCTGGGGGTACTACGACCAGCCACCCGCCATCGCCGGGTGGCTCGCGGCGAGTCGCGCGCTGCTGGGTGACAGCGAGCTCGCGCTGCGCGGGGGGAGCATCGCCATCGGGCTGCTCTCGCCTGCCTTGTTCTGGAACCATGTGACGGATCGCCCCCTCCTGATCCTGTGGTGGATCGCCGCTCCTCCGCTCGCCTGGCTCACGTTGTTCGCCACCCCCGACGCGCTGCTCATCGGCGCGTGGGCGGCCGCTCTTGCCGCCGCCGCCTCCGGGCGCTGGCGAACGGTCGGGATCGCGGGTGGAATCGCCACGCTGTGCAAGCTCACCGGCGGACTGCTGGTGCCGCTGCTGCTGCTGGCCGCCGGTCGGACCGAGTGGAGCCGCTCCCGGTGGGCCGTTCCAGGCGCGTTGCTCCTCCCGCTGCCATGGCTGGTCTGGAACGCGCAGCACGACTGGGTGTCTGTGCGATTCCCCCTGTCCGAGGGCCTGTACAGCCCGCACGCCCCCGGGCTGCTCGGCCCCCCCCTCCAGATCTTGGGCCAGGTTGGGGTGCTCACTCCACCGCTGGCTCTCGTGGCTGCGGCCTGGCTGTTGTCCGTGGGGCGACGTGTGCTCTCCGGCACGGCAGACCGCACCGACCGCCTGGCCTGGTGGACATCCGCGCCGTTGGTACTGGGGTTCTGCATCGCAGCCGTCGGCGGACCGCCAGAGGCCCACTGGACCGCACCCGCGTGGGTCGGAGTCGGCCTGGGGCTGGCGCGCAGCCGGGGACGACTGGCGGACTCGGCATGGCTCGGCGGCTGGCTCGCCCTCGTCGCATCAGTCATCGTGGGCGCCCATGCGCACTACCCGCTCACCCGCCTCCCGACAGACCCGGCCACCCGACTCACGGAGGGGCCGGTGATCGCCGATCTCGTGGGCCGCTGGGCACTTCCGGATGGCGTCGCCCCCCACGGCCCGGGGGTCTTGGACGCCACGCCAGTCCTCACCGAGCGCTACCAAGAGGCGGCCTTCGTCCACTACTATCTGGGCATCCCAGCGGCGAAGGCGGCCGGGTGTGGACGCCAGGATCAGTATGATCTCTGGTCGCCCCCGACTCCGATGGACGCCGTGTTCGTGAAGCCAGCCACCGGCGGGACGGCGTTGTGCACCGACGACACGCACAGCAAGCGGGGCCCCCACCGGATGCGCGGAGAGGACCGCCCTGGGAGGATCATCGGCGTGTGGGATGTGTGGGAGCTCCACCGTGAGTGAGGGGAGCGCCCTGCTTGCACGGCTGCGCCCCCACCGGGTGGCGATCGCCGTTGGCGCGGGGGTCGTAGCCGTCAGCGCTGCCATACCGGCGGCCACGGTGCTCGTCGCGCAGGGCGCTGTGGATGAGGTGCTCGTCGCGGATGGCGGATCGGTGTTCCTGGCAGCTGCGGCGCTCGTCGCCCTGCCGATCTTCGAAGGCGGCCTGTTGTTGGCGCGCACATCGCTCACGAAGCGGGTGTCTACGGCGGTGGCGCACAGACTGCGGGTGCAGCTGTTCGAGCACTACCTCCGCCTCGGACCGGCGGCCGACGGCACCGGCCTCCGGCTTGCTGCGCTCTCGGATGAGGCCGATGAGGTCACCTACGCCGTGCCAGCGCTGGTCGGCCTGGTGCGGAACCCGCTCGCTCTGGTCGGGCTGGCCGCGACCGCGGCAGCGCTGGCACCGGTACTGATCCCGGTGGCGGCGTTGGTGCTCCCGGTGGCAGCACTCACGACCCGATGGGGTGGCGCTCGGGTCCGGAACGCCGCCCGTCGCTGGAGGCAGGCCCGCGCGGGTCTGCTCTCGGCGGCACAAGACCCCCTCGCTCATGCCTCGATCGTGCAGGACCATGTGGCAGAGCGGTCCGAGACGGCCCGGTTCGCCGAGGCGTCGGAGGAAGAGCGGCGGCGGAGGATCGGCCTGGAGGTGTCGCGGGTGCTGCCGAGGGTAGCGATCCGCCTCGTGGCCGGGGCGGCGCTCGGGGCGCTGATCGGCGTCGGCGGCACTGCGGTTCAGGCCGACACATTGTCAGCCGGGGGGCTGGTGGGGTTTGTGGTCGCGCTGGCGCTCGCCGCCAAGCCCGCTGCCGACCTCAGCGAGGCCTGGAGCCTGTGGCAGCGCGCCGCTGGGGCGCACTCCCGACTGACCGCCGAGCTCGAACGCCCGGTCGTGCCGACGTCGCCGGAGGTGCCGCTGCCGCTGCCGGGCGGCCCGCTGGATGTGATGGTCAGCGGAGCCACGGTGCAGCTCGGCGGGCGGACGGTGCTGCACAGTGTCTCGGTCCGGGCCAATGTCGGCGAGATCACCGCGCTCACCGGGCCCTCCGGCGCGGGCAAGAGCACCCTGCTCGGCCTCGTCGCGCGGCGGCTGGATCCGACATCCGGCGTGGTGCAGGTGGGGGGGCTCGACCTCCGCACCGTGGGACTGGAGGCGCTTCGGCGGCGGATCGGGGTGGTTCGCCAGGAGGGGGGACTGCTCGCGCGCACAGTTCGGGAGAACCTGTGCCTCGCCGGCGACGTGGACGACCCCCGTCTGGTCGCGGCGCTGGACCAAGCAGAGGCGACCTTCCTGGCCTCCAGCGGGCGCGGGCTCGACACCCGACTCGAGGAGGGAGCCCGGGCGCTGTCTGGCGGCGAACGGCAGCGCCTGTGCCTCGCGCGCGCCCTGGTGCACGATCCAGCCATTCTGCTGCTCGATGAGCCCACGAACCAGGTCGACGACGACACCGCGCTCGCACTCGCCACGGCGCTGCGCCGAATCGCCCCCGGGCGTGTGGTGCTCGTGGCCACGCACGATCCAGTGCTCATCGCGGCGGCGGATCGGGTCGTCACGCTGGCAGACGGCCGCGTCGAAGAGCAGGGCAGCCCCCAGACTCCGGTGGACGGATGAGGGCACCGCTCGCCGTCTGGGTAGCAGCCGTAGCCGCGGTGCCTCGCTGGCGCGCGGACGCTGCAGCCCGCCTCGGCCTCGACGTACCGCCGATCCAGCCGGGCGCGGTGTGGATACATGCAAGCTCGGTGGGGGAGGTGAGCGCCGCGCTCGGACTCGCGGCACACCTCGATCCGCCCGTCCTCGTCACCGCCACGACAGACACTGGCGCCGCATTGGCCCGGGCCTCGGGGATTCCGGGGCTGGTCGGTGCCGTGTTGCCGGCGGATCACCCGTGGACGCTGGCACCGTTGTGGGCGGAGGCGCGCCCGCGGGCGTTGGTGTTCATCGAGTCGGGTTGGTGGCCGGTTCTCGCCGCCACCGCTGCCAGGAGTGGCGTGCCGGTGATCCGGGCCTCGGCGACAGCGGGTCCGGCCACCCGGCGCTTGCCGGCGGGCATGGTCCGATGGTGGACCCGCGGCACCGCCCGTGTGCTCGCCCGCGACGCCGAAAATGCTCACTGGTTCGCGCAGAATCAGGACGCGCCTGTTGAGGTCGTCGGCGACCTGAAGGCGGCCAGAGCACTCACGCCCCCGCGGCTGACGTGGTCCCGCCCGTTCATCGTCGGCGCGAGCACTCGGGACGGTGAAGAGGCCGCGGTGCTCGCCGCCGTCCGTAGCGCAGCCAGCGATGCACAGCTCCTGCTCGCGCCACGCCACCCCGAGCGGTTCGACGGCGTGGCGACGTGGCTGGGATCCGCCGGCGTGCGCTGGGCCCGCCGATCTGCGCTCACCAACGCCGTGCCCGCGGATCTGGATGTGGTGCTGCTGGACACCATGGGCGAGCTCGCAGCAGAGCTCGCCGGTGCGCGCGCCGCCTTCATCGGCGGCACCTTCGACCCCCGGGTCGGCGGACACTCCCCCATGGAGGCGTGGTTGCAGGGCGTGGCTGTGTTCGCAGGCGAGGAGGTGTCGTCCCATGCGGGCGCATTCCACGCGTGTGGAGCCTCCTTCGCCGCGAACCCCGCGGGCCTCGCCGAGGCACTGACGTCCGCCCGTCCACCGCCTCTACCGCCGCCCGATCCGGGAGCACGGGTGGCCGCGTGCGTCCGCGCTCTCGCTGGCCCTCCCGCACCCGAGAGCCCGCCGCGACCCTGGGCGATGCCGCTCGCACCCGTCGTTCGCGCAGCACGACATCTACGCGGACGACCGCGGCCAGTAGACGCCCTGGTCGTCGCCGTCGGGTCGGCGAACGCGCGCGGGTCCGGCAAGACAAGTGTGGGACGGGCGGTCGCACGACAGCTTCAGGACCAAGGGCATGTGGTGGGCGTCGTGGTGCGAGGGCACCGTCGCGCTCGCCCGGGGTCGGAGGTGCGCCTGTCGAACGACGACGCATCAGCAGCGGCGATCGGCGATGAAGGAGCCTTGTACGCCCGTTATGGACTACCCGTAGCCTCAGGTTCCGACCGGCACGCAGGTGCACAGCGGCTCATCGCCCAAGGCTGCACCGCTGTTGTCCTCGACGACGGCCTCCAGCAGAGGTCGGTCGAGGCCGATGTGCGGATCGATGTCGTGGATGCCCGCTTCCCGTGCGCCCGCGGCCCGATGCCCGCCGGCGAGGGGCGGCCCACCGCGCCTGCAGACCTCACGGTCGCGCTGAATGGACACTGGGGAGACGCGATCCTCGGCCGCCGGATTGCGGGTCCGTGGCACCGTGGGACATTCCCCGCGCCGCCGCCACCCGGGCCCGTGGCCGTGTTCGCTGGACTCCCGCGACCCGCCGACCTGCTCACGGTGGTCGATGTCCGCGTGGACCGGTTTCGCGCCCTGCCGAACCATGCGCCGATCGGGCCGGGCCTCGCCCGTTCCCTCCAGGAGTGGGCGGACGGCCTGCCCATGGTGTGCAGCGCGCGCGACTGGGTCCGGCTGCCGACGTGGCTCGCCGCAGAGGTCTGGTGGCGGGACCAGCGGGTGGAGCTGGACGCCGACCTCCCGCTCCCGGGTCCGAGATGAGCCCGGACCTCCTGATCATCGGCGGAGGCGTGGTGGGCCTCACCGTGGCGCTAGCCGCCCGTCGACGCTGGGCGGATGCCCGGGTGACCGTGCTCGAGAAGGAGCCCATGTGCGGGCTGCATGCATCCGGGCGCAACTCGGGCGTCCTGCACGCTGGCTTCTACTACACGGCTGACAGCCTGAAGGCACGGTTCTCCCGGGATGGTCGCGCGGCCTGGGTGACGTGGTGCGCGGCGCGCGGGCTCCCGGTGCGCGCATGCGGCAAGCTGGTCGTGGCGCGCGCGCCCGCCGACCTGCCGCAGCTCGATCTGTTGCTCGCCCGGGCCGCAGCAAACGGCGTTCGGCTGGAGCAGGTCAGCGAGGCGGAGGCCCGGGCGATCGAGCCTCGGGTGCGCACCCAGGCTCGCGCCCTGTGGTGCCCGGACACCGCAGCGGTGGACCCGTCGGCCGTGGTGGCGGAGCTCGTCCGCGAGGCCGACCGGGCCGGCATCACCGTGCGGACCGGTGTGGCTTGGCGCGGCTGGGACGGACGCACCTTGACCACGGACGGGCCCATCGACGCCGGGGTGGTGGTGAACTGCGCAGGTATGTACGCCGACCGGATCGCACACGCGCACGGCCTGGCCCACGACCTCCGACTCCTCCCGTTCAAGGGGCTGTACCTCTACGGTGATACAGAGGCCCAACCGCTGGCCTGCCATGTCTACCCGGTCCCCGATCTCGACATGCCATTCCTCGGCGTGCACTGGACGGTCACGCCCGACGGTCGCAGCAAGATCGGCCCGACCGCGCTCCCGGCCTTGTGGCGCGAACACTACGGTGGCCTCGCTGGATTCGACGCGCGCGAGCTGGCCGACGTGGTCGGGCGGCAGGCTCGCCTGTTCGCTGGCAGCGTGTCCTTCCGTCGGCTGGCGGTGCACGAGCTGCTCAAGTCCCGCCGTGCGGCGCTGATCCGGGAGGCCTCACGTCTCCTCGACGGCGTGGACCCGGCCCGATTCCGCACCTGGGGCCGGCCGGGGATTCGTGCGCAGCTGGTCGACACCCGCACCAACGCCCTGGTGATGGACTTCGTGCTCCGCTCGGACGAGCGAAGCCTGCACGTGCTGAACGCCGTCTCGCCGGCGTTCACCTGCGCGCTGCCGTTCGCCGAGCATGTCGTGGAGCAGCTGCCATGGTCGACCTGAAGCCCCACCTGGACGCCCTGGTCGCGGCGACCGACGCAGCGGCCCGCCTGGCCGCGGACCCTGTGGCGTTTCCGCATCGGTACACCTCCGCCGCCGATCAGGAGGTGGCGGGACTGCTCGCGGCTGGCCTGGCCTACGGCAGGGTCGCGGCCTTTCGCCCGATCATCGCCGCCCTGTGCGAGCACGCCGATGCCTACGGCGGTCCCGCGGCCTGGGTACGTACGGTCGACCTCGAACGCGACGCGCCCTTGGCCAACCTCGGCTACCGCTGGATGCGTGGTCCCGACTTCGTCTGGTGGGCGGCGACCCTCCATCGCGCCTACAGCCAGGTGGATTCGCTCGAGCAGTGGTTCGACGCCGCAGGAGAGCGGGACATCCGCGCCCCCCTGTCCGGCCTGGTGCAGCGCCTGCGCGGGTGTGCTCTCGAGGTCGGCCCATCGCTCGGCCAGCGCGGGAACTGGCGCCAAGCGACCCGAGGCATCCGGTACCTCCTCCCAGATCCTGCCGATGGATCCGCGTGCAAGCGGTGGTGCATGTGGCTGCGGTGGATGGTCCGACCCTCGACCGAGGGGATCGACCTCGACCTTTGGCACAGCGTCGGTCCCGACCAGCTCGTGATCCCGGTCGACACGCACGTCCTCCGCGTGAGCCAGTTCCTCGGCCTGACCGCGCGACGCGATGGAAGCTGGCGGACAGCGCGAGAGATCACGAATCGACTGGCCGAGCTGGACCCCGGCGACCCGACCCGGTACGACTTCGCCTTGGCCCACCTCGGCATCTCGGGCGCGTGTTTAGGACACCGCTCGCCTGCTTGCCCCACCTGCGCGCTGGACACCGTCTGCACCGCACCTCAAGGAGCCGCATGAGCCTCGTCGACCCTGAGCTGCGCGCAATGCTGGTGTGCCCATCCTGCCGAGGCGAGCTGGAGGACCGACCCGGCGGCCTGTTCTGCCCGTCCGAGCAGCGCCTGTACCCGGTGGTTGACGGCGTGCCGTACCTCGTGCAGGAGCTGGCGAAGAAGGTCCGCAAGTCCCGGTGATGCGCGTTCTGCACGTCGACACGGGCCGCGAGTGGCGGGGAGGACAGGCCCAGCTCGCCCACCTCGCCGAGGAGGTCGGCCTGGGCATCGTGGTGCCCCCGGGCGCCCCACTGGAAGAGGTCGCCCGCAAGCGGGGAATCCCGGTGTGGACCCAGCGGATGACGGGTCCACTCGCCGCGTTTCGGCTCCGACGTCTCGCGGCTCGAGTCGGCTCGGACGCCATCGCGGCACACACCTCCAGAGCGCATGGTCTCGCCCTGCTGGCGGGTCGCCCAGTGATCGTCCACCGCCGCGTCGACTTCCGTCCGTCGCAGTTGTCGCGCCTGAAGTACGCCCGCGCACGCGGCTACGTGGCGGTGAGCGCGGCGGTGGCCGACATCCTGGCCACCGCCGGGGTTCCGGCAGAGCGAATCGTCGTGGTCCGCGATGGCGTCCCCGCCGAATCGCTCACCGCGGCGACCCTCCCACTGTCCAGGCCGTGGGTGCTCGCAGTCGGCGCCCTGGTACCGCACAAGGGCCATCGCGTGCTCGTCGACGCGATGCCGCAGCTCCCAGGCATCCACGTCGCGATCGCAGGGGAGGGGCCCTTACGCGCCGCACTGCTCGAACGCGCGAGAGAGCTCGGTGTGGCTCACCGCCTGTGCCTTCTCGGCTGGCGTCCGGATGCGCGCGCGCTGATGTCCGACGCTGACGCGGTCGTGCATCCCTCGGTGGAGGAGGGCCTGGGACAGTGCGTCATCGAGGCCCTGTGGTCCGGGGTCCCGGTCGTCGCGACCCGCGCGGGCGGCGTTCCCGAGGTTGTACGGGAGGGTGGCCAACTGGTGCGACCTGGCGACCCCTCGGCCCTCGCCGAGGCGATCCGGGATGTCATCGGCGCGCCCGCACCGTGGAGGGCCCGCGCCGCCGCTGCACGACCGAGACTCGAACAGGACTTCTCGCTGGCCGCCATGCGCCGCGGCACACTGGACGCCTACCGCCGTTTGCTGCGGTCGACGTCGGCGGACGGCGACGATACCCGGGGCCGACCGTGATGCTGAACCAGACCCCCTTTCATCCGCGCACGAGCGCGCTGTGCACGTCCTTCCGGTGGAAGGAATGGTCGGGCCACGCTGCGGTCTGCACCTTCGATGCCCACTCCGAGCGGGAATACTTCGCCGTCCGCCACGGCGTGTCCATGCTCGACGTGAGCCCGCTGTACAAGTACGAGCTGCGCGGCGCAGACGGCGCGCGGTTGCTCTCGCGCCTGTTCACGCGCGACATCACCCGGCTGGGCGTGAACCGGGTGACCTATGGCTGCCTGGTCGACCCGCTGGGCGATGTGCTCGACGACGGCACCGTCAGCCGGCTGGACGACCACCACTGGCGGCTGACCTCCTCCGAGCCATGGCTCGCGTGGCTCCGCAAGCACGCCAACCGGCTCGACGTCACCATCGACGACAGCTCCCGCGAGCTGGCCGCCCTCGCCGTCCAGGGCCCCAACGCGCGGGCGCTGGTGCAGGAAGTCACCGACGTCGACCTCGACCGCATGCGGTTCTTCCGGGTCCGGGCCGGCCAGATCGCCGGGCATCCCGGGTGGATCTCCCGCACTGGCTACACCGGCGACCTCGGCTACGAGCTCTGGGTCCGGCCAGATGCCGCACTGCCGCTGTGGGATGCACTGGCTGCCGCAGGGCCGCGTCACGGTCTGCAGCCCATCGGCCTGGATGCCCTGGATGTCGTGCGCCTGGAGGCTGGATTCGTCCTCCAGGGTGTCGACTATGTGTCGGCTCGCAATGCCGCGATCCCCGCCCGACGCTCCTCCCCCCACGAGGTGGGCCTCGGGT
>JBLFXJ010000322.1:0-9210 GCA_047609825.1 Myxococcota bacterium
GGCGCTCGTGAACAGCGCACTCGGTCGCCTGGCGGCTGCTAATTCGGACGCTGCCCTGGCATTGGATGGCGCCCCGGACAACGACTCGGTGCGCGTGCGTGCACTGCGGGCATTGGGTCGGGTGCGCATGGCACAGGGCCGGCTGGCGGAGGCCCGTGCAGCACATCAGGAGGAGCTCGACATCGCGCTCCGAATGGGCGCACGCGGTCAGGAGGGTAGGGCCAGGATGTGCCTCGCCGACGTATTCGCCTCGGCGGGTCGCCAAGCCGAGGCCCGGGCAGAGTTGGACCGGGCGCTGCGCGTGGCGCGGCGTGCCGGCGACGCGTGGACCGAGGGGCACCTGCTCGCCCGGCTGGCGCGGGAGCGACTGCTCGAGGGTGCCACCGGAGATGAGTGGTCCGCATTGGCGTCGTCGGCGCGCCAAGTGCTGCGCGCATTCGGCGATCGCCGCGGGGAGTGGCGGCTGTGCCGGGATCTTGGGTCCACGCTGATCCGGGTGGGCCAGGCGAATCAGGCGTTGGTGTGGCTCGACGAGGCCGACGTCCTGGCGCGCTCACTGGACGACCTGGCGGGTGTGGCGGAGATCATGGCGGAGCGCGGGTTGGTGGCGAGGGAGCTCGGCCAGCTCGACGACGCGGCCCGCCAGCTGGACGACGCGCTCGCGTTCTGCCGACGCGGCGCGCCGGCAGAGGGGGAGCCCCAAGGTTCGGAGCGCACGCTGGCCTCCGTGGTGCTGCGCCGCCTCGGGGTCGTTCGGCTGCTGCAGCGGCAATGGACCGAAGCCGAGGCGAGCCTCCGCGGTGCGCTCACGCTCGCCATCGAGGCGGGCAACGCGCGACAGCAGGTGCTCGGGCGACTGTCACTCGTGGGGCTGTTGCTCGAGCGTGGCCGGCTGGACGAGGCCGTCGCGCTCGTCGATGCGCAGGCACCCGTCGCCTCCGCGGCGGACGAAGACGGCCAGTTCATCGGAATAACATCGTTGGTAGCTGCACATACCGCCGACGCGGAGCGGGCTCGCGCCGGGGTGGACGCACTTCGGGCCCTTCCCCCGGTCCGTGCCGATGCGGGCGAACGCGTCGCCTTGCTCGAGGCGGCCGTCGAGTTGGTGCTCGCGCGCGAGTCGGATGCCGACCGGGCGGTCGTCGTGCAGGCGCGGGATGCGCTGTACCGCTCCACCTCCACCCGCGCCGACACGGCGTGGATGCGTCGCGTTCTCCAGCAGGAGCTCGCCGAGTACCTGGCAGGCGCCACTTGACCATCGCGCCGGCAAGTCTTGCTGGCCAGTGGGGACCGCCACCAGAACCTCAGGCGCCTCGGTGCGGGACCTCGGTGAGCCCAAGGCCCTGCACGAAGCTGGCCTCCACGGCGTCGTTGTCGGCGTGGTACCACCGCTTCGGGTAGTCTACATCGGCCATCGTGCGCGCGGCTTGCACATGCGGGATCCCCAGGGCGTCGAGGCGGTCACGGAACGACGGGTCGTCCGGATAGCAGTACAGAACGCCATCTTCGTCCAGCACTACCTGTTCGCCGTAGGCGCCCGCGGCCCAGAGCTGGTGCCGTCCATCGTGCCACACGAGCTCCGCGTGGTCGCGTATTGCAGCGAGCACACGAGGCTTCGGCAGATCAAGCGCTACGAAGTCCCGCGGGGGGGCCCCGGCGGGCTTGGGGTCGAGGCGGTCGACGGACTGGCGGTACAGGACCTTCATCGGTCCGCGCAGCCCGTCCAGCAATGCGAGGTGAACCTCGATGAGCCGTGCCTGGGGCGTGGACACCACGATGCGGGTCGAGCCCGTCGGGTCCATCTCGGTGTACCAGGCCAGCGGCGGCTCGAACCCGTCGGGCTCACCCTCCGCGGTGACCGAGATCGTCTTCGGACCGAGCGAAGTCATGACTGAGCGTCGAGGAAGGTGCCGATGGAGCGGTTCACCTGCTCCAGGTTCGGCGTGATCAGCTTGACGATGAACGCCTCGATCTGCGGCGCCATGCGCTTGGCCAGGAAGCTGGGCACGCCGCGGATATCCTTGAGGGCGATCGTCAGGTTGCCCGTCAGCTTCACCCGCGTACGCCCCGCTCCGTCTTCCAGGAAGGTGTTGCGGCCCGAGCAGGTGACGGAGTCGGTGAACACGCGGGTCTTGATCGTCCAGTCGACGTAGCTGCCGGCGTCATTCCACTTCGCGAAGTCGTCCCAGCGCAGGTGCTCGGGCTTGATCAAGCTCTTCGCGACAGCCGGAATCTCGGAGTCCGCGACCCACTCGTTGTGCAGGTCGACCCCCGCTGCGGACTCTGCGCGGGAGTGGATGATGATCTGCTTGATGTCTGGGATATACGCCGCAATTTCCGGCAAGCGATCGCGATATGCCTGGTACACAGCGTCGCGCGGATGCGCGATCAAGGATTCACTGTCGATGCGCATGGGGTCCTCCGGTCCGCCCCACTAACCGCGCCCGAAGGCACTCACCGCATCGACGGATGGGCCTCAGCGGTTGCGCCCGCGGATTCGCCCCGCGACCGCACGCACCAGACGGCGATGCCCGGTCGGCGCGATGCGCACGATGCGGTCCATCAGCCGCGCGTCCCGCCCCACCAGCACCCGCTCGCGCCGGGCCCGCATGCCGGAGACGATGGTCGCCGCCGCCGCATCAGGGGTGACCCCAGCTGCGATCACTTTCTCGCCGCGCCGACGGGACATGCCGTCGCCCGGCATCCGGGCGTCCTTGGCGATGTCGGTCGCGACCGCGCCGGGGTGCACGCAGGTGAGCCGGACCGAGGTGTCGGCGAGCTCACTGATCAAGCTCTCCGTCAGGCCCCGCACCGCGAACTTCGACGCGCAGTACAGCGAGTTCTGCGGCACGCCGATGAGGCCGAACAAGCTGGAGATGTTGATGATGTGCGCCCGCGGACGGGTGAGGAGGTGCGGCAGGAAGAAGTGGCAGCCGTTGTACACACCCCAGAAGTTCACGTCGATCTGCCACCGCGCATCGGCGGGCTCGATATCGGCGAAGTTGCCCAGCAAAGCGACACCCGCGTTGTTCACCACGATGTCGGCCGCGCCGTGTTCGCTGAGCACCGCATCCACGAACCCTGGCCACGCGCTCTCGTCGGCCACGTCGAGCACGTGGGCGGATGCGTGGCGGCCCTGCGCCCGCACCGCATCGGCGGTCTCCGCGATCGGGCCCGGCCGGATGTCTGCCACGGCGACATGCGCACCGGCCCGGGCGAGTTCCACGGCGAGCGCGCGTCCCAGCCCCCCCGCCGCCCCCGTGACCACTGCGACGCGATCAGTGAGGTCCTTCATCCGCTGCCTCCCGGCCCGGTACAGGCGGCCAGCGAGCGTGGGCCATCTCCGAGATGTTGGCTACGTAGCCCGCCTGGAGGTCGCCATGTGGGACGGGATCGATCGCCGAGGGTTCCTCCGCGGGACCATGGCGGGCGGGGCGCTACTCACCGTGCCGGGGGGCATCATGGGCTGCGCGCGCTCACCCGCAGCAGCCGTCGCAGCGGCGAACACGGCGGTCCCGGTCGATCCATTCTCTGCCTGGTACGGGATCGACGCCGCGACGGTCCGGCGCGTGATGGCCGAGCTGACCTCCCGAGGCGCGGATGCCGCCGATCTGTACTTCCAGTACCGGCGGTCGAACTCGATCAACATGGAAGATGGCATCGTCAGTCATGCATCCACCACGGTCGACCAGGGCGTGGGACTCCGCGTCGTGGTCGGGGATCAGACCGGGTACGCGTTCACTGAGGAGCTGACGGAGGAGGCGATGCTCGCGGCTGCGCGCACCGCCGCTGCCATCGCGTCCGCTGGCGCCGCTATCCCGCCGATCGACCTCACCACCGCGGCTCGTGGCGGCCTGTACACCCTTCAGGTGCCTTGGTCCGACGTGCCCATCGGTGACAAGCTGCCGATCCTCCGCAAGGTCGACACCATGGCCAGGGCGAAAGACGCCGCGGTCGAGAAGGTGCGGGTGAGCTGGACGGATGAGGAAGAGCGCGTCGTGGTCGTCGACCTGGCGGGCAACGTCACCATCGACGAGCGACCGATGACCCGCCTGTGGTGTTCGCTCACGGCCCGCAAGGGAGAACAGACCCAGTCCAACGCCGCGAATGTGGCCGGCCGGCAGGGTGTGTCCTGGTACACGGACGACCGCCTGACCACTCTGGTGGACCAAGCCGTGGCACGCACGATGGTGCTGTTCGAGGCCCGCCGCCCTCCCGCCGGCGAGCTGCCGGTGGTGCTCGCGGCGTGCGCCTCCGGGATCCTGCTCCACGAGGCCATCGGACACGGCATGGAGGCCGACTTCAACCGAAAGGGCACCTCGATCTACGCCGACATGATCGGGCGCTCGGTGGCGCCCGAGTTCGTCACCATCGTCGATGACGGCACCCTGCCAGGCGAGCGCGGCGCCCTGAATGTGGACGACGAGGGCACCCGCACAGAGCGCACGGTGCTCGTCGACAAAGGCGTGCTCGCGTCCTACCTCCACGACGGCATCAGCGCGCGCCACTATGGCGTTCCGAGCACCGGATCGGGTCGGCGTCAGTCGTTCCGGCACGTCGTCATGCCGCGGATGCGCTGCACCTACATGGAAGACGGCCCGCACTCCTACGACGAGATCGTGGCCTCGGTCGACAACGGGATCGTCGCCGAGACCTTCACCAACGGTCAGGTTCAGATCGGGGCGGGAGACTTCACGTTCTACATCAAGAACGGCTGGCTCATCGAGGGGGGGAAGATCACCGCTCCCATCAAGGACGTGAACATCATCGGCAACGGCCCCGAGGCGCTGAAGCGGGTGACCATGGTGGCGCAGGATGGTCACCTGGACACCGGCGGGTGGACCTGTGGCAAGGACGGCCAGTCCGTGCCCGTGTCGCAGGGAATGCCGAGCGTGCTCGTGTCCAGCTTGACCGTGGGAGGCGTCGATGCGTGAGGACCTTCAGCTCCGTGCCACCGATGCCGTGGAGATCGCCCGAGCGGCCGGCGCCGACGACGCATTCGCCAGCGCGTCGCGATCCAGGTCGGTTGAGTTCGCCTGGCGCGCCGGTCGAGCCGAGCGCGTGCAGGAGTCCACGAGCCAGTCGCTCACCATCCGGGTGTACAAGGACGGGCGCTACTCAGCCCACCGCACCAACGATCTGCGGGCCGACGCGCTGCACCGATTCGTGGCGGACGCGGTGGAGCTCACCTCGGCACTGCAAGCCGATCCGCACCGCATGTTGCCCGATCCCGAGCTGTACGGCGGGCGGGCGGAGGCGAGCCTCGAGCTGGTCGACGATCAGGTCGCAGGCCTCACGCGGGAGCAGCGGTTCGCGTGGTGTCGGGAGCTGGCGGACCGCGCCGGCGCCGACGAGCGGGTGCTGTCATGCGAATCGGGCTGCAGCACAGACGAGAACGAGAACGCAGTGGCGTCGACCAATGGGCTCACGGGCGCCCATGCGGGTACCTCGACGTGGTTCGGCTGCTCTGTCACCGTGCGCGATGGGCCGGACAAGCGGCCCGAGGGCGGCATGTGGGCTGGCGCGCGGCACCTGGCAGACCTCCCGGATCCGCAGACCGTGGCCGACGAGGCGCTGCGCCGCACCCTGGAGAAGCTCGGCACCCAGAAGGGCCCGACCCTGAAGACCACCATGGTGGTGGCCCCATGGGCAGCGCGCAGCTTGGTCGCACGATTGCTCGGACCCGCCAACGCCCGCTCGGTGTACCAGGGCCGCAGTGTGTTTGCCGAACGTGTGGGGCAAGCCGTGGCCTCGTCTCGGCTGACGATCAAGGACGAACCCCACCTGGCCAGGGGCTTCGGCTCGCGGCACTTCGACTCTGAAGGCCTGGCGTCCCGCACGCTGTCAGTGGTGAACGCTGGGGTGCTGGAGAACCTGTATGTCGACACCTACTACGGGCGGAAGGCTGGGCTCACCCCGACGACCGGATCGTCCTCCAACCGCGTGGTCGGGCTCGGCTCACGGGACCAAGCAGCGATCGTCGCCGATCTGGCCGAGGGCATCCTGGTCACCGAGTGGCTGGGTGGGAACGCCGACAGCACCACGGGCGACTTTTCGCTCGGCACCCGCGGGCGCATGATCCGCGCAGGCCAGCTAGCGGAGCCGGTGGGCGAGATGAACGTCACCGGCAACCTGCTCGACCTGTTCCAGGGGCTGGCGGAGGTGGGCAACGACCCATGGCGGTACAGCTCCACGCTCACGCCGACGATGGCGTTCGAGGGCGTCCAGTTCTCCGGGGCCTAGATCCGCTTGCTGCTCAGGTCAGCTCGCCGCGCAGGGGTCAGCTCGCCGCGCAGGTCAGCTCGCCGTGATCGGCTCCTGGAGCCGGTAGAGCGGGAGCGGGGTGGCGTCGAGCGATACGGGAACGAAGCCACAACCCGGCTGGGCGAATCGAGACCCACGCCGGTGGAGCGGGCTGGGAGCGCCGACGGGCTCGCGGGCGTAGGACCTGACAACCGCCGCGACGCTGCACCCGCTGTTCGTGAGCAAGCGCATCATCGACCGGTTCCTGGGATCGGTGCACGCGGTCCACCACACGAATCCGCGCTCGCCGAGCTCGCGCATCACGCGCATGTGCATCGCCTCGCCGAGCCCCTTGCTCCGATGTTCAGGCAGGAGACCCAGCCAGGTGAGGGCGGCGTTGCTGCCGTCTGGCCTCGCGAACACAAGCCCGATCGGCGCGCCTTCCTTGTGCGCAACGAACCACATCGACGGGTCGTGGTCATCCCCTTCGCGCTCGCGCAGTGCAGCGAGAGTCCCATCGGAGGCGAGGCCGGTGCCGGCCAGAGTCTCCTCGATGAGGCGGGCGATTGTTGGCGCGTCTACTCCGGCACAGTCGTACAGCCCGATCGCTTCGGTGCCGTCGTCGAGCGGCGCGGAGAGTCGGCGGACGAACCGGGCGCGGACCGAGGTGCACGAAAGGCCGGCACGGCAGAGCAGCCGCTCGAAGGACGGCGGCCCGCCATCCTCCACAGCAGCGATCACCCGCCGTTCAGGAATCCGATCGAGCACGGCGAGCAGGCCGGCCTCTCGGTCCGGACCGGCGATGGAGGCGATTCGGCTTCCGTCGGCCTCGACGATCACCTCCACCGTGGCGAGCAGGCGAGCGCCGTCGCTCGCCTCCCACAGCTCGAGGCGATCGGCACGATGAAGCACGGCGGCATGCGCAGGCATGGAGCACCTCCACTCAACAGTTCCTGGGGGGGATCGGTTGAGGTGCGAGTTCCGTGCCACCGCCTGCAAGGGGGGGACAGTGGCCACGGTAGTGTCGCGATAACGCGACCGCGTGTTCGTCGCACGCAGGGTTTATGGGCTCATTGTCTAGGAAGCGACAGGAGGAGCGCCGCTGCGTCGGCGTGGGAGGGGTCGCGCGCGAGGATTGAGGACGCCGTGCCGCGTGCGGCATCGTGCCGGCCGAGGTCGCGTTGAACCGTCGCGAGAGCCCAAGCCGCGTCGACGCCGGCATCGAGGCGCGCTGCCTGCTCGAGCGCCGCGACAGCGCCATCGCCGTCCGCCGTGCTGTGCCGAAGCAGGCCCAGGTTGTACCAGCTCCGCATCCGCGTTGGATCGAGCTTGCACGCCTGCTCCAGCGCTTCCGAGGCGGCAGCGCTGTCCCCCAGGCTGGCCTCGGCCAGTCCGAGGGCATGCCACAGCTCCGGCTCCGAGGGGGAGCGGCTGACCGCGGTCCGAAGCTGCGCGCGGGCGTCCTCTGGACGGCCCGAGGCGCTCAGTGCGACCGCCAAGGTGTGGTACATGCCGCCGGCGTTCGGATCCCACGCTATCCCGCGCTGAAGCTCGGTGATCCCGGCCGCCAACTCGCCCCGTTCCACCATCCACCCTCCCCACGCGAGGGCTCCAGCGGGCTGGTCTCGCTCGAGCCGGGTGTGGGTGGCCAGATCCGCCATCTGTGGATGGTCGGGCGGGTAGGCGCCGCGCAGCCCCCGCGCTGCGGCCACTCGAACCGCCGCCACGGGATCTCGAAGCGCCGGATCCAGGACGGACGCCACCTCGCGGGGGTCGGACGCGCTCGCCGCCAACGCATCGGCCGCCGCAAACCGCACGAGATCCTCAGGGGACGCCAGCCCTTCGGCCAACGCACGCCGCACCTCCGGTAAGTGGGCCCATGGAGCCGCGACACCGAGCAGGATGGCTCGCCAGGCGGGATGGGACTCCTGGGCGAGGGCGCCGAGCACCGCGGCAGGCGCCTCAGGCGCACCGCGGCGTGCGGCTGCGATCGCCCGGGCACGTGTCCGCCGGGCGCGATCGTGGTCGCCGTACCAGCCCTCCCAGGTTGCTGCGAGGTCGTCTCGGCTCCGGGCGGATGCCTCGCCCGCCGCTGAATGGCAGCCGGAGCAAGCATCGGGGAGGTCGAGCTCGAGTCCGAGCACCGGGTCGGGATGAAGGAAGCCGTGATCCCGCCTTGGATGGCGCTCCATGTAGGTGGTCGTCCGCATGTGGCAGTCGGCGCAGCCCACGTGCCCGCTATGATGGTCATGGGCCTCAAACCCAGGGAGTGCGCTGTGGCACCCGAGGCATAGGGCGTCGCCGTCGCGCACCAGGGCGCCTGTGTGGGGCGCGTGGCAGTCACCACAGCCAACACCGACCTGCGCCATGCGACTGGTGGTGAAGGACGCCCATTCGAAGTCCTCGTCCCGCACCTGGCCGTCCGGATACCAGCCGTCGCCCAGGTCCGGTAGCGCTGGCGCGAATCGGCTCAAGAACGCGTCGGATGCCTCGAACGGCTCGGTCAGCGCCGATCGACGAGCATGGCATGGCGCGCAGGTCTCGTGGGTAGGTGTTTGCGGCGTGTGGGCCTCGGGCGCCGCCGCGTGTGCCGCGGCTGGGCCATGGCATGCCTCACAGCCGACACCGAGCTCGAGGAAGGTCGAGTCGTACACGTCCGACTGCGCATCCCACCTCTTCTCCATCCGGGTCACATGGCACGCCGCGCACATGCTGTTCCAGGTGAGCGCGCGCCCCGACCAGTGCCCCCAGTCGCCCGGGGCACGGGGGTCATGTTCGAACACATCGAACCACTCCCCACGCTCCACATCCCATGCGAGCGGGTAGGTCTGGAGTCGCCCGCCATCGGCCTGTACCAGGTACTGGACCAACGGATGTACACCGATCGCGCGAACGGCGACGGGCCCGGGCGTTCCTTCCATCGTTGGCAAGCGCCCATCGACCAGGCCCGGGTCGGCCTCGGCCGAG
>JBLFXJ010000323.1:0-9205 GCA_047609825.1 Myxococcota bacterium
TCGAACACCCCCACCAGATAGGCGCCGAGCGCGATGGAGAACGTGGCGACAAAGGCCGTGAGCTGGCTGGCAGTGAACGCGCTGAACATCATGCCCAGGGACACGATGGCCGACGACAGGCACAACAGGCCCAGGTAGCCGGCGGCGATGGCACCGGGATCGGGCGACCCCACCGCATACAGGCCGAGCGGCGCATAGCTCGTGGCCGCCAGCATCAACGCCGCGTATCCGAGCACGCCAAGGTACTTGCCACACACGATCTCCAGCGTAGACACCGGGCTCGTGAGCAGCAGCTCGAGCGTGTGTTGCTGAATTTCCTCGGAGAACGACCGCATCGCCAGCGCTGGAGCGCCCAGCACCAGGACCACCGAGATGTTCCCGAACCAGGGCCCGAGCAGCGCCCCCGTGAACGTGAGCTGAGACACCGCATATGGGTCGTACACCACGTCGGTCGAGGCGGCCACATAGCCGAACACCGACAGGGTCCACATGGTGCCCGAGACGAACAGGAACCCACACAACACCACCCAGCCAACGGCTGAAGTGAGCAGCGCGCGCAGCTCGCGCCAGGCGATCAACAGGATGCTCACGAGGCCTCCGTGAGCTGCAGGAAGATGTCCTCGAGCCCGCCTCGGCTGCCGAGCTCGAGCAGATCATAGGGCGCCGCGGCGCGCGCGACCTGTGCCCGCACATCACTCCCGGCGCGAACCGCGAGTCGGCCTCCACCCTCGTCGTGTACAGAGAGCACGCCCTCAACGGCGGCGATGGCGGCGATGGCGAGGGCGCTCGCTTCACGGAGCTTCACCACGACGGAGTGCCCGGCATTGGACAGCGCGTCGACGGAGTCCTGCGCCACGATCCGACCCGCCTGGATGATGATCACCCGGTCACAGATCGCCTCGACCTCGGGCAGCACGTGGGTGGACAGGAGCACGGTGGTGTCGCCAGCGGCCAGCTGCTTCACGAGCTGCCGGATCTCCACGCGTTGGGCCGGATCGAGGCCGCTGGCGGGCTCGTCGAGGATCAGCACCTGCGGGTCATGCACGAGCGCCTGGGCGATGCCGACGCGCTGGCGGTACCCCTTGGAGAGGTGGCCGATCAGCCGATGAGCCACGGAGGTGAGTCCCACCCGGCCCACGGTGCGCTCGACCGCGGCCCGGGGATTAGAGGCCTTCTTGATGCCGGCGCAGAACCGCAGGTACCCGCGAACGGTCATCTCTTCGTACAGCGGCGGCACCTCGGGGAGGTAGCCGACGAGGCGCTTTACGGCGCGAGGCTCCTGGAGCACGTCATGCCCGCCGATGAGGGCCGCGCCGCGGGTGGCGCCGAGTGCGCCGGCCAGGATGCGCATCGTGGTGGACTTTCCAGCGCCATTCGGACCGAGGAAGCCAACGATTTCGCCCTTCTGCACACCGAAGTCGAGGCGATCGATCGCGACCGTCGACCCGTAGACCTTGGTGAGCTGACTGACTTCGATCACGGATGCACCCCGGGGGCCGGTGATAACCTCACCCGCCCCGGCAGGGCGACCCTACTGCCAGCCTACATCGGCTCGCACGGCTGGTTTGCGCCATCGTCGATCGACAGGCTGCCCCCCACGTACCGCACCACGATGTCGTCGGTCGCGGTGAACCGGCAGCGGTAGGCGCGCCCGTCATCGTGTTCCACGACCATCTCCGTGGCGCCCCGGAGCACGCTCACCACGTCGGGGGCGTCCAGCCGCCGCCCACCCACCTCGGTGTGGGTGTCGTTGGGCAGCCAGACCTTCACGACCACCTGTTGGTCGGGGAGAAGCAGCCCGTACTTCACCAACGCCAGAGCCGCGAGGAGGAACACCAACACCGACAATCCGCCAACGAACATCATCGGCGCGCGCTTCCACCGCCGACCCGTTCCGGAGAGATCTTCCGCGCGCCCGATGGTGCCTGTGACCTCGCGGAGGAACGCTTCGTCCTCGCTGTTCTTCACGGCGTCTTCTGGCAGCACTCGTTTCCGCGACTCATACAGCGGCCGCACGGTGGACCGGGAGAACTCGTCCAGCGTGACCCTCTTGTCTGGATCGATGCGCTGGATCAGCGCCCCAAGGTCGCGGGCGCACTCCGCCGCACCCGGCCGGTAGTCCCTCGTGTAGGCGCACATCCGCCGGATGAGCCCCCGGAGGTCTTCGAGGGCGGTCTGGCTCATCCCGGGCACGCGCACGTGCTCGAGCTGACGGTTCATCGCCCGCTCGTGCTGCACCGGATTGATGGACAGCGTCATCGTGTTGCCGGTGAGCAGCTCGAACAACGACATCCCCGTCGAGTACACGTCGACAACCGGGCTGTCGGCCACGCCATCCAGCCGCTCGGGCGCCATGTAGGGACGAGAGCCCATGACCACCGACTCGGTCTCCGCCTCCCTTCCCTCGAAATCTCCCTTGGCAATACCAAAATCGACGACCTTGACCTCGCCGTGAATCGATAGCAGCACGTTGGAGGGCTTGATGTCGCGGTGGATGACGCACAGCGCACGCCCATCGTCGTCGACAGCCTCGGCGTAGGCCACGTGCAGCGCGATGAACGTGAGGCGGGCGATCTCGAGCGCGACCGAGGCCGGCAGCCCATCCCGGAACCGGGCGAGGAGCTGATCGAGGGACACACCCTCCACATGCTCCATCACCACGACGGGCCGGCCTCGCACCTCCATCAGCTTCTCGACCCGGACGATGTTCGGGTGGCTGATCTTGGAGAGGATCCTGGCCTCATCTCGAGTTCGGTTCAGGATCTTCCGGTTTTTCGTGTAGGCGCCCTTGAGAATCTTCAGCGCTACGCGACGTCCCAGCGGATCTGCGTGCACGCGCGCCACGCAAACGGTGCCGAAGGACCCCTCACCCAGAACTTCGAGGATTTCGAAGGGTCCGGCGGACCGCTCCACGTTCGTTCTCCAGTCGTGCTGCGAGTGTAGCGTCACGCTGGCCTCGCGGAGCGCGCACCGAACCCGTCAGGCCAGGATCACCCCGCAGATCCGCACTATTCGCCGCCCAGCGAAACCATAACCTGCGGCTCGGACTGGCGCGCGGCCCGTAGCATAGCGTTAAACGCAGGCGATGGACGTTCTGCAGGCCACGCTGCGGCTGTACCGTGAAGCCGCCGGGGAGGCGCTGGCTGCCACCCGGCAAAGCGCCATCGCGATCGGGCTACTCGCGCTGTTGTTCGCGGTGTTCACCGCGGCGGACCAGGTCCTGGGACTGGCCGATCCTGGCGACAGCCTCGGAAGCCAGCTGGTGCGCGGCGTGGTGCATGCAGCGGGGGTCGGCTGGTACCTGGCCCTGATCGAGATCCCGATCGCGGTCCGCAGACCTGTGCGCCTGGCCGATCTACAGACCAGCCTCGGCCGATACTGGCGAGAGGTGTTGATGGTGGGCTTCCTGTTCTGGATGGGAGAGCTCGCCCTGCGCCCGCTCGCCGGACCGAGCTTCCCGGCGCTGGTCGCCATCGCTGCGATCATCTTCAACCCGGCCCCGGAGCTGATCTACCAGTCTCGCTCCTCGAGCCTCGAGCTCCTCGGCGACGCCGCGCGGTTCATGCAGTCGAACTGGCCAGAGTGGCTCGGCCTGCACCTCATGGCGTTCGTCGGGCTCAGCCTGTGGTGCCTGCTCGCGTTTGGCAGCTGGAGCGCCGAGTTCGGCCTGTTCGCGGTCCAGATGTTCGGGCCGTGGTTCGGCTTCGTGCTCGCTGGCGCCTACGCCTGGGGCGCGCTCGGCCCCACCCCACTCGGTGTGGCGTCGGCGCTCGGGCTCCTCGCATTCGTCCACTGGTTCATGTTGGTCCGCGGTCATGTCTACCGACGCCTGTCGAGCAGCACGCGCCGCGGTCGGGTGTGGCAAGCCCGGATGTAGGGCTCGGCACTAGCGCCGGGCCAGTGCCTGCAGAGCCCGCAACGCGGTCGGCCAGGCCCCCCCGTCGTGACCGCAGCCACAGCCCGGATCGCCGTAGAGCTGGCCGCTGGCCGGGTCCAGCACCACCACGTGGCTGGCGGCCGGGTCTGACCAGGTCGACCCATCACCCACCCGCAGTTCGAACACGTGGGTGCCCGGCGCCTCCACGACGAAGGAGGGCTCCACGGAGCCCGGGCTGTCGAGCGCCGCCGGTGGGCCAGAGCGCTGTGCCCACTCATACTGAGCGCCGGCCGCGGGGACTGTGGAGCCGACGGCGGAGAGGATGACCGTGTCGCCGACGTAGGCGATGAACGGGAGTCCAGCGTCGGCGACCCAGGGCACCGCTCCGCCGCCCTGTGTGCCGCCCGTCCCAGTACCGGTGCCGCCCGTGCCTGTGCCTGAACCGGTGCTCGTGCCTGTGCCTGTGCCTGAACCGGTGCCAGTGCCAGTGCCAGTGCCAGTGCTGGACCCCGACGTGCCGCCGGTCGTCGAGTCGATGAATCGCGTCTCCCGGTGGATCATCTCCCACAGCGCCGGATCATCGTCGTCGTAGTGCAGCGCCCAGAACCCGATGCCCCCGATCGCCGTGTCATCGCGCACGTAGGCGATGCGCGCTTCGAGCGACGCCTCGTCGCCGACCCAGGCCTGCGACGAGCCCGTCCAGTACCAGGGCGATTCGGTGCCTGGTTCCCACCGCCGGCCGTGCGCCGACATGGCGTCCTGACCCTCGGCCCAGAACACGACCTCGCCCCCGGCAAGCGTGTCGGACGGCACCGCGTCGGTCGCGGTCGCCCAGGCGTATCCGTACAGAGGGAGGCCCAGGATCACGCGGGAGGGGTCCGCACCCCACGTCACGTAGTCGTCTACCGACCAGGACAGACTGTGGGGGCTGGCGAACGGTGTGCCCACGCCAGAGAACAGGGGATCCCCCGGGCCGGCCTGACTCGATCCGCTCCAGTGGTAGCCGTAGCCCATGATGAACAGATCAGCGTGCCGGGTGAGCTCGCTGTAGTCCCATGCCCCGGACCAATCCACGGCCGGGCTCGCGAGCACCACCTCGCCGACCGCGGCGTCGAGCTCGGCGGTGAAGGTCACCAGATCGTCCCGCGCATCGGAGGGCACACCCTCGAAGTCGATGTTCACCCCGTGGGCACCGGTGATCGCCAGCTGCTCCACCAGGCCGTCGATCAGTGTGGACCGGGCAGATGGACTCGCCAACAGCACCCGCAGCTCGGCGGGGTCGAAGTTCACCACACACAGGTGCACCCGCACGCCGTAGGGGTCGGCCAGCGCAACCGCCGTCGCCGCATCGTCCCAGCGGGACAAATCCTCGAGGCGCCCGTCCGGCGCCACGCTCGCCGCGAACAGCGCGATGTGGGTGAGATCCGGCCATGGGACAGCCATGAGGTCGTCATCCCAGTAGGCCTGGTACCCGTACACGATCATGTCGGGACCGCCGTCGGGCGGAGGGAGACGGCCGCCCGCCAGCGACGCGGGTGGAGAAACGAGCTCGCCGCCGAACAGCTGCGCGTGTTCGGCGTGCGGCCCTGCGAGCGCCGCGTTCAGAGCCAGGATCATGAGCATGGAACCCGCCCATGGAGCGCACAACAGGTGCCCCCCGCCCGACCGCTAACCGTCGATCGTGCCGTCCGCCTGGCGCCTAGCAGCCTTCGGGAAGGCTCCCCCGAGGCCTGCCGGGAGGGTTCCCGAAGGCTGCGATCGAGGGAGGGAGGGAGGCCCGAACGGGCCGACCGGCAAAATGAAGAAGCGGGGCGCGGGAAACTCTGGTCCCGAAGGGACAGACCGGAGTTTTCCCGAGCCCTGTCAGGCGCCCAGCCACCGCCCGATCGCCACGCCCAGCACCGCTGCACCGAGGCCGAGCACCAGGTTCGCCGCCACGTTGGCCGCCGCCAGCCAAGGATCGCGCTCGGCGAGGCGCACCGTCTCTACAGAGAACGTGGAGAATGTGGTGAAGGCACCGAGAAAACCGGTGGCCACCGGAACGCGGATCGACGCTGGCACCACATCCGAGACGAGCGCCAGCCCGGTGAGCGTGCCCAGGATCAACGATCCAAGCGTGTTCACGGCCAGAGTGCCGTACGGCAGCACGTCGCCGAACCATCGCACCGTGAGCACGGACGCGCCATGGCGCCCGAGGCTTCCGAGTGCGCCCGCCAAGGCGATCGCGACCAGCTCCCGCACTCCAACTCCCGCGCAACACGACGTTGCGCCTGACTATCATCGGAGATGTCACGCGGACGCACGAGAGCTGAAATACCCGGACGTCCAGGGACGTATGGGGATTGCACGCCAGTTGCCGCGAGCAGGGGCCACGGCTACGGTGGAACCGACGATGGAGCATTGCTGATGGGGTTCTTCGACCGTCTCGCGAATGTATGGCGAGGCTTCCTGAGCCTCTGGGTGTCCGGCATCGAGAACCGGAACCCGGAAGCTGTCTACGAATCGGCCATCGACGAGCGGGTGCGGAAGCACCGTGAGCTCAAGAAGGCGGTCTCGGGCATCGTCTATCTGCGCAACAAGCTCTCCAATGAGCTGGAGCAGATGGAGCGCGATCTCAGGGACGTGATGAACCAGCTTCCCATCGCCATCGAGGATGGGGAGGACGAGGTCGCGCTGGTCCTGATCCAGAAGAAGGACGATCTGACCTCGAAGATCGAGGGCACGTCCGCCCAGCTCGGCAAGGTGAGCGAGCAGGCGGAGGAGGCGAAGTCCGGCCTGCTGGCGTTTCAGGGCGAGATCGAGAAGCTCAAGCGGGAGAAGGAGCAGATGCTCGCCGCCAAGGCCAACGCCGAGGCGCGCATCCGGATCCAGGAGACCCTCGACGGCCTGTCCACCGACGCCGACGTGAAGGCGCTGGATGGCGTGCGCGAGCACATCAGCAAGCTGCAGGCCGAAGCCGACATCGGCTCCGAGATCCAGGGTGACTCGCTCGACGCGAAGCTCAGCAAGATCAAGGACAAGGCAGCCAACTCCAGCGCGCGTGCCCAGCTCGCCGAGATGAAGCGCCAGATGAGCTCCCGCCGCTCGGCCGCTGCCGAAGGCGTGAAGAAGTCGATCTGAGCGTGGATCTGCCGGACCGCGCTGCCGAGGCCGAGGAAGCGTTCGTGGAGCGCTTCCGGCACGAAGATGCCGATGTCGAGGCGCTGGTCGAGGCGATTGCGGCGTCGATGGAAGCCCGCCGACCGCTGCTGGCCGCCCGCTTGGTCACACTGCTCGAAGACCACGTCGAGATCGAGCCGGACTCCGCACTCGATCGCGCCCGACGCGCCGCCAAGTTCGTGCTGCTGAACCGGCCGTCGCCAGAAGACCGGTCCTGGTCCGAGCTGGAGGACGCCTGGGGCGAGGTTCGCCGACGCCGGATGCGCAGGATCGGCCGCCGGATGCGCGTGCGGATGACCGGCGCCACGGAGCGGATGGGTCGAGGCGGGCGCGGCCGACGCTGAGCGCTCGCACCTTCCTGCGGTCTGCCCCATTCCGACTGCGCCTGACGTAGATTGGCCCGAGCGGGGCTGGCTCGCTAACTGGGACGGGTCGTGCCAGGAGCCGAGATGTCGCCCAACGGGGCCCGGCGGCGCCCCTGGGAGCGCTGGTCCACCGCACAGAACCTCACCGCTGCCCTGCTCGTCGTGGCCACGGGTGCAGCGATCGGTCACCAGGCCGCGTTCTCCGGGTGGTACATCGAGGATGCGGCGATCTCGTTCGCCTACGCCAGCCACCTGGTCGAGGGCGAAGGGCTGGTACCGTTCCCCGGCGGCGAGCGCGTCGAGGGCTACTCGAACTTCACCTGGGTGATGCTGCTCGCGCTGTTCCACGCGCTGGGGGCAGACGGGTTCATGTCGGCCGAGCCCATCCAGTATGTGCTCGCGGGCTTGACCATCCCGGTGGTGTTCTTGGCCGTGCGAGAGGCCGTGCCGGAGTCGCCGGTGCCCGCCATCGCGGCCGCAGGCGCGTTGGCGGCCTGTTCCCAGTTCGCCCACTGGGGCGGCTCGGGGCTCGAGAACGCACTGTTCTCCTCACTGATGGCGCTGGCGCTCTGGCGCACCATGGTGGAGCAGCGCACTGGCACGTGGCCATGGTCCGCATTGTGCTGGTTCGCTCTTGCGATCACGCGACCTGAGGCCATCCTGTACGCCGCGGTCGCCGGCGCCCTCACCATGACCTACCACCTCGCATCGGGCCGCGGTGTGGCCCCCACGCTCAAGTGGCTGGCGACGTTCTTCGCGCCATGGATCGCGTACCAAGGGTGGCGATTCGGCTATTTCGCGTGGGAGTTTCCCAATACCTACTACGCCAAGCTGAACAACAAGGAGATCGACCCGTTCGCCTGGAATCGACGTGGATGGAAGTACGTTCGCAACTGGGCTCACGCGAACTGGACCGGGTACCTGCTGCCGGTGTACCTGCTCGGGCTGTTCGGCGGTCGAGGATGGCGGGTCGGGGTCGTGCTGGGCGCGTGCTTCGCGTCCGCGTTCGCGGTCCATTTCGGGAGCAACGCCCGGGCGTTGTTCCCCGCCGTGGTCCTGTGCACCTTCGCCATGTTCTTCGCGTCGTATCGCACAGGCACCGGCCGCCCTGCACCCCACTGGACTGCGCTATCGGCCGCCGCGGCGCTCCTCCTCGCAGGGGCCGCAGAGCTGGCGGTGTGGGCGGGCCTCGAGTTCCAGGAGCCTCCCACGCCGGGGTGGTGGGCCGAGATCCCGTCGTACTCCCTCATGGCGCTCGCGATGGTGCTGCCAGCCGTCGCCGTCGGAGCGGCCGCCTGGCGCCTGCGGGTCCTCACCTGGTGTCTGTCGGCCATCGGACTGTTCTTCGCGATCTACGTGCAGGGCGACTGGATGGCGAACTGGCGCTGGATGTCGCTCCCCGCGGTGCCTATGTGCATGCTGTTCGGCCTCGGCGTGCACGCAGCGGGCGATGTTGTGCACCGGATGTTCGCCGACGGCCAGCGCTGGGGAGCGCCGGGGTGGGTCGCTGCCACGGTGACGCTGGGGTTGTTCATCGGCCCGAATGCGCTGCAGTCGGACCGTGCCAAGCGCGACACCAACCCCTACAGCGTGAAGAAGCGCGTCGAGTACGTGCAGGGCGTCGCCCGCCGCCTCCACCTCCGGGAGCGGCCATCACTCCTCGACGTGGACATGGGTGCCCACATGGTCTGGTCGGGGTTCCGGCTGTACGACATTGCGGGCCTCATCGATGTGCCGCTGGCGCAGCACAAGTTCGAGCGCCCGTTCGTGCAGGAGTACATCTTCGAGGAAGCCCGCCCACACT
>JBLFXJ010000324.1:0-9199 GCA_047609825.1 Myxococcota bacterium
GCGCTGACGAGGCCGCAGAGCACCTGGCGCTGGCGGATGGCGCCCCAGATGTGCCCGCGAGCTACCACGAGCTGCTCCATGGCGAAGTGGCGCGGGCAGATGGTGATGATCTTGCTGCGCTGGCCCACCTCGAGCGGGTGCCCGAGCATGCCTTGGTGTGGCCTCGCGCCGCCGTGCTCCGCGCTGAGGTGCTGCGCGACCTCGGGCGAACCACCGAAGGCTTCGCCCTATACGAGACGATGATCGAGCGTGCCGACCCCATCGCCGGCAACCCGGAGGCCCTGTTGGCCCTGGCTCGGCGTCAGGGGGCGGGCTCGCCAGCGGCATACGAGCACCTCCGGCGGGTGGTCACCTGGTATCCACGGTCCGACCACTCGATCGAGGCTGCCCGCCTCCTCGGAGCATACCCAGACCGACCGGAGTTCAGGGCTACCTGGCAGCAGGTCGCGCAGCGCGCCGAGCGGTTGATGGCGATGGGGCAATACGGGGCCGCCGTCGCCGAGACCGAGCGCCGGCTGCCGGAGATGACCGGCAAGACGGAAGATGCGTGTCGCATGCTGTTCGTGCGCGGCCGCAGTCTGTACAAGTTGAACCAGCTTGGCAAGTCGGTGGCCGCGTTCGGTGATGCTGGCGACCGCTGTGTCGGCGTCGACGGCAGCTACGGGCCGCGGGCTCTCTACCTGCAGGCGACCGCCCAGTTCAGGCGCCACCAGAACGCTGAATCCGCGCGCTTGAATCTCAAGATCGCCGACCTGTACCCCGAGCACTCCATGGCCGATGACGGTCTCACGCGCGGCGGGATCTCGCGGCAGGAGGCGGGCGACCTGGAGGGTGCGAGGGCAATGTGGCTGCGCGCGCTCGAGGAGTTCCCCACGGGCGACACAGCACCCGAAGCTACCTGGCGGCTCGCCTTCTCGTACTACCTCGACGGGCGCCCCTCCGATGCGCGACGTATCGCCCACGAGCTGGGAGCGCTGCCCATCGACGGCGACATGGAATCGGTGGCGGCGGGCCGGTATTGGGCTGCCCGCTGGCGGCTGTACCCCGATGTCGATCAGCCCGATCTCGCAGATCCGGATCCCAACGCGAAGGACGAGGCGGTGGCGGGCTGGCGGGCGCTGTGCGACGATCTCCCGCACTCATTCTATAGCATACTCGCCTATAGTCGCCTGATCGAGGTCGCGCCGGACGTAGCCGCCGAGCTCGCCGTTCGGCCCGACGGGCACGACCCTGGCGATGTGGAGCGCCCGTGGGTGGTGCGCCTCGGGATCGCCGAGGATCCCTCGGTCCAGGATGGGGTCTCCCTGGCGCGACTTGGCCTGATTCAGGAGGCTCGGGCGGAGTGGGGCGACCTGGACGATGCGACCCTCAGGCCCGATGAAAAGGCGTGGCTCACCGAGCTGCGCATCGGGGCCGGGGATTGGTTGTTCGCCCACGACGACATGCGCCGGTGGGTTCGCTCCCATCCCCCGGGTGCGCTCGGGCCTCGTGAGCCCCAAGTGATCCGGGTCGCGTGGCCAGACCGGTACTGGGACGAGGTCCAGGTCGCTTCCGAAGGCTTCGTGCACGAGCCCCGGTTGTTTCACGCCTTGGTGCGCGAGGAGTCGAACTTCAACCGACGGATCGTGTCGTTCGCCGGCGCACGTGGCCTGTCGCAGCTGATGCCCGCGACTGCGAGGCAGACCGCAGGTTGGCTCGGCATGTCCATCACAATGGACGACCTCGACACGCCGGAGACCAACCTCCGCATCGGGGCTCGCTACCTCCACGCCATGCACCGGCAGCATTCGGACAGTCCATACCTGTCGCTCGCGGCCTACAACGCCGGCGCTGGGCGGGTGAGGCAGTGGATCGACCGGTTCGGTAACGTGCCCATCGACGAGTACGTCGAGCAGATCCCGTTCCACGAGACCCGGGGGTACGTGAAGCGGGTGATGGGCACGTGGCAGACCATGCGGTACCAGTTCGACGACGGTCCCGCATTCCCGGACTTGTCCGCATACAACCATCACGCGCTGCCCTGAGCCCATCGCCATCGGCTATGACTTCTCCCCGGGAGGGTGTGTGGCCGACTTCGACCTGATCGGAGGGACCGGCGGCGTCGATCGGATCGTCGGCGATCTGGTGGACCGGATGTCGGCGGACTTCATCATCGGCTACCTGTTCATCGGCCGGGATCGGGAGCGCATCGTGCGTCACGAGTTGGAGCTGGCGAACGCACACCTCGGCGGTCCACGCCGCTACACCGGGCGCCCCCTGGCAGCCGTGCACAAGCCACTTCGCATCAACCGCGGGCACTTCCTCCGCCGGATAGCGCTCCTCCGCGTGGTGCTGCGCGACCACGGCGTTCAGGAGGGGGTGGCCGAGCGCTGGCTGGCGCACGATCTCGCTCTGGAGTCCGCGATCACCGATGGCACGGACTGCGTCGTCAACACTTCCGCGGAGGGCTGACGTGGGCTTCGTCCACTTGCACACCCATAGCCAGTTCTCCCTGCTGGACGGTACGGCCACCCCGAAGGCGCTCGTCGCCCGGGCCGCCGCGTTGGCGATGCCCGCCCTGGCGCTCACAGACACCTCGAACCTGTTCGGTGCTGTGCAGTTCTACAAGGCGTGCAAGGCCGCGAACATCCGGCCGATCATCGGCGCTGAGCTGCACGTGCAGCCAGAAGGGCTGGCCCATGAGGACAGCCAGCGGGAGGAAGGCGGCTACCAGCTGGTGGTTCTGGTGCGTGACGCGGTCGGGTACGGCAACCTGTGCCACCTCATCACCAACAGCATCTTCGATGGCATGCACTACAAGCCGCGGGTCGATCTGGAGGGCCTCGAGCGCCACCGTGACGGTCTGTTCGTGCTTACCGGTGGATACAAGGGCCTCATCGGCCGCTCCCTCCGCTCGGGCGAGCCGGGGGTGGCGCGTGAGCGTCTCGCGGAGCTGGCGGGCGCACTCACGACCGACCAGCTGTTCCTCGAGCTGGTCGACCTTGGTCTCGACGGGCAAGACGAAGCGAACGACGCCATTCGTCAGCTCTCCGCCGAGCTCGGCATTCCCACCGTCGTCACCAACTCCGTGCACTACCTGGTGGCCGAGGATGCTCCCGTGCACGAGGTGCTCAATGCCATCGGCACGGGCGCCTCGCTGTCCGATCCCGACCGGCTCATCGCCCAGACCGACCAGGCGTGGCTCAAGCCGGAACACGAGATCCGCGCGCTGTTCCCAGATGATGCCGAGGCGATAGACCGGACGGTCACCATCGCCGAGGGCTGCGACTACCACTACGACTTCGGCACCTACCACTTTCCGGCGACCACCCCACCGGATGTTGCGCCCGAGGGCCAGCCCAAGCCAGACACCGACGCGAACTGGGCGTACTTCTACCGCGCGTTTCCGCCGCCGCGCGACTACGGACTGCCCTCGCCGGAAGAGGCCATCCCTGAGCGCCCAGAGGGTGCGGGCAACATCGACGGCTACTTCCGATGGTACGCCGAGCGCGGGCTCGCGCTCCGCCTGAAGAAGCTGCCTGAAGAGAAGCATCAGAGCTACTGGGAGCGGCTGGACTACGAGATCGGGGTCGTGCTCGGCATGGGCTTTCCGGCGTATCTGCTGATCGTCGCGGAGTTCATCAACTGGTCGAAGGATAACGCTATTCCAGTTGGTCCAGGCCGAGGATCCGCCGCAGGGTCCGTCGCCACCTGGGGCATGCGCATCACCGACATCGACCCGCTGCGGTTCGGGCTGCTGTTCGAGCGGTTCCTCAACCCTGAGCGCGTGTCGATGCCCGATATCGACGTGGACTTCTGCCAGGACCGGCGCGAAGAGGCCATCGAGCACGTGCGCGAGAAGTACGGCTCGCCGTTGGTGTCGCAGATCATCACCTACGGCACCCTCAAGGCCAAGGCAGCGGTACGCGATGTGGCGCGGGTGCTCGGCCTGTCGTTCACCGAGGCGGACCGCACCGCGAAGCTCATCCCGGACCAGCTGGGCATCACGCTCACCGAGGCGCTGGCGCAGGAAGAGCGGCTGAGGGCGCTGTACGATGGCGACCCCAAGATTCGTCGGGTGATCGACACAGCGCTCGCCATCGAAGGGTGCATGCGCCAGACCGGCGTGCACGCCGCAGGGGTCGTGATCGCTGACCGGCCCCTGGTCGAGTACGCGCCGCTGTACCGGGACGAGCCCGAGGGCGGTCCGGTCGTTCAGTACGATATGAAGTCCGCCGAGGGCATCGGGCTGATCAAGTTCGACTTCCTCGGCCTGAAGACCCTCGACCAGATCCGCGATGCGCTGGTGTTCATCGAGGAGAACCACGGCGTGCGCGTGGACATGTCGCTCATCCCGTGGGACGACAAGGCCACGTATGCCCTGCTGGCCGAAGGCGATGCGCTCGGCATCTTCCAGCTCGAGTCCAGCGGGATGCGTGAGCTGCTCAAGCGGCTGAAGCCCAACACCATGGACGACATGGTGGCGCTCGTCGCGCTGTACCGGCCAGGCCCACTCCAGTCCGGCATGACGGACGACTTCGTCGAGCGAAAGCACGGCCGCAAGCGCGTGTCCTACCCGCTCCCCATGCTCGAGCCACTGCTCCGCTCCACCTACGGCACCATCATCTACCAGGAGCAGGTGATGCAGATCGCCCAGGTGATGGCGGGGTACAGCCTGGGAGAAGCCGACCTGCTGCGCCGCGCGATGGGCAAGAAGAAGCAGGCGGCGATGGACGAGCAGCGCGTCCGCTTCGTGCAAGGCTCCATCGCCAACGACATCTCGTCGGTCAAGGCCGAGGAGATCTTCGACATGATGGCGAAGTTCGCGGCGTATGGCTTCAACAAGAGCCACTCGGCCGCGTACGGCTTCATCAGCTACCAGACCGCCTGGCTCAAGGCGCACTACCGCGCCGAGTACATGGCTGCGTTGATGACCATCGAGGCCGCGAACACCGACAAAGTCCTGATGTATATCCAGGACTGTCGGCGCGCCGGGATCCTGGTTCGCCCGGTGTGCTTGAATCGTTCGCAGCGGCACTTCTCGGTTCCGCCACCCAATGAGAGGCCCATCGAGGACGGCCGGAGGGTGGACGTGATCCACTTCGGGCTGGCCGCGGTGAAGAACGTCGGATCGAGTGCCGTGGATGCCTGTCTGGAGGCGCGTTCCTCGGTCGGCGGCGCGTTCGAGAGCGCGTTCCAGTTCTTCGAGACGATCGACCACCGGGCAGTCAATCGCCGCGTGGTCGAGAACCTGATCAAGGCCGGCGCGTTCGACTTCTCCGGGGTGGGACGCGCGGCCCTGGTCGAGGGCCTCGACTCCGCGATGACCCTGGGGGCCCGGCGCCAAGCGGATCGGCTAGCCGGCCAGACGAGCCTGTTCATGATGATGGCGCCGAAGGCGAGGCCGACGGACTTTCGGTTCCCCGAGAAGGTGTGGACGCTGTCCGAGAAGCTCAGCAACGAGCGGGACGTGCTGGGGCTGTACTTGTCGGGCCATCCGATGCAGACCCACGAGCGCGATGTGCGGCGGTATGCGACCTGCACGATCTCCGAGGCGCGGGAGCTCGACGATGACGAGGTGCGCCTCCTCGGGCTGCCGGTGGCCACCCGAGTGGTGAGGACCCGGCGTGGCGACCGGATGGCATTCGTCCAGCTCGAAGACACGGACGACGTGGTGGAGTGCGTGTTCTTCAGCGATGCCTGGACCCGGTCCCAGCGGGCCGTGCAGACTGGCGAGCCGATTCTCGTGTCGGGCAGGTTGGAGTCGGGTCAGGACACCCTCAAGCTGCGCGTCTCTTCGGCGGAGCCGCTTTCCGACATCCGGTCGCGGAGCACACGAGAGGTTCGGTTCCATCTCTCGATCGAGGAGCTGTCGGACGTGCGACTCGACCGGTTCCGTGATCTGCTCCGCGAGCGTCGTGGAGGCTGTGCCACCCGGGTGGTGCTCGACACGGCCACGCACCGGGCGGAGCTGGCCCTACCAGACCTCCCCGTGGAGCCGACTGCGGCGATGGAGGAGCACGTTCACGCGCTGTTCGGCCGGTTCGACGTAGTGGCGCTGTCGTGATCCTCCTCTGCGCCATCGCCGCCGCGGCTGCGCCTCCCCAGGGGATCCGGGTCGAGGTCAGCGAAGGCGTATTCGTCGACTGGACCCGCCTCGTCGTGAGCGTCGACACGGTGGCGCGTCGGCAGGGCACCGAAGGCACGCGGGCCGTGGAGGAGCTGGCCCGGCGTGCTGTCGACGCTGGCATCCAGCTGGGGGCGCGTCGGATCCAGGTCGATCATGCCGATACGGTGTCGGAGCTGCTCGACGGACCCTTGGCCGACTCCATGCATGCCCGGATGGGCGGTTGGACCGTGACCGAGACGGTGTACTTCGAGTCTGGGCGGGTCGGGATCCACGCCGAGCTGTCACTGCAGGATCTGCTCAAGCCCTGGACCGTCGCGCGTGGTCTGACCTCGTCCGATCGCAGCGTCGCCACGGAGTGGACCGGGATCCTCATCGACGCGCGCGGGCTCGATGTCGCGCCGGCCTGGGCGCCGAGGTTGCTCGACAGCGCGGGAAACGTGGTGAGCGATGGCGTGCTCTGGGACGACGCTGCTGTGAACCGGTCGCCGGCGGTCTATGTGGACGACCCTGCGCACTCGGCGACCACGCGGGTCGGCGCGGTACCGCTGTTGCTGCGGGCGCGTGATGCGGTGGGGTGCGACCTGGTGCTCGCCCCGGAGGACGTGGCTCGGTTTCGGTCCGAGCTGCACGACACACGCCTGCCTGGTGACGGTCGTGTCGTCGTGGTGATCGACCCGTGATCCCGCTGGAGTGGTGGGGGAGGTTGGACTACCGCGAGGCCTTGCACCGTCAGCGGGCCCGTCGGGAGCGGGTGATCGCGGGGGCGGCGGCGGAGGTGCTGGCGCTGGTCGAGCACCCGGCCGTCCTCACGCTCGGCCGACGGCCGGCGCCGGGAACGCCGGATGCCGCCACACTTGCAGCGATGGGCATCGATCGGGTGGTCACCGAGCGTGGAGGCCTGGCGACGTGGCACGGTCCCGGACAGCTCGTCGGGTATGTGATCGTGGACATCGGGAGCCGCGGAGGCGGCGTCAGGCGAACCGTGTACGCCCTCGAGCAGGGGGTGATCGACTGGCTGCGTGCCCGCGGATGCCCAGGTGTCCGGCGCGTTGGTTTTCCAGGGGTCTGGGTCGGGGGCGACAAGGTCTGCGCCATCGGCCTGCATTTCCGGCGGGGGGTGACGATGCACGGCTTCGCCCTGAACCTCTGCGCGGACCTGTCCGCCTACTCATTGTTCGTGCCATGCGGGATCACGGACGGAGGCGTCACCAGCCTGGATCGGCTGTGCTCCCACGCTCCCACGCCTGGGGCGGCCGCGATCGGGGTGGGGAGCGCGGTCCGCGCTCGCCTCGTTGACACCTTTGGGGGGGGCGGATAGCTGTCGCGGGCCGGCGCACTCGTGCCGGTGGAGGCACGTAGCTCAGTGGGAGAGCACCGCCCTGACACGGCGGGGGTCCGCGGTTCAAATCCGCGCGTGCCTATCGGGCGGGTCGCTGTGCGGCCCGCCCGCTCTGCTCAGTGATGCGTTCGACGCGCAGGTGGCGCCGTGCCGACGCTCTCGATAAGCACCGCGGGTTTCGTGGAGTTCCGACCATGCCGAAGATGAAGACTCACCGTGGCGCTGCGAAGCGGTTCAGCCTCACCGCCAAGGGCAAGGTGAAGTTCAAGCGGGCACACCTTCGTCACTGCCTCGAGCACAAGTCGAAGGACCGGAAGAAGGCCTTGAGCAAGACTGGCTACATGTGCGAGGCCGATGCCAAGCGCGTGCGCCTGCTGCTCTGCAAGGGCTGACACAAGTTTCCAACTCTCCACCGCCACCGCCTACATGAGGCAGGGAAGCGGTACACAAGGAGTCAACGATGGCTAGAGTCAAGCGCGCGATGATTCGGCGCACCCGGAAGAAGAATCTCTTCCGCCGCGTGCGCGGCTTCTTCCTCGGAAGGCAGCGCCTTCGCCAGGCGATCCAAGCCCGGATGAAGGCCGAGAAGCAGGAATACATCGGCCGCAAGCAGCGCAAGCGGGACTTCCGCGCCCTGTGGACCCGCCGGATCAACGCTGCGGCTCGCCTCCACGGAGTGAGCTACAGCCGTCTCATCCACGGGCTCAAGAAGGCCGAGATCGAGCTCAACCGCAAGGTGTTGGCCGACTTGGCAGTTCGCGAGCCTGCGGTGTTCGCGGCGGTAGTCGAGCGAGCAAAGGCCGCACTGGCCTGATGGAGCGGTGATGCGCCACGGTCGAGTCCTCTCCGCGGCGTGCTTGATCGTCCTCGCGTGCACCAGCTTGTCTGGCTGCAACAAGGACGAGATCATCTGGGATCGCGTCAATGGCACCGATGATACGCTCATGGTCATCGTCACGCCAGAGGGCGTGCTTGGTGATGCGATCGCGATCGATCTCACCCCGGTCCTGAATCGATCCAACACCCTCGGTACAGCCACGGTCGATCCGGGCTCGGGCCCCGTTGGCACCGAGCACGAGCTGACGGTCGAGCTGTCCGAGGATGTAGAAGAGCTGGTCCAGCGCGTCACCGTGAAGGTGAGTGCGCAGGGCAGGGGCTCGGAGGAGTGGGAGCTACGTCGGGATCCAGCGTTCATCGGAACCTGGGGCATCAGCGTCGAATCGCTCGGAGCTCCCGACGAGGGACGTCGTGAGGATTCGTTCAACGTCCGCTTGTGGACACCGCTGGACGATCCGGGAGAGAGCACCTCCGAATGAGCGATGGCCGCGCCGCACCGGTAGACGCGCCGACCATTGGAACCATCGGTCGGGCGGAGCTGGTGAAGGACGTCGGCGCCCTCGGATACACGGACCGCCGCGCGCGTGAGCTGGTCAACTGCATGCTGGGCGCCATGGTCGCCCAGCTGGAGGCTGGTGGCGACGTGCGCCTGCGCGGGTTCGGGCAGCTCAGGGTGAGGCGTGATGCAGCGCGCACAGGGCGCGACCTCAGCCGCGGTCTGACGGTGGAGGTGCCTCCCCGCGCCAGGGTGGCGTTCCGCGCCGCTCCGAAGCTGCGGCGTACACTCACCGAAGTGCTGGGTGCGGATCCCACCCTTGGCGGAGGAGACGAGGAATGAGCGGCGGGGAAGAAGAAGACGAGATCGACGCGCAGGTACCCGACAAGCTGTTCTTCCGAATCGGGGAGGCGTCGCA
>JBLFXJ010000325.1:0-9164 GCA_047609825.1 Myxococcota bacterium
GTGTGAACTGGAGTGCTGCGACCAGGTCGCCGCCGTCGTCGACGACGCGCTTCACCTTGCGGAGCAGATCCTCGTGGCTCGGACCTTCAGACACCGTCACCTCCTGAATGGCGGACCGTGCCGTATCGCGCGGTGGGCGGTTGTGCAGGGCGCGACGGCGTGCCTCAGTCGCCGAGCTCCAGGGTCACGGGGCCGGTCCAGCTGGCGGGGTCGAGCACCGCGTCGTCACCGGGTCCGGGCTGGTCGAACGCCCGGCGGATCCACGCGGTGACCAGCGTGACGGTGGCGTCCTGGGCGGTGTCGATGTTGATCCACCCGTCCGCCTCGCCCGCACACTCCTGCTGGAACACGGCCGCGAGACGGCACATGTCGCTGAACGGGTAGTGGCCGGCGTCGGCGAAGGTCGCGAGCCCGCGGGGGCTGGAGAGGCGGTCGTAGACCGGGCGCGCCTCGAGCTCATACGGCAGGATGTCGTCGGCATCTCCCGCGAGCACCAGCGGCATGGCCACGTCCGCGAGCGCTTCTCCGTCTGGACCGAAGGCGTACCACAGGCCGGGCGACATGGGCACGGTGGCGATGACCCGCGGATCCGGGCCGCCGTGGCCGTCGATCAGGGAGGGGTCGATGGCGTCCACATAGTTGCAGGCCTGGCTGTCGCCGCCGTTCTCGTCACACCACGGACCCAGGCCGGCGGTGTCCCACGCAGCCCCGCCGAGCGCGAGCACGGTCACCGCTCCAAAGCTGTGCCCGATCGCCGCATAGTCGCCAGAATCGTCGACTGCGCCCGCGAGGAACTCGTCCGGGTTGGCGGACCGGGCGAGCAGCTCGTCTACCGTGAGGCGCACATCATCCGGCCGCTCGAGCAGCACATCCACCGTGGCGTCGTCGTCGTTGTCGAACAGGGTGTTGCGCGGGTGGTCGGGGGCGATGACCACGAACCCGTGTGAGGCCAGGTGCTCGGTGAGGAACACCGACTGGAACCGCATCGCGACCGACCCGTGTGAGAACGCGATCACCGGGAACCCACCGGCCACCGGCGGTGCATTCCGCACGCCGACGCCGCTCAAGGTGGTGGGCGGGTAGGGGTCGGGCGGGGTGCCTGCGGGCACATCGGCCGGGTACCACACCTCGGCGACGAGGTCCTTTCCGCGCGCGTCCGTGAACGCGACGGTCCACGCGCCGACCGCGTACGGCCCCAGCGCAGCTGCGGGCATCGGATCGGGTGCCGTCGGGGCGTCGCGGTCGGGGCCCGTGGGGTCGGTCCCGGCTGAACACGCGGCGAGGAGGAGCAGGGTGAGCGGTCGCATGGGGCCGACTATCACCCAACGGCCGTCCGCCGTGCCCTCGTCGGCGCGACGTCGGGTACGCTCGGCGGGCATCTGTCCACGGAGGGGTCGATGCTCTGGATGTGGCTGGCTGGCTGTGTAGACCCAGGCGTCCTGTCGTTCCGGGTGGACCTGCAGGCCGCCGACGAGCGGTGGATCGCCTGTGGCGGTGACGGGTCCATCGAGCCGTGGTGGTCGGGTGGGGTGGAGGAGGATCTCGAATGCATCGTCATTCCAGGCGAGACCTTCATCGCGGTGACCGCCCGTCAGGCCGAGGGTGCGCCCCTCGCCACGTGGAGCTGGTCCGTGGATGGCGAGCCCATCGATGTCGGTGAGCCGGGCTGGCTGTTCTCGGGGAAGGACACACCGGAGGCCGGTGGACGACAGGGCAGCGGCGTGGGCGATCTCGTTCGGGAGGGCCAGGCGGTGTTCCGGCGGGCCGAGCTCGTGGAGCCGCCGCCCCGGCCCGGCTCCATGCTCACCGTGTCGCTCCGTGCGGGCGAGGTCCGCTCTCTGCCGCTGTCGATCCCGGTGCGCTCTCCCTCCCTCGTGGTCACCCCGAACGATGACCGGGCGCGCCAGGTGGGATCGGGCGGTGAGACGTTCATCGTCCAGACCGATCCGCCGCTCAGCGGTGTGCCCGTGACGGTGCAGTCCTTCGCCGGCGACGTGCCCGTGGGCAGGCCCCTGGCACTCACACTGGACTCCTGGGGAGAGACCCGGGCGGCGATCAACGTGCCGTGGCTGCCCGCGCCGTGGACGGTGCACGCCGAGACGGACCTCGGCCTCAGCGCCGTCTCGGCCCCGATCGACGTGGCGATGCGCGGCCCGCTGCAGCTGGCGGTGTACGCGACCCGACCCGACGCCATCACAGAGCAGGTCATCCAGAACGAGCCGCCGCTTCAGCGCGCCGTCAACGAGCGCCCGGGCTGCGTCGACCTGTTCCTGCTCGCCTACCACCCCGACCCGCCCGGGGATCGGGAGTGGACGCTGACAACTCGGGAGGGTGCGATCTTGACCCCGGGCAGGATCCAGCTCAACGAGCGGGGCGTGGACGCCGAGTCCTTCGTGCTGACGTCGGGGGACATCCGCTTCGTGGCGGAGCATCCCGAGATTGCGGCCACCACCCTCGAGCGCCGCCTCGCGCCGATGCGGGTCGCTGACGACAGCCGGGTGATCGGCCCCGAGCCGCTCGAAGTGGACATCCGGGGTACCCCGCTCGCCACGTTCGGGCTGGACCTGGTGGCGCGGTCGGACCTCCCTGTTGGGGTGCTGTCGAACGTGGGCGCCCCCGATGTGGCCGTGGTGCTGCGTCCGCTGACCACGGAGTCCGACCTCCCGTGCGGAGATCCCGTCCTGTCGTCCCGGGTGGCGTGCGACCCCGCTGATGTGGACCCCACCGTGGATGGTGACTGCTGGCTCACCCAGGAGCTGTCCGGGCTCACCTTCGGCCGCAACGTGGTGCCGCTCTCCCCCGGCGTGTGTTGGGCGGGCACGGTCCAGGTCGAGCTGTGGAGCCGCCCGTGGACCGAGATCACCGACGGGTGTGTGGGGGAGTGGCCGGTGGGTCCGTGGACGCGGATCGGCAGCGTCGAGGTCGCTTATTCGGCGCCTGGGTAGTCGAGCCCGGCGTGGCGTCGCTCGAAGAGCCAGGCTGAACGAACCATATCGTCCAGGTCCAGCACATCGGGCGTCCAGCCGACCGCGCGCTCCAGCCGCCCCGCATCGGTGACGAGCGCGGCTGGGTCGCCGGGTCGTCTCGCATGTGCCTGCTCGGCCAGCGGCAGCCCGGTCACCCGCCGGACGGACCGCAGCACCTCGCGGACCGAGTAGCCGCGTCCCAGGCCCACGTTGAACCGATCGTGTGCGTCGACCCGGAGCCGGTCGAGCACCGCCACATGGGCCGACGCGAGGTCCTCCACGTGCACGTAGTCGCGCACGCAGGTGCCATCGGGGGTGGGGTAGTCGGTGCCGAACACCGGGAACGGCCGCCCGTCCATCGCGGCGCGCAGGGCCAGCGGGATCAGGTGGGTCTCCGGGTCGTGGCGCTCGCCGAGGCCGATCTGGCGGTGGGCCCCGGCTGCGTTGAAGAACCGGAGCGACGCCGCAGCTCGCCCCTGTCCACCCTCCACCCACTCCGAGACGGCCTGCTCGGCCTCGACCTTCGACGCACCATATGGACTGATCGGGTGCAGCGGTGCGTCTTCGTGGATCGGCAGGGAGGCCGGCGTGCCGTACACGCTGGCGGACGACGCGGCGACGAGCTGGGTGATGTCGGCTGCGTGCATGGCCGCGAGCACCGCCCGGATCCCTCCGACATTCACGTCCCGGGTGCGGTCGGGGTCCCGCACCGAGTCTGCGACGCTGGTCAGGGCCGCCAGGTGGACCACGGCGGAGACCCCGTGCTGGACCAGGATTCGCGTGATCAGCGGTTGATCGCGGACGTCGCCGACCTCCAGGGTGACCCCCGGAGGCAAGACGTCGCGGTGCCCCTGGGACAGGTCGTCGAGCACCACCACGCCCCGGGGGCGCAGCGCGTGCACCACATGGGAGCCGATGTAGCCAGCGCCGCCGGTGACCAGCACCACGGGTCAGCGTCGCCGGGTGGCGCCGACCGGGAGTGCGTCGAGCGTGGCCACGAGGGCCGGGTCGAGGAGGTCTTCGCCGCGGAGGGCGGCATCCACGAAGGCGCGCTGGTCGTCGCCCCAGAACAGCTCGCTGCCGATGCGGATCGTGGGCACCCCGAACACCCCGGCAGCGATGGCCTCGGTGGTCGTGTCCCGGAGCGCGCGCTTGACCTCCGACGCCTGGGTGCGGGCGACCATGGCGTCGCCGTCGAGTCCGATGCGGTCGAGCACGGCGGCGAGCTGGGCGGGATCGCTGGGATCGAGGCGGGCGCACCAGGTGGCCCGCAGCATCGCGTCCACCACCCGCACCTGGTCAGCTCCGGCGACCTCGGGCAGGCACACCCGCAGGGCGGTCACCGGGTTGAACGGGTGGCATGCGGGGCCCGTGAGGGGCAGCCCGCGCTGGGCGGCCAGTCGAGCGACGTGCTTGAACACGTGCAGGCGCTTCGGCGGAACCTCGGCCGGCCCGAGCTGACCCCAGTGGTGGAGGAGGCCGGCGAGCAGGGTGGGCACGGGCACCAGGCGAGCACCGTGCTCGGCGCACAGGTCGCCCACCCAGGTCCACGCCAGGAATGCGTACGGTGAGATCGGGTCGAAGTGGAACCGGACCTCGGTCACAGCCCGCCCACCACCGCCCTCACCTCAGCGAGCACGTCGGCGCCGGTGAGGTTCTCGTTCCCATTCGGGGTGCCATGGCTGGTGGTGTACACGATCTGCATGGTGGACCGGGGCACGATCAGGTCGAAGCCGCGGCCTACGCTGAACTCGCTCTCATCCCACACGTCGGCGTCGGGCTTCGTCTGGTCGTCGCCCACACACCAGCCCTGGGTGGCGCCAAACCTCTCCATGGTGTCGAAGCAGTTGTTCGCGGTGCCGTCCTCGAAGCTCTGCCCCTGCTCGAGCACCCAGATGATCTGGGCGCCCGCGTCGATGAGGTCGTCCTGCACGTCAGTCACGCTCACGGCGTGGTCCCTGCAGGCGGGTCACCAGGCTGGGATGCTGACGAACAGCAGCACATCGAACGGCGACCACTCGATATCGGGCGCGTTCGCACAGTGGGTGGCGAGCAGGTCGAGGCTCGTGCGGGAGCCGTCCACCATGCTGCGGGCGGAGGGCCAGCTGAACGGCGGGATCACGCCCGCGAGCGTCATCGGGTCGACCACCCCATCGGGGTAGGCGCAGGCGCCGGTGGTGCTGGCGGGGTCGGTGGCGCCGACGCCGCTGTCGGGCTTCGTGTCGCCGCCAGCGCAGCCGAGCGCGGCCAAGACAAGGATGATGAGGGTACGCATGGGCGCAGGATGACACGCTGCCGCCGCAGGCGCCCGTCCGCGTCGCGCCCGGCTCATCTTGCCAGCTCCCACGTCATTCCGAGACCGAGCATGAACTCTGGATCCTCGAGCACCAGCGTGCTGCCCCGCGACAGCTCCCGCTCGGCGAACTGGGTGGCGGAGTAGGTGATCGCGTTGTGCGCGGGCCGACATGCCGTTCTCGGTGCCCGAGCTTCCGGGGATGGGCTGGGCGTCGTCGTTAGTGCCCTGGATCCAGTGTGCGTCTCGACGGCCTGAATTCCGGGTTCCGCTGCCATGGCTCGCCGGTGCCAGATTCGACGATAACGTCGCCACACGTTGCGACGTTTCGGAACGTCAGGAGGGGTCGTCGCACCCGTCCGAGTACGACTGCAGCGGGCATGGATCGCAGGTGTGCGGTCCGGCCAGCTCCAGCGCCTGCTCGATTGCCTGATTCATCGCCACGAACCACCCGGGCTCGCTGGGGTGGAGGTGCTCCTCGCCGATCACCTCCGCGGTGCCCACCCGCTCCATGATCTCCATGGTCCTTCGCCGCATACCCACCAGCAGGAGATGCCGGCCTCGGGCCGCCAGCTGGTGGTGGACGGACTCGAGCACGTCGGCGGTGGTGAAGTCGAGGCCCTGGGTGCGTTTCAGGCGCACCACGAGCACGCGGATGTGCGGATCTGCGGTCGCTCGCGTCAGCGCATCCCGCAGCTCGTTGGCGGCGCCGAAGAACAGCGGTCCCTCCACATGGAGGATGCGGATGGCGGTGCACCGGCGGGGGGTGGCCGGGTCGTCGGGCCGTACCTCGCGGAGCATGCCCGCTTCGTCCACTGCCAGGTCGCGCACCACCAGCAGGCTCGCGCGCCGGACGAACATCACGACGCTGATGGCGACGCCCAGGTAGATCGCTTGGTCCAACCGGAGCATCCAGGTGCCGACCACCGTGGTGAGGAACGCGAGCGCATCCGCCGCGCCCGAGCGCATCAGCCGGGCGATCCGCTCCCGATCCACCAGGTCCCAGGCGACGACGAGCAGCAGGCCGGCCAGGCTGGCCACCGGCGTGAGGTCGACCACGGGCCCGAGCACCAGGAGCACGCCGATGAGGAACACCCCCGAGAACGCTCCGGAGAGGCGGGTGCTGCCCCCGAGTTGTTCGTTCGCCGCCGACCGGCTGAGCGAGCCAGAGGTGGGGTAGGCGCCGAAGAATGCCGCCGCCAGGTTCGCCATTCCCTGGCCCGCGAACTCGACCGACATGTCGAGATCCTGCCCGGTGCGGCCGGCGATGTTCCGGGCCACGGCGCTTGACTCAACCAGGGAGAGCACGGTCGTCGCGAGGGCGATCGTCCACAGCTCTGGGATCGCGCTGAGATCGGGGAGGGTGAGGGGCGGCAGACCCGCGGGGATCGCCGCCAGGTCGCCCACCCGCACCAGCATGGCGGCCCGGTCACCGAGTGCGGCCGACAGCCCGATACCCGCCGTCATCGCGATGATTGCGCCAGGTAGCTTCGGGGCCACACGCCGCAGCACCAGCAGCCCGGCCGCGGTGCCGAGTCCCAACGCCATGGTGGCGGGGTCGGCGTGAGGGAGGTCACCCAGCCACCCAAAGATCGTGGCCGGCAGAGTTCCCGCGTGCTTGGGGGTGGCGGTGATGTTGGGCAGCTGTCCCGCGCCGATCAGCATGCCTGCGCCGGTGATGTAGCCGAGCACGACTGCGGTGGAGATGTAGTCCACCAGAGCGCCCAGGCGGAACAGCCCGGCGCCGAGCTGGAACAACCCGACCAGGAACGCGAGCGTGATCGCTACTTGTACGGGATCGTCCAGCTGGCCCGCGACGGCGGTGCCCACCAGCAGCGACAGCGCGTTTGTGGGGCCGGTGATCACATGGCGAGACGATCGGAAGAAGGCGCCAAATATGGCCGGAAGCGCCCCCGCGTACAGGCCCATGGCGGGAGGCAGGCCCGCGATCAGAGCGTACGCGACGCCTTGCGGCACGCTCATGAACGTCACCGCAATCGCCGCCTGCAGGTCGCCACGCACCTGGGTCAGGGTGGTGCCGCGGAGGTCGAGCCAGGGTGAGAATCGTCGGAGCAGGTCCATGCGGCCCCTAACTCTGCAGGCACCGTGCCGACGCCGTGGCACGGCCGTTGCTAGGGTGGGACTGACAGGGGTCTGCGCATGAACTACGGCTTCGTGATCGACAACGGGTCTTGCATCGGGTGCCATGCCTGCAGCACCGCGTGCAAGAGCGAGAACTCGGTGCCGCTGGGGGTTCACCGCACCTGGGTGAAGTACGTCGAGTCGGGGCAGTTCCCGGACAGCCGGCGAAACTTCCAGGTGACCCGGTGCAACCACTGCGCCAACCCGCCCTGTGTGCGCATCTGCCCTACCCAGGCGATGTACCAGCGCGACGACGGCATCGTGGAGTTCGACTCGGACGCCTGCATCGGCTGCAAGGCGTGCACCCAGGCCTGCCCCTACGACGCGATCTACATCGACCCCGAGACCCGCACGGCCGCCAAGTGCCACTACTGCTCGCACCGCACCGATGTGGGGCTCGAGCCGGCGTGCGTGGTCGTGTGCCCGGAGCACGCGATCATCGCGGGAGACCTGGACGATCCCGAGTCGGAGATCAGCCGGGTGGTGGCGAAGAACAACACCACTGTGCGCAAGCCCGAGCAGGGCACGTCGCCGAAGCTGTTCTACATCGAGGGCAATGAGCTCGCGCTGTCGCCCACCGCCGCGATGAAGCCCGAGTCGTACCTGTGGGCCGACGTGCAGGACGATGGGCACCACAGCGGGTACACGCGGGATCGGGATGTGCAGCCGCGCACCACCCGCGCCAACGACCGCGGCACGACGGTTCGGGTGGCGGAGCTGCAGGGCAACCCGAGCCACGGGCCGATCACCGTGGGCTCGACCATGGCCGAACACATGGTGCAGGTGGCGTTCAATGCCCAGCACCATGTGCAGTGGCACTGGCCCATCCCGCTGTACATCATCACCAAGCACATCGCGGGTGGGTCGTTCCTGTTCCTCGCGCTCGCGGCGCTGCTCCCCGCCCTGCCATTCGCCCCGGTGGCGATGGTGTATGGCGGCGCGCTCGCCATCGCGATGACGCTGGTGACCTTGGGCCTGCTCCTGTACGACCTGGACCGTCCCGACCGGTTCTTCTACTTGCTGATCCGTCCGCAGTGGAAGAGCTGGGTGGCCCGTGCCGCATGGATCCTCTCGGGCTTTTCGGGGGTCACTGGCGCGTGGTGGGCGGTCGAGACGGCCGCGTGGCTCGGCCTCATCGATCCGGGCACTGCTGCGGCCGTCCGTGTGCCCTTCGCCGTGGCCGCGATCCCGTTCTCGGTGATGGCGTCGCTGTACACGGCGTTCCTGTTCGCCCAGGCCGAGGGGCGCGACCTGTGGCAGTCGGCACACGTGCCCGCCCAGATGGCGGCGCAGGGCGTGATGTTTGGTGCTGCACCATTTGCTGCGATGGCGTTGCTTGTCGATCTTCCCTCGGCATTTACGAGCTTCGCCTGGCTCACCTTCCTGTTGGCCACGGTCGCCAGCCTGGGCATCACCCTCGTGGCCGACCTCGCCTTCCCCCATGCCTCCGAGGTCGCCCGACGGGCGCAGGCCGACATGGTCGGCGGTCGGTTCCGGATGCACTGGATGGCGGGCATCGTGCTCGGCCACGGTCTCACCCTGGCCTTGCTGCTCGCCGGGCACCCGGTCGCGTCCGCCCTCGCCTTCCTCTCGGCCGCCGCGGGCCTGTTCGCCTACGCCTACGCGTTCGTGATGGCGCCCCAGATGGTCCCCAACAGCTGAGCTGAGTCGAACCCGAGCCCAAGCTCACCCCACCGGACGGCCGCATGAACGTCTCAACCCGACTCGCCGACACCCTCGCCCGGATGCTCGGCCTGCCGCCT
>JBLFXJ010000326.1:0-9155 GCA_047609825.1 Myxococcota bacterium
GAGGACGACTTCGAGTACGCGTGCAGCCGCCCCGATGGCACGTCCGCGACCAATGACGACTGCGATGATGCCGACCCCACGGTGGGCCCGCCGAGCCTGTGGTACCCCGACGGCGACCGCGACGGCTTCGGCGCGGGTGAGCCGGTGGACCCCACGCCTACCTGCGACCCGCCGGGCCCGGGCGTGCGTCCCGAGTGGGTCGGCCTGGACTGCGACGACGGCGACCCCGGAACCTACCCGGGCGCCGAGGAGATCTGCGAGGACGGCATCGACCAGGACTGCGACGGCGAAGACCGCACCTGCATCATCGCGGTGTGGGAGGAGGTGCACGAGGCGGGGGTCACGCCCCGGGCACAGTGCGACAGCTGGAACGTCTTCCGCACCCTGCTGCCCGCGTTCGGCGTCGAAGAGATCACCATGTACGGCGACTTCGACCCATCAGGCATCACCTGCGCCGAGCCGATCCCGGCCCAGGGCCTGGCGAACGCCATCCGCGACGGCACCGACTGGGAGGGCGACTGCTCCGGGCACTTCTGGTCGATCTGCGCCCGGTACTCAGGCGAGCTGTGGGTCGACGCCCCGTTCCTGTGCGACGGCTCGAACTGCCCGAGCCCCGGCTACATCACGCGTCCGTGCATCGGGAACGCCAACTGGGGCGGGGTGAACACCGCGACCTGCGGCGGCCCGACCCAGATGATGGGCGTACGGGTGCGCTGAGCGCCCCCGCGGCGAAACCGCCTACTGCTCGACGTAGAGCAGCTTGCGGCTGAGCACGATGGTGTCGTCGGCCACGAGCTCGATGCCCACCTCGACCGTGTCGGCGTTGGGCGCGTCAAGCACCACGCCCTCGACCTCGAGCGTGAAGTCGAGGGCCTCGCCGCCGCGGACCATCACATAGGTCTCGGGCGAGTAGCCGACGATCACGTTGTAGGGGTCGTCGATGCGGAGCTCCACCACGTCGAAGGATGCGTTGCCGGCGAGCGCGATCACGGCGTCCGTCACGATCTTCGCGAACTCCGCAGTGTCGCCATCCCAGGTGGTGACGGCGGGCTCGACCCGGAGGTCGCCGTCCATGTCGGCGTAGGAATCCGTGATCACGGCGAACGCCTCGAGCTGCCCGATGGTGTCGGGGTAGGGCGTGCCGGATGGCCCCTTGATGCCGATGAACTTGCCGCCCAGCTCGGACAGCGCGGCGTGGGCGTCGAGCATGTCGGCGTCGAAGCTGCAGCCACCGGGGGTGTCGTGCCCGCGGCCTGGGTCGCGGATCTGGCCATGCATCACCACCACGAGGATGGGCAGCACGCCCTCGCGGAAGCCCATGCCGCCCTCACCGCCGGTGCCCGGCACGCCGAGGTCGAAGGTGCCAGCGACGAGCCCGTTGAACGCATCGACCGGGCTGGCCCGGAACGGCTGCACATCGGACCCCGCGAAGAACGACCTCTCGCAGCCCATGTCGTAGCCGTTGCCCGACGCGGCCTGGTAGATCGCCTCCCAGGTGGTGGTGTAGCCGTTGTCCCACCCGCCGTAGCCTACGTCGCCCAGGGCATCCTGCACCCGGGCAAGGTCGGTGGTCTGCTGGGCCTCGAGCTTGAACGGGTACATCGAGTAGCCGAACGATTCGTAGCCGCGGAAGGTGGCCACGCCGAAGGTGGTGTCTGGCAGCACGCCCGTGATTCCCGCGGCGATCTCGCCGAGGTCCCCGGCGAGCGCCGGTGCGAGGTGCGTGCTTGTCTTGTCCACGCTGATCAGGAACGACACGTCGGCGATCTTGTACTCCGCCGGCATCTCGATCTCGTGGAGCAGGATGCCGTCGCACAGCAGGCCCTCCGTGGCCGTGCCGGACAGGGGCACCTCGATGAAGCCGCCGGGGTCGTCGCTGTCGAGCACGATCTCACCAGAGACTGGGCCCTCCTCTTCGGGCGCCCAGGCCAGCCTGACCGCGAACGACTCTCCGGGCGGCAGCACCAGGGGGAGCTCGGGCTTGTCGAGCAGCTCGAGGCCGTCGTCTTCGGTGCGCAGGAGCAGCTGGTCGACCGTGAGCGCGCCGTCGCCGCAGCTCTCGACCACGATGGTGGTCTCTTCGTCGCACAGCGGCGGAATATCCGCCAGGAATGCCGGGTCGGGGCTGATACATGCTGCCGGTTGGGCCCAGGTGCCGGCGACCGTCACGATGGCCTCGGGGCCCTCTGGGGCATCGCTGATGATGCGGACCTGGGCGGTCTCGCCCACGTCTTCGGCGGTGTACATCACGTCGACCGACTGGGTGCCGCCGGGCGCGATCCAGAAGGGGAGGGCCGGCAGGTTCGGGAGCGAGAACGAAGGGTCGTTCTCGGCGATCACCGTTTCGATCATCAGCTCGGCGTCGCCGGGGTTGGAGATGGTGAACGACTGCACCAGGGCCTCGCCCTGGGCGAGCGCGCCGAACTCCAGCGACAGCGGCGCCACGGCGAGCTGGGCCACCACCTGCACCTCGGTGACCTGCTTGCCGGTGAACCCGGTCTCGGCGACGCAGCCCGACAACACGAGCGCGCACAGCGCTCCGCCCCACCTGTACATATGACCCCCAGACCCAACCGTGTATCCCAAGTATCGCACGGCGTGTGACCGGCTTGGTGCGGTCGGATACCGGTGCGGCGCCGGAGGCGACGATGCGACGGGACCACAAACGGTTCAACAACCGGATGAACGATGTACGGAATCGCATCGCGGAGTGGGCCGCCAAGCACCACGCCGACGATCTGCAGCGCGGCATGGAGCACTGCCTCGGGCCGCGTCCGCGGGACACGCCGCGGGTGCACAGCGCGCTCGGGTTCGCCCTCGTGGCGCCGCCTCCTGGCGGCGCATCGCTGATCGAGCGCTACATCGAGGCCCACCCGCGGGCGTCGAACCGGATGGAGCGCCAGGTGCACGCCGCGTGGCGCACGTGCCGGTACCAGCTGCTGTCGGTGCGGAGCGTTCGGCCCGGGGATGGGTTCGTGGCGGAGGACGTGATCCGCGGGGACCTGCTGGACATCGGGGAGCGCGCGGCCACGAACCACCTGGCGGAGGACGACTGGCTGCTGGGGTTCGTGCTCAAGGTGGACGGCGCGCACATCATGGAGGGCACGGCGGAGCTGCTGGCCGCGGCCGCGATTCAGCCGCTGTTCGCGGTGCTGTCGGCGGCGGGTCCGGCGGCGGCGGACACCCGCGGGGCGGCATGGGGAGCCATCGGGGCGATGCACGCGGCGTATGCGGCGTCGCCCGACGGGTCACCCCTCGGCAACGACTCGCTCGCCGGGCTCGGTGGATAGCCACCGGCGCTTCGTGGCCTGGGCCCACAGCCCCACCCCGAGCATGACCATCGCGATGGCCAGGAGGGAGAGCCCGAGCTGGGTGCCGCGGTGGCCGGGGCTCCACCGGTGGGCGATGCACAGGACGAACGCCAGGCCCCAGTGGGTGGCCCAGAGCAGGCCGAACAGCTCCTGCGTCGGGGCGCCGTCCAGCCGGGAGGCCACCCGGGCCGGCACGCCGCACAGCACGAGTCCGACCACGACCCAGATGGGCCCGAGCCATGCGGGTGCTTCGTGGGTGAGGACCGAGAACCCGCTCACCAGTGGAACGCCGCAGCCCACCCCATAGAACAGGGCGGCCAGCACGGGCACCGACCACGACGAGCGCGGCCACGGACCGGAGGGTGTTGCGGCCTCCAGGCGGGTGAGCGCCGCCCGGGCGCCCCACAGGCCGAGGCCCAGCGGCAGCCACGCGAGGGTCGTGATGGCGAGGTCGGGGAGCGCGCGATCCAGTCGGCCGTCGAACAGGCTGAGCACCAGCCCTACGGGGGCGACCAGCGCGGCCGGGGCCCAGTGCGCCGCGGTGAGCGCCGCGATGCCGGCGAAGGTCCACAGCCAGCGCCGCTCGGTCTGGCCACCCCGGACCCCCGCCTGGACCCGACCCGCGACATGACCGGCGAGCAGCCCGCACGGGGGCACCAGGACGAGGAACGGGAGCGCCCACAGCAGGGGGAGCAGCGCCATCTGCTCGGACGCAGGGATGAAGACCAAGGGGGCCCAGAGCAGGCCATAGAGCAGCCCGAACTGGAGGAGTACGAGACCCCCTGGCGAGGTTGGGCGGATCATGGTGCCGCCTCCACGCGCCACATGGGCGGCCGGAGGTCCACCCGCTGGTCTTCGGCGCTCACGCGGAGGGGGGCGGTGGAGAAGGTGCCCGCGACCGCGGGGCGCACGCCGATCGACAGCTCGAGGGTCTCGCCGGCGCCGAACGGTCGTGTGGTGAGCCGCACCCGATCGGCCGTAACGTCAACAGACTGTACGTCGTGGGCGAACACGGCTTCGTCCACAGTGGTGCCAGCGGGCAGGCCCACCTCGACGACCAGCGACACCCCCGCCGGCGCGGCCGCGGTGAGCACCAGCTGGCCCGCGCGCCCGACGCGGAGGGATGGCACGGCCACGGCTACCTCGACGCCGGGCAGGACGGCGTCGGTCCACGGCACCCATGAGTGCAGGTCGGCGGTCCACGCCAGGCCGGGCACCTCGGGCTCCACCCGCAGTCCGAGTGCTCCGCGTGCCCCGCCAGGGCGCGCCACCAGGACCGCCGGCACCTCGGGTTTCCGGGGATCCACCGTCACCCGGTCCACCTCCCGGCCGCCCAGGCTCAGGACGACCTCCACCGGCTCCGTCACGCCGGGCATCGCCGCGCTCACCGCCTCGAGGGCGATGGCGTCCGCGGTGCCCGCGCCGAACCCGGAGCGGGCGTCATACGCCGACACCAGCTGGGTCACCAGGTCACCTGCGGCGGGTGGATCGGCGGTGAGCAGCGCGAGGGTGGCCCAGGCGAGCGCCTCGGCGCGGGACGGGGGACGGCCCCAGGCGTTGGTGATGCCGGGGCCGGGCGGAGGCAAGGTCTGGCGGCCGTCGGGCTGGGCGGTGAGCGCGTCGGCCAGGATTCCCTCGAGGCGCTCCCGCTGGCCACCCTGGGTGAGCCCGCTGGCGAGCACCACCGATGCCGTGAATGGATCGGTGATCTCGGGGGCGTAGCGCTCGATGGCACCGGAGGCGCGGAGGCGCTCTCCCTCGCGGTCGGCCGGGAGCACCCGCGCGGCCATCGCCGTCTGCACGAGCACAGTCTGGAGCGGCGCTCGCTCCTGGCGTGCCCAGGTGCCGTCCGCCCGCTGAGCCGCGGCGACCGTCTGCACGAGTCGAGGCCGGAGCGCGTCGGCCAGGGCGTGCCCGGTCCCGTCCCCCAGCGCGAGCAGCAGGTCCGCCGCCATCCCGCCGTCGGGAGCCCGCGCCGCCTGGACCACCTGCTGCCAGGCGAGCAGGCGCACCCGCCGGATCGCGGCGTCGTCCACCTCGGCGCCGACCGCGGCCGCCACCGGTGCGAGGCGGGCGGTGATGCCGAACCCGAGCGCCCCGGGACCGCCCGGCTGAGCGAGGGAGCGCTCGACCTCGGCCTGGAGGAGCGCGAGGGGGCCGGCGAACACCCGCACCTCCACCTCCTGGGTGGTGGGGTCGGCCGCGGGAGGCCCGTCGAGCCGGATCTGTCGCGGTCCGGCCAGATCTCCGCCAATGCTCCTGAGGACGGGGCGACCGGTGGGCAACACACGAACGCGGCGCTCCGCAGAGTCCCCATCCGACAGGCTGGCCGTCAGGGTGGCCCATCCGCTGCCAACGGCGCGCACGTCCACCTGGCGCACGCGGGACGATCTCGAAGGGAGCTCGATGGCGGTGCGTCCGCCCCCGGTGAGCGCGCCATCGGTCTGCACCCGGAGCTCGCCGACAAGCGCGTCGTCCGAGGTGTTCACCACCTGGACCGGCAGCTGGGCCACGTCTCCAGCGTAGAGGAAGGCCGGCAGCACCGGGTCGACGTAGGCGGGCAGGGTGCTGTCGAACTGGAGCACGTCGCCCGCCTGCTGGCCGGCCTCGGAGTGGGCGAGGGCCAGCACCCGCCAGGTGGTCAGGGTGTCGGGCACGGTGACCGAGAGGGTGGCCTCGCCCGAGGCGTCGGTCTGGACGAGTGGGCGCCAGAGGAAGGACTCGGGGAACCACTGGCGGGGGGCCGGGCCGGCCTCGGCGGCCTCGGCGCGGGCTGGCGCTGCAGGCGGAGGAGGGGGCGGAGGGGCGTGGTCGGCGCCGTTCTTCGCACCGCCGACCGCCGAGGCCGTGCGCATCGGGGCGTCGGCGCTCAACTGGGCGTCCACTAACTTCTGGCGCAGGCCGCCGAGGGCCACGCCGTCGTCTTCGTCGGCGCTCGCTTCCCCCTTCCACCGAAGCGCCTGGGCCCGACCTTCCTCGCCGAAGCTCCCGGTCTCCGCCGGCAGCTGCGCGTAGACCATCTCGCTCTGGAAGCTGGACACCAGCGTCAGGCCGCCGAGGGCGGTGACCAGGCCGAGCACCGACAGCAGGCCGACGCCGACGAACACGGCCCGCTCGGCTCGCGCGCTCGGATCGGTGGGCAGTTCCTCGCTCATCGGCCCTCCCTGCGCACGAACTGGGTCCACGACTCCACGTCCTCCGGCAGCCGGGTGGCGTCGGACACCACCCGGCGAGGGTCCACCTGCTCGAGCAGGTCTTCCGGCAGCCCAGCGAGCTCGAGCCGACGCCCGAACGCATCCACCGCCGGGGTGCCGGCGTCGTCCAGCGCCTCCAGCGTGGACGACCACAACGCCGCCATCGTCGCCGGGCGCATGGTGTCCCCGTCGGCAGCGGCCGCCTCCCACTCACGCACCCGCACCACCAGCGCCTCCAGCGCCCGGTAGAAGCTCCGGGTGAGGGTCTCGACCACCGGCACCACCACCGCGCCCGACGCCGACACCCGGGCCAGGCCCGCCGACGGAGGCAGCTGGGTGATGCGTGCCACCGCGGCCCGGGCGGCGTGCTCACCATGGATCTCGCCGAGCGCCAGCGCGCGGGGATCGAATGCCCCGAACGCGGGCTTCGCCGCCTCGGCGCCCACGGTCACCCGGCCCCAGTCGGCGGGCCCCGGCAGCGGGGCGAGCTGGGCGAGGGTGCTGTCGACGCCCACCAGGCCCACCGCGGCGGCGGTGGGGGACGCTCCGGCCGCCGTGCGTACGGTCAGCGTGGCGGTGGCGCCGGGCGCGTAGCTGGCGGCGTCGGCGGTGAGCGACACGGACAGCGGATCGGGCGTCTGGACGAACACCACCGCCGTCTGAGCGGACCCGTGCTCCACCCGGAGGAACCCACGGGCGTGCTCGGGCACGGTGAACGCCGCCGTGTTCGTCTTCGGGTCGACCTCGGACTTGACCGAGCGACCGGCGCTGTCCCGCAGGTACAGCCACTTCGGCAGCGATCCGGTGAACCCCGGCCCGCGGAGCAGCTCCACGGTCACCGCCTCGCCGGGGCGCAGCAGCGACGGGCTCGCGCGGAGGCGGAGCGCCGGGATCGCCCCGACCGGCAGCACCGCGCGGGTCTGGCCGCCGCCGTCCGCCAGCGCCACCTCGAGCTCGTAGCCGGTTGTGAGGATCGGCTGTGGCGGCGTGCTGCCCGGGGGCGCGGGCAGGTGGAGGGTGAGCCGAACGGTGCCCACCGCGTCGACCTCCGACGGCTCGGCCAGGGTGAGCCCCGCCAGGTTGCGCCGCACACACGCCACCGCGCTCGGCGGTAGGCCATGGCCGGTCCGGTCCACCCAGGTGGCCTGCACCCGGGCCGTGCCGTCGGTGATCACCCAGTGCCCGTCCAGTACGGCCTCGCCAGCGCGCCCGGACCCCACCGGCAGACACCGACGCGCCCGGAGCGCCGCCGATGCGAGCACCGGCGCCACGCCCGGGTGGGGCGGGCCCGCCTGGTCGACCGCGAGCTGCAGCGACGGACGCCAGCCAGCGGGGATCGACCACTCGAGATCCAGCGTGCGGGGCTCGCCGGCCGGAAACCGTACCCGTCGGGCCACCGCGGCGACACAGTCCTCCAGCACCCCGGCCGAGGTCACGGCGTTCCGCACGGTGCCCGCGGCGTCCACCGCAAGGCCCACCGCCACCGAGCGGGTGCCCACGGCGAAGTCGGCGCACGACGCCAGCTGTGGGAGCGCGCTGTCCAGGGCCCGGCGCTCGGCCAGGCTCAGCGACGCGCCGCCCAGGGTGGACCGGCCCCGGGCGAGCGACGGCGGAACGGCCTCGAGCGGGCGCACGCGCACCGGCGGCACGGGCTGGCGCACGCTGATCGGCTCGCCCGGATCGAGCTGGAGGGACGCGACGCCGTCCACGTCCGTGGTCGCCTCCTGCGGCGCGCGGTCCACCTCCCACGGGTTGCGCACCGTGATCGGCGTCTGCGGAAGCGGGCGGCCGTCCGGGGTGGTCACCCGGAGGTAGGCGCGGTTGTTGAACCCGCCCACCAGGCCGTCGCCGAGCTCGGTCACCGCCTCCACCCGCAGCGCGTCCACCGACAGCACCAGCTCGGCCCGCCCGGTGGCCTGCTCGCCGGCCTCCTCCACCACCCGCGCGCTGGCGCGGAGCGTGCTCCGGCCCACCAGATCCGACGGGACCTCGCCGATGGGAACGGAGAACCGCCCCGATGCGTCGGTGACCGCCTCGAGCGGGCCCTCCCACGCCAGCGGCGGTGGCCAGACGCCGGACGTGGGGCGCACGGTGACCGCCACCGGCCGGCCGGCCACCGGCGCGCCCGAGCTGTACCGGGCGACGCCCTCGACCGTGACGCGCTCTCCCACCGTGTACCACGGCGCATCCGGGGCGAGCTCCACCGTGAACCGCGGCAGCGCGAACGGCCGCACATCGAAGGTGATGGTGTCGGCGTCGGCGCCGGTCTCCCAGGTCGCCCGCCAGGTTCCGTGGGGCGCGTGTCGGCCCAGCGGGAACTGGGTGTCGGCGACTCCCGCCGCGCCGGTCCGGCCGCGCTCGACCAGCATCTCCGTGCCGTCGGGTGCCATGATCCGCCACCGCCCGGGCCGAGGGTCCACCGGGGCCAGGTCGTCGCGCCGGAGGGTGACGCTGCGGAGGAGCACGTCCTGCCCCGGCCGGTACAGCGGGCGGTCGGGCAGCAGGTGCACGACCGCCGGCGCGTACAGCGGGAGGTCGGCCTCGACGGTCACGGTCTCGAACCCGGCGTCGACCGTGGCCTGGAGCCGGTAGTCTCCGTCGGGCACCCGCGGCAGCCCCACCTTCGCGATCCGCCCGCTGCCCCACTCGT
>JBLFXJ010000327.1:0-9096 GCA_047609825.1 Myxococcota bacterium
CCTCGGTGGGCAGGGCGGCCACCGCCGCAGCCAGCTCCGCCTCCGCCCCGCGCCAGTCGTCGGTCTCGAGGCGGGCGAGCCCTACGTTCCCCCGGGTGATGGCCGCCTGGACAGGATGGCCTGCAGCCTCGTATGCGGCGAGCGCATCGAGGTAGCCGCGCACAGCAGCGTCGGGCTCACCGCGGTCGAACGCCACATCGGCCCGCCACGTCAGCGCCCGCGCGCCGAGCAGGGCGTCGCCCCGCCGCCTGGCCACGGCCTCCACCTCGTCCAGCCCGCTCTCGGCCTCTGGCCAGTCGCCCCGCGCGATGGCCAGTGACGCCAAGCTGAGCAACACCCAGCCCAGGCCGCGCTCCGCCCCGAGGGACCCGATCAAGGAGCGCGCCTCGCGGAGCGCTCGCTCGGCAGCCTCCAGCTCGCCAGCGCGCAGGTGCTCCTGCGCGAGCAGCGTCGCCATGCTCACTAGCGGCGCCAGCTGGTGGTTCGCGCGCAGCAGGGCCATCGCCTGGCGCACCGCGGCGCACCGGACCGACGGTCGCCGATGCGGCTCGGGCACGACGAGCACCGCGGCCTGACCGCTCGTGGACCCATGGCGAAGAAAGCCATCGAACGCCGACTCTCGAAGCGCACGGGCCTCGCCGGTGCACCCGAGCAGCCGGAGCAGCTCGCCGCGGGAGTGGCGCGCCCATGCGCCGAGTCGGTCGTCGAGATCGGGCTCGGCCTCGAGCCGGGCGAGCCCCGCCTCCAGCCGGCCTGTGTTCATGTCGATGCGGGCCAACAGCCGCGTGGCCTCCCGCCGCACGGGCTCCGACTCGTCCCCCACCTGGTCGAGCTCCTCCCGGGAGCGGGGGTAGTCCCGCTGCGCCAGGAGCACGCTCCCGGCCGCCAGGTGCACCCGGGACGCCTGGGTGGGCGACAGGGGCATCCCGCGAACGCGCTCCAGGTCTTGCCAGGCGGCGTCCGCAGAACCCACCCGGCGACGGAGCTCGGCCAGTGCCACCGCCGCTCGCACCGCCACCTCCGGCTCGCACGACGCCAGTGCCCAGTCCAGCGCCACGGCGAGGTCGCGCCTTCGGGTCGACAGCACCTGCCACGCGCGCCGGCTGCGAGGGCCGTCGAGCTCGGCGAGCGCAGCCACAGTGCCGACCTGTGACGCCCACCCGGCGTGCCGCGCCCGCGCCGAAGGATCTGGATCGGCACGACGGAGGTCTGCCCGGACGAGCGCGAGCAGCCGAGGGCCCGTGGGGGTGACCGCGACGAACCCCAGCTGTCGCAAGCGCTGGAGCGCGTCGTCCGCCCCCGTCACCCGCTCCAGTCCGCCGGGGTGGAGCACGTCGGGGAACACGGCCGCCGCCGTACACAGCCCCACCTCTGGGTGATCGGCGGGCAGGGGGGGTGGCCCGACGGCGCTCCGCAGCAGTCGGTCCAGGCGCGCCAGCGCGGCGTCGGCCCGCATCGAGCCCAGCCGCCGACCCACTCGGACCAGCGCGCCGGGCAGCCCGTCGAGGCGGCCCACGAGCCGGTCGATGCCCTCGGACTCGGCGGCGTCCCACGGCGTATCGGAGCGCCGCTGCACCGCTTCGCGAAGGAGCAGCTCCCGGCTCGCCGTCGCGGCCAGCGGCGGCACCGTCACGCCGTCGGGGGCCGGGCGCCGGGTGGTGCCCAACACCCGCACGCCCAGGTCGTCGCCCGGGTCTCCTCCGTCGAGCACCAGCACCAGCCCGGGCCGCGCTGCGAGCACCCGCCGCAGCCCGCCCGGCCCGGCGACCGGCACCCCCAGCGCCACCGCAACCGCCTCCGCCAGTGTGCCGGCCCCCTCCTCCACCCACACCGCCGACGGCAGCCGTGCGGCCACCGCCCGCGCCACGGCCGTCTTCCCGATGCCCGGCGGACCGGTCAGCCACACCGAGCCGGTCGCGAGCCGCGCCACGACCTCAGCGACCACCGCGTCTCGGCCGATCAGCGGCTGTCGTGGCGGCGCGACGGGAGGCACAGGGGGGAGGGGCGGCCACGGAACCAGGCGCCACCCCCGATTCCGCAGCCGGTGCAGGTGGACCGGGCAGTCCGGCGTGACCTCGATCTTCCGCCGGATCGAGGTGAGGGCGTTGTCGGCGGCCCGGCTCGACAGGTCCTGGATCCCGAACACCGCCTCGAGCAGCTGTTCAGAGCCCACCACCTCGTCGGGGCGTGCCAGCAGGTGGCGCAGCACCTGGCGCTCCCGCGGCGTGAGCACCTCGCGGCGACCCGCGGCGTGCTGCACCCGCCCGTCGGCGAGCGACACCGCGCAGCCCGAGAGCAGCACGGTGTCGTCCATCGTCTCTTGCGACTGACCCACCGACACGTCGTTCACCCTCCATGTCGACCCGTGGCGATTCTACGCCGTGCGACGCCGAGCCGGACCCCGGCGCACACATCAGTACATCCGGATGGCCTCAACCTCCCACCAGCCGGAGGTCGGCTCTCCGAGCGCATCTTCGAACCCGTCCACCAGGTCCAGCCGGATCCCGTCCAGCGCGCCGCGCCACGGCTCCGCCGGCGCGTCCGGCTCCGCGGTGAGGTCGAACACCACCGTCCGGGTCTCCAGTAGGTAGATCGGCGCATGCACCTGCGTGCGTCGCGGATCGAAGTCGCCGAACGACGAGGCCCACCACAGCTCGGGCACGTCGTCGACCCACGTGTTCGACGTGCGAACGTCCACCTCCAAGGTCGTGAACCGAGCAGCATCCACCGGGCCGGGGAACACGTACACCATGCGTGGGTCGGAGCCCGCACCGTCGTGTTCCAGGGTGTACACCCCGTCGGCCACTGTCGCGATCGGCGCGATGCCATCGGCTTCGGCCACCCAGCCCTCGGCATCCCCCGCCTGCTCGAACTCCCACGCCCAGGTGTCGGTCGCCACGATGGACCAGCTGTCGAGCATCGCGCCGGTGTCGACCACAGCGTGCAGGTGGAGCACGGGGTGGTCGTCCGGGTCCACGTTCCACAGCTGGACGGACGGACCGACCAGCCCGGCGGCGTTGCCCGGCACGAGCTCGTCCGCCAGCGGCACGCGGTCCGCGTCGAGCACCTGCACGCGCACGTCGCCCAAGGCCTGCCAGGCCACCCGCCCCCAGCCGTCGGCTCCGTCCAGCACCGAGTGGTGGATCGGTGGAGAGGTGAGCGTGCCGGCCGGGCCGAGGGAGTCGACCACCAGGTGTGCCCGCGACCGGCCATCCAACGGGCAGTCGTCGAACTCGACGAACGGCATCGGGTCGACCACCAGGTCCACCACGCCGTCTGCCAAGGCCGTCGGAACGTCGGCCACCTCCAGCTCCACGACGCCGGGGATGCCGCACATGCCGTCTTCGCGCCAGCCCGCGAGCACGGTCTCCCCCTCGAGGTGGAAGTCGACCCACTTGTCCCAGTCGATGCCCACCTGGACCTCCACCGTGAGCAGGCCCGAGTCGCCCGGCGCGAGGCGCGCGGGGTCGGGGCGGAAGGCGTGGACCATGTCGCCGCCCCGCTCGACCATGTACGTCCAGTCGGTCCACACGTCGTAGGCGTAGTCCACGGTGGTCACGCCGCCGCCACCGGCCTCCACAGCGTCGACCGCTCCCTCGAGCAGGGCCTCCGCGCCCGCCTGGCGCCACGCAGGCCACACCGGCGCGGCTCCGCCCACCTCTAGCGTGCGGGTGGCGCTCCACTCCGACCATCGGAAGTCCACGTCATCTTTGGCCCGCACTCGCCAGAACCACAGACCGTCGTCCAGGTCGGGCACCACCTCGGGCGTGAGCAGCTCGCCGGAGCTGACCGGGGCGGCGAAGTCGGGGGTGGCGGACCACTGCACCTCGTGCGCCACCGGGTCGCCGTCCGGGTCTGGCGTGTCGAACGCGAACAGCGGCACATCGGCCACCCAGGTGCCGTCGGCTGGCGCGAGCACGGCAGGCACCGGCGCCGAGCTGTTCCACGCCGGCACGTCGATGTCGTCGACCCACACCGCAGTCAGCGGGGGATGGTCTGGCGCGACGAACCCACTCCGGCTGTACTCCCACCGGAACCGGGTGGGCTCACCCCCAGGCGGCGTGGCCTCCACATCCACCTCGTAGCTACGCCAGCCCAGGTCGCCGGACACCTCTATGGCCAACGCGTCGTCCACGTAGAACCTGAAGTAGTGCTCGTCCAGCTCGGTCTGCACGTTCGCCTGGAACGTGATCTGACCGTCCTCCCGCAGCGACAGCCCGAGCTCCGCCGAGCTGTACGTATCGGCCGCGTGGAACGGGCTCGTGCGCATGCACGCAGAGCCGCCCGCGCACGCCGCCGGATCGGTCTCGATCACCCACGGGGTGTCGCCGTCGAGCTGCCAGGGAAAGGCGCCGAAGTCGCCGGTCTCGAAGTCCTCGTCGCGCTCGGACGGCGGGCCGGGGCACGGGGCGCAGTCGGGCCCCCCGCAGTCCACGTCCACCTCGTCGCCGTCGAGGATACCGTTGTCGCAGGCGGGCTCGAGCGGGCCCCTGTCGCACAGGTCGTTCGGCAGCCCTGGAGTGCCCAGATCACCGGCGCCGTAGGTCAGGGTCGCCGAACACCACAGGCCGCCGTCGTCGTTCGACGCCGCATCGGCAGCTCCTGCGTCCACCTGCATGCTCGCGCCGTCCAGATCGGGGAACACGGGCCCGCCGTCCCACACCACCCGATCGAGCTCCACCACGCCCACCAACACCACCTCGTCGTCGGCGTTGCCGAGGCTGAATCCCGACCAAGCGTAGTCCACTGGAGCGCCACCGTTGACCGCCGGGTCGGTGGACGCGCCAAGCACCACCCGCTGCCCAGGGCCGACCCGCAGTGGGCCCTCGACCACGAACCGGTTGGCGCCCAGGTCGGACACCTCGAGCCCGTCCAGCTCCACGAGGTGCGGGCTGAGGTTCAGCACCTCGAACCACTCCCCGTTCGAGTCCAGCACGGCGCCCGGGTTCGCCATCACCTCGGTGACCACCAGGTCGCCGGCAACCAGCGCGTCGAGCCCCACCGCCACACCGTCGGACACCACCCGCGCCTCAGCCGGGGACACCACCGTGTCCACACCGCCGGGCCCGCGCAACGCCACGGTCTGCAGCCCGATGCCGACGCCGGGAGACAGGCTCCGCGGCGCCACCATGTCGAGGGTCGCGACCCCCGCGGCGTCTGCGAGCGCGCTGCCGAGCAACAGGTAGGGCGACGCAACTCCGAGGCACACGCCGCCGAGTGGGGCCGGGCATGCACCGTCTCCGACACCCGCCGCGCTCGCCACCGCGTAGGCCCGCTCCCCCGGAGCCAGGCCCTGGGTTCGCAGGGTGAACCGCGCGCCCGGCGCGACCGTGCCCACCCCGAGCCGCAGCGCTTCTGGCAGGCCGCGGATCCCCGGCGAGGTGGACACCCCCCACGTCGCTGGGCCGTCCGACGGCCGCTCCGGCTCGGGGCCACAGGCAGCCAGGGCGATCAACAGAGCAGCGGGTCCACGCATCAGGCCTCCTCGCGGCACGGTGAGCCGCTCGATGGCGAGAGGGTAGTCCCCCGATCCACTCGGGAGTGTATCGATATGCTCGGACTATAACCGCCGTATATCCAATGTTATTCATGACTGATACAACCGACCCACGAGACGGGTGAGCGGATCGCCGGCGTCGCGGAGGCGCACGAGAGCGACGCTGTGGCGTGTGCCTGCGGCCCACCGGCCGACGGTGAGCCCTCCATCTTGTGACGGATCCCATGGGACCGGGTGACGCCCGCTCGTGTGCCTCGTCGGCGCGCTGCTCGCCCATCGGCTCACTCTGCGCATCCCGGTCACCCATCGCTGGCGATGCGCATGGCGGATTGTGCGATGCTCGGGCCGGATGTGGTCCTGGATCCCAACACTGGAGCCGAGCCCGTGCACTCGCCCACCAACGCCTACGCCGTGATCATCGGCGTGGCCGACTACTCCGCCTGCCGCGGTCGCCCCTCCGACAACCTGCCCGGCTCTGACAAGGACGCCCTCGACTGGCTCCGCGTAGCGATGGCCCCCGAGAGCCTGGGGATCCCGCGCGAGAACATCCGGCTGCTCGCGGTCGATGCCCGTGGCCGCAAGGTGAAGGGCGCGGACGGCCGCCCCACCGCCAAGCGCATCCGCAAGGCCATCGCGTGGCTCGCCCGGAAGCTGGCCGCCGCCGCCGACCCCGTGCACCACGACGCCTTCGGCCCCACCATCCGCGCCAGCGGCCTGGTCACCTTCAGCGGACACGGCTTCTCGCTCGAGGGCCTGTCCGATGTGCCACTCGGCAACACGCTGTTCCTGGCGCCCAGCGACCTCGAGGCCTCCGCCGACGGCCCCCGCGGCGCCCTGAGCCTCGGAGAGCTCAACGCATCCTCGCCAACATGGGCACGGACCACTGGCCCCTGGTCGGCGTGAGCCACGGTGTCACCTGGGCCATCGACGCCTGCTACACGACCCTGGACGCCGCGCAGTCGCCCAGCCTCACCCGTGGCGGCGTCGCGGCTGGGGAGCTCAGCGCGCGCATGCGGGCGGCCATCGCCGCGGCCGGGCCCGGCGTGCTCACCTCCGGCCTGCTGCACATGTGGCAGAACGCGATCTACGGCCGGGTGATGCTCGGGAGCCGGCCGTGGGGCCTGACCTGGCGAACCCCGGTGGGCGGCCGAACCCGCGGCGCGTTCACCTTTGCCCTGACCACGCTGATCCAGCAGTGGACGCCCGACCGCCACAACGACGTGCAGTACATCACAGCGTCCTATGGCGACCTGATGGAGCGCAGCCAGGCGCTGCTCGACGCGCTCGGCGTGGCCCAGCGGCCCACCCTCGTGGGCCTCCCGCGACTGGAGCTGCAGGCCTCGTCGGGCGCGAACGCGAGGAACTGGCTCGGGTCGAGCCCCTTGTCGTCGGCGAGGGCGAGGAGCTCCTGGTACGGGAGCACGAAGCCATCCTGGCCACCAGGGCGGATCGAGTGGGTGACCGCCCGGTCCCAGATCAGGCCGCGAAGCCTGTCGCCGGGGGGCTCTGTGTAGGCGTGCTCCTGCAGGGGCCCGACCGCCCGGACCGTGCCGACACCGACCAGCACCCGGCGGGGATCGTCCGCCAGCGGCATGCGCTTCACGTACAGGAACACCAGGGAGACGTCCGGCTTCACCGCGCCGAAGAAGGTGTCGAGCATCACCCCCTGGTTCTCGAGGTCGTTCAGCCAGGGAGTCTCGAAGCCGAGCTCCGGCTCGCGCTCGCGCTCGAAGGGCAGACCGAGCCGATCCGCGATGAGCGCGGCGTCGTCCACCCGGGTCCAGCGGTAGGGCACCGCCAGCACGCTGTAGGCGGGCACGTGCAGCGTGTTCTCGGCGAAGTGGCCGTGCGTGGTCGCCGAGCTCGCCGCGAACGGGTGACGGCTGCGGATGGCATAGGCCGTCGGGTTGAGGGCCGCGCCGCGCTCCACGACGCAGGCCGGCCGCTCGCTCGGGTCCAGGTCGAGCCAGGAACTCCCTGCAGACGCCGCCTCCCGGGCCGCGTCGCGCCGCTTGCGGATGCCGTTGAGCACCATGCACCAGGTGTTCTTCGCGGGCTCGCGGCACACCGTGCCGGTCCAGCCGGTGTCGTGCCAGGGGAGGCGAACGGAGAGGTGCTGGACGGGAAGCTGGCGCGCGCCGTGATGCATCAGGGAGGCTCCATGTGAGGGTGCAGCTACGACAGGCGAGCCCGGCTTCGGCCCCCCTGTCTCCCGCAGCGGCATCTCGTTGCGGGAACAGTGGGCGCTCGCGGCCGGCCCTCTCCCCGCAGCCCGCCGATCGCCGATCGCCGCCTCGGCGGTGCGCGCCGACAGCCCCCCGGACGACGCCCCTACCCTGGCAAACCGGCCAGCCCAGCGGCGGCTGGTTCGCCGACCTCGGCGACAAATGCGACCTGCGCGTCGACCACACCTGGGCGGCCCCCGCGAGCCTGGACCGCATCGACCTCCAGCACCCCTCCTGCGCGACCAACACCATCGCCTACACCTGGGACGGCAGCGGGTCGCTGGTCTCCCGTGACTACACCGGCTCCGGCGCGGTGGCGGGCCTGTGGGCCTACACCTACGACCCGCTGGGCCGGATTCAGGACGTGCTCCAGGACGGCGTGGTCGTGGAGTCCATGACCCGGGACCCGCTGGGCCTGCCCGAGACCCTCACCCGGGTCGAGCCGATGGCGCCGGGGTCCGGGCCGGCCGCCCCCCTGCCCACGACCTGGGACTACGCCGCGGAGCGCCGGTTCGGCGAGGTCGCCGGGCGCACGGGCGCGGACGACGACGCCGCGTGGATCCAGGAGGACTTCACCTGGGACCCCATGGGCCGGCTGGCGGCGGTGTCCCACCAGGAGCCCACCGAGCGGCGGAACGAGCAGTACCGGTACGACGGGCTGGGCCGCCTCACGGAGATCGAGGGTCGGGAGCGGATCACGGACCCGGACACGGGGGACGTGGAGGTGGTGAAGTGGACCCACCGGCTCCACTACGACATGGACGACGTGCTGTTGTACGAGGTGCGGACCGGGGCCGAGCCCAAGGTGGTGCACCGGGACTCCGGGTACGTGTCGGACTCGGCGGCGGGGCAGACGGTCGAGGTCCTGCCCATGCTCCGGGTGGTGGACGGCGAGCCCCGGTGGTCGATCCGGGAGCCGGGCGGCCATGCCGCGTGGGTGCTGGACCGGGAGGGCGACGAGGTGCTGCCACCAGGCGCTCGGTCAGACGGGGCTGCCGGTGCACGAGGTGGGCACGCCGTGAGGACGAGGACAGGAAGGATGAGTTGACCCGCCGGTGCATCACGGCCATCCTGCCCTCTCGCGGAGCCCTCCGGCAAGGCCGGCTTCCCGGTGGTCCTGGGCCCCCCGAGGGCCCCATGAAGAGCGATAGCGGTGCGCACGCCGACCCGGTGACCGCGGGACGCACGGGTCCGTCGAGGGCGAAGCCCCCCGCAGGTCGGCCATCGTGAACCCGACGGACACACCCGCACCGATGCACGCGGCGTGCAGGGCGAGAGTCCAGGTTCGCCCACCTCCAACCTGACGACCGACAACCGTCGATGGCGGTCACCGACCGACGCCCGCCCCCCGTCCTGACCCCACACGGTGGGTAC
>JBLFXJ010000328.1:0-9081 GCA_047609825.1 Myxococcota bacterium
GGCTCACGGGCTCCGTCATAGTGACCGGCCCCATGTGCCTCCTTCCTCCATCGGATCTGGCCACGAACGACCACAGCTGGTCACCGCTCACCACCGCCACCACCGGCTCGGCGAGCCTGCGGGTGGGCGACGGGTGGCGGTTCGATCTCATGGGCCGCGCGTACCATGATCGCAACGAGAGCACCGTGCCGCTGGACGCGCTGGGCATTCGCTACTGGGTCTGGGGACGCACCCCACTCCCTGAAGGAGAGCTCATCCACTACCTGCTCTGGCCCGATGCGACGGATGCTGCCATCGAGGCCCGAGCGTGGTTCGTCGGGCTCGACGGCCGGGGGGAGGAGCTGAAGGTCCACGCGGTGGATGATGGGCCAATGCGGCGTTCGAATTACGGAATGCGGCACCATCCCGAGATCCGGCTCAGCACCTCGGCGGGCCCGGTGACCGTGCGTACAACGTCGGTAATCGATGACGGGCCGTTCTACCTGCGGATGTTCACCGAGGTCGAGGCGCCCCATGGCACGGGTCGTGGCGTGGCGGAGGCAATCCTGCCGGACCGCATCGATCGCGCGGTTCATCGCCCCCTTGTTCGCATGGCCGTCCACGATCTCTCCGGCCGTGGCTCATGGTGGGCTCCGCTGTTCAACGGTCCCCGGGCGGGTCGCGTGTCCCGACTGTTCGGACCCCGGGCGGCGGCGTCGTGACCCACCCGGTGGTCGTGGTCGGTGGAGGGTTGGGAGGCCTGGCCGCCTCGATCGTGCTCGCTGCGGCAGGGCGGGAGGTCGTGCTCTGCGAGGCGGGCGAACGTCTGGGTGGAAAGGCCGGAGTGGTCGAGATCGACGGGGTGTGGTTCGACACCGGACCGAGCGTGCTGACCCTGCCGGCGCTCCTCGACGACGTGTTCCTCCTCGCGGGCACGAGCCTGGCTGACGAGCTCACACTGCTCCGCCCCGATCCGTTCTTCCGCTACCGCTTCCCAGACGGTGTCTCGCTCGACGTGCACCACTCCCCGGATGACACCCGTGACAGCGTGCGGCGCGCCCTCGGTGCCGACGCGGCGGCCGACTTCGATGTGTTTCTCGCCTATACCCAGCGAATCTGGGAGGCTGCAGCCCCATGGTTCGTGACGGGGCCTGCGCCGTCCATCGCAACCTTGTTCGGCGCCGCTGCTCAGCTCCATCGCCTGCTGCCGGCCATCGACCCGCTCAGCACCCTGAGCGGTGCCATCCGCTCCCGCGTGCGCAGTCCACACCTGCGTACGCTGTTCCAGCGGTACGCCACCTACAATGGCTCAGATGCCCGAACCTGCCCAGCGACCCTGAACTGCATCGCTTGGGTCGAGCTCGGGCTGGGTGGATTTGGTGTCGCGGGGGGCATGTACGCCATCGTCGAGGCGATGGAGCGCGCAGCCCGTCGCCTCGGGGTCAGCGTGCGGGTGCACAGCCCTGTGCGGCGGATCCGGACCGAACGGGGTCGCATCGTGGCGGTGGATCTCGACGACGCCACGCTCACCACGGGCGCCGTGGTGTGTAACGCCGATGTGGCCCACCTCGCAGTCGACCTGCTCGAGCGGCCGCGGGGGCTCAGGCCGCCCGCCACTCCCTCGATGTCGGGCTGGACGGCGGTAGTGCGTGCTCGGGCCGCCGATCGGCGGCCACACGAGGCGCTGTTCCCAATGGACTACTCGGAGGAGCACGCCGACATCTTCGACCGGGATCGCCCGCCGCTGGAGCCGACGGTCTACATCTGCGACCAGGCACGCGCCCACGACCGCCCGACATGGTCCGACGCCTCTCCGGTCTTCCTCATGGCGAACGCGCCGCCCGAGCCTCGGGTTGGCGCCCGTCCCGAGGCCGTCTGGTCCGACCTGCGGCTGCGGGTGCTGTCGCGGGCCATCGCGGCCGGGGTGATCCACCCGGATGACCCCGTGGTCTGGCAGCGAACGCCGACAGCGCTGGCCAGCCGGTTCCCTGGGACGCGTGGCAGCCTCTACGGTGCGGCATCGAACAGTCGCTTCGCCGCGTTCAAGCGCCCGCCGAACCGCTGGTCCGCCATCCCTGGCCTGTACCTCGCCTCCGGGAGCGCCCACCCTGGCGGCGGCGTGCCGCTGTGCGTGCAGTCGGGCCGGCTCGCCGCTGAGGCCCTGCTTGCCGATCGGCGGTAGTCGCAAGGGAGTTTCGGACACTGGCCGTCCCCTGTGGGATCAGGCGCCGCTGTCCCCGCCACTGTCTCCGGTTGCCGTGCCCGAATCGCTCGTGGAGGTGCTCGAGTCACCGGAGTCGCCGCCTCCGGTTCCGGTTCCCGTGCCTGTTCCGGTTCCGGTTCCGGTTCCGGTTCCGGTAGCGCCAGAGTCCGACGCCGTGCCGGAGTCGGTGGGTGCGCCAGAATCGGGAGGCGAACCGCTGTCGCCGCCGGTACTGCCCGAATCACCCGTTGAGGTGCCGGTAGACGTGCCGGTGCTGGTCGTCGTCCCACCGCCGCCGCTGTCGGTTGTCGGGGTGCTCCCGCTGTCACCGGGGACGGAGATTCCACTGTCGCCGCCACCGGTATCGACGGTGGACGGCGTTCCGGTGTCCGTCACCCACGCCGTGTCCGTGTCGGTGTCGGCATCCGTGTCGCTGTCGGTGTCCGTGTCCGTGTCCGTGTCGGCATCGGCATCGGCATCGGCATCAGCGTCCGAATCGGCGTCCGCGTCGGACTGCGAAGGGAAGGTCTCGGACACGCCCGAGTCGCCCAAGGCGAACTTGCCGTCTTCCGAGCACCCTGCGAGAACGAACAGCGCTGCGATGCCGATCACCCGTGACATCCATCCTCCTGCGTGCCGCACTGTACACAAGCCAGGCGCCGGTCGCGCCCTGCAGCGTGCATCCACACCCCAGTCATAGCGCGCCGCCCTTGCGGTGGACGAAGATGTGCTCCCACCGGATGCTCTCTCGCGCGTGATCGGGCCGCCCCACACTCGCCCGGGCCACTGGGGTGAGTCCGGCCGCCAAGGCCGCCTGCTCGGTCGCCTGCGATGTGTCCACGACGCCGGTCGGCGTCAGGCCATCGCCGATAACGTTGCACAGGAGTCCCCCCGGCGCGAGCTGACCGGCGACATTTGCCGTCCAGTCGCGCGTGGCCTCGAGCCAGGCGCGGCGTGCGTCGCCACGGCCCTCACGCCACGCGCGCCGGGGGCCGATCTCTCGCCGCGGGTCGGGGCGGTTGCCGAGCCACACGTGCCGCAGGTGCTGCATCGGCAAGTAGTCGTAGGTGGACGGATACGGCGGCGAGGTGAGCACGAGGTCGACCTGGCCAACCTGCACCGTGCGAGCGTCGCCCGGGCGAATGTCGGCCGGCGGCGTGCCCTCCGGCACCGCCTCACGGAGCGTGATGCTCCGGCGTGCCCACTCGCGGCACTTCTTGTGGAACAGGATCGCCGCCGTTCCCACCGGCCGATTGTGCTTCTCGCGCTGGGCGCTCGTGTCCGAGCGACGCCAGCTGACCTTGATCAGGATCGACGACAGGCATCCACGAAGCAGGCCTCGGATGTCTGGCGGCTCCTCCGCGATGCCCGCGCGCAGGGACTCGAGCTCCAACAGAACGTGGGGGGCGTACCACTCCTGTGCGGCCGTCAAGATGGCGGGCGGGGGGAGCTCCTGGGCGGCGCGCGCAGCCTGGGTCAGGCGCCTCGAGGCCGATCGGAATCGGGTGAGCGTAGCGTCGTCCGGGGTGCTCGTGCGGAGGTAGGATGTGCGAAGCGCGGTGGGGCTGACATCGCGACCGACAGCCGTGCGGCCGGCCGCCCTGGCCTCGACCAGCACGGTGCCGCCGCCACAGAACGGGTCGAATACGCGCTGGCCCGGGAGCGCTGCGAGCAGCCGGGCGGCGCCATCGGCGTGCAGCCCCGCTGGGTAGGTGTGGAATCCGTGCGTCCAGCGGTCGACATCGCCCGCCTCGGCCAGCGCCTGAGCCAACACGGCCCCGATGGTCGGATCGCCCAGAACGACAGAATCCAGCACCTCTTTTCCGGAGGTCTTGCGCCCCGTCATGGACTGTCGATCCAGCGGGCGAGCTCGGGGAGCTCTACGGTGGCGAGGCGCGACAGCAGACGCGAGGGGTCATCGTCGAACAGGATCAGCTCCCGGTGGAGGTCGCGGATGAATCCGTCTTCCGCGGCACGCTGGAGGAAGGCGCGCAATGCGCTGTAGTACCCGTTCACGTCGAGCACACCCACGGGCTTGTGGTGGTACTCGAGCTGGGTCCAGGTGGTGACCTCGAACAGCTCCTCGAACGTGCCATACCCGCCGGGCAGCGCGATGAACGCGTCCGACAGGTCGGCCATCTTCAGCTTGCGGGCGTGCATCCCGGTCACAACCACCAGCTCCGTGAGGTCGGTGCGCCCCAGCTCCAGCCCGAGGAGCTTCTCGGGGATGACGCCGATCACCTCGCCGCCTCGGTCCAGCGCGCCTTGGGCGACCTGGTTCATCAGGCCCACGCTGCCCCCGCCATAGACCACGCCGATGCCACGCTCGGCCAGCAACGCGCCGATTCCGTAGGCGGCGGCTCCGTACACGGGCACAGCGGCTTCGCTGGAGCCACAGTAGACGCAGACGCGACGGAAGGTTCGCACGGTGGCCTCCAAGCGGGCCGGGTAACCTCGTCACCGACCGACCTCCACGCTCACCAGGAGACCGCGGTGCTTCCGGACCCTGACCGCTTCGCCGCATCGCTGCTCGCCCGGGCCCAACGACTCCCTCGAGGCGGTGGCTACCGGTTCACGCCGGGACCTCGCGCCCCGCACAGCGCGAACAACCCACGGGATGCGGAGCACGACGGCGTGTCGGCCGCCCTCCTGCACGCCGACCACACTTTCGCGCGCCCGTCGGCCGGAGGCGAAACCTACTGCTGCGGTGTGACCCTGGAGGCGTTCTGGCGCGCTTGGACGCTGTGGTGTGAGGAGCGAGGGCGGCCGGTGGAGCTCGCCGGCTTGGATGCTGCTGGCCTGGATGCGCTGGTCGCCACCTGGTTCTGCCCGACCATGGGACACGCAGGTGCTGCGGCCGCGATCGTGGAGCTCGGCCTCGGCGCGGCGATCGCGCCTGAGCACGCTCGCGCCGGTGATCTGTGCCAGTTCTGGCGCTGCACCGACCTCGCACACCCGTCGGGGCACTCCGTCCTGTTCCTGCGCTGGGGCGACCGCGATGGCACGCGCACGATCCGGTACTGGTCCAGCCAGCCTGCGACCGACGGGATCGGCGAGCACGAGGAGGCGGTCGGGCCGGACTGGACGTTCGCGTTCGCACGGGTGGGTCAGCGGTAGAGCCGACCGCCCTCGGTGGTGGCCTCGAACCGCACCTCCTGCGCCTCCTGCTCTCCCCGTCGGACCACCAGGCTGTACTCCGCGCCGATCTTCGGGCCTCGGGTCCAGCCCTCCATCGAGTACACGTCGGACACGAGCACCTGGCGCGTAGACTGCCAGCCGGGAAGCAGGGAGGCCGCGATCAGAGCGCCTGCGGCCTGCAGCGGCGGCCCATCGAGCGCGATGAGCAGGCCCGCGAGGGCATCGGGATCGCCAGCGGTCACCTCGCCCACAGCACCTCGCCAGCCCACGGCCCCGGCGTCTGTGCGGTACGCGGGGAGGCCGGGCAGGTCGAGCGGGTCATCGCCAGCAGGGAGCGGCGGCAGGTCGCGTCCTTCCGCCGCGACCGCCTGGGCGAAGGCGGGGTCGGCCGTGGCGATGGCGATCCGCCAAGCTGGCCCTGGCGCAGTCCCATCGAGCACGATCCCGACCGCGTTGTCACCCAGCTCGGCCGCGATCTCGGCCCACGCGCTTGGCGGGCCTATGCCCTCCAGCGAGGCCTCGGGCAGACTCGCCACGGGCGGCTCGGGAGCGGGCGGAGGCATAGTCAGGCCGACAGGAGCGCGCGTGCGGATCCACTGCTGGCCCGCCAGCGCTGCAACTACAGCGCCGCCGATCAGCAGCGCATGCAGCCACCGGATCACGGCGTGACGAGGGCCGTGAACGTCACGTCCATGTTCTGGCTCGTGGCATCCGACACGGCCGTTCCGGCGACATCGACATCCAGCGGCGTGATGCTGTTCACGTACCCGCTGCCGCTCTGAAAGGTGCCGGGGCCGAAGGTCGCGAGGGTGCCATCGTCGTTCTCGACCGTGATGACCAGCGTGGTGGCGCCGCCGTTGATGTCGAACGACCCCTCGACCAGGCCGCCGACGGTGATGGTTCCGATGGGCAGATCATCCACCGTGAACACGAGTCGGCCGACATTGGTGTCTGGGTTGAAGCACGTTGCGGGCTGGCCATCGTAGTCCGCCGTGGACTCGAAGCCGGTGAGCAGCGGCAGCCCGTCCAGCGAGAAGCCGGTGACGGTCAGGCTCGCGCTGCTCGGCGTGACGTACCCCACCTGTGGGCAGTCCGTGCCAGCGGCGACCGTCTCGCCGGTTCCTTCTTCGCACCCGGTGCCGAACGCCAACAATCCAGCGAGCGTGGCCATACAGAGCACGATCCGTCGCATGCAGCGCCTCCTACACCAGTGCTTAGCCCGCGCTGTGGGGCAAGGGGCCCCGAGAACCTGGCACAGCGGGCATCAGCGCTTCTGCTTCTTCCCCTTGCGCTTGCCCTTCTTGCCCTTCTTACCCTTCTTTCCAGCGTTGCCCGCCTTGCCCTGGCCCTTGCCCTGGCCATCCGCCTTCGGCCGGGCGGTGCGTGCGCGTGCGGCGCCACCGCCCTCACCCTTTGGGCCCTTGCGCTTCGCTGATGCCGTGCCGCCTTCCGGGCGCTTCTTCTTCTCGCTCGACTTCGCCTTCTTGTCGCCACCGCTCCGAGCGGCCCGATCGGACGCCACCCGCTTCGCCTGTGAGGACAGCGAGGGCGCCTTGACCTTCAGGTCGACCCCGTCCACCCGCTTGCGGACCTCGACCACCTTGGCGTGCACCGCGGCGACCTCGTCGCGCAACCTCTGGTTGTCGTTGTGCAGGCCCTGAATCTGGACGAACAGCACCGCGAACAGGCCCACCATCGCGGGAATGCCGAGCAGGGGTGCGAAGGCGAGCATCTCTCGGAAACGCTCGAGACCGGGCTGACTCATCAGCGCCCTCCAACAGGATCGAAGTCGTGGTGCTCTACCACCTCGTCAGACCGACCGTCGACAGGTTCCTCTGCACCATCGGCGAGCCATGCCGCCCGGACGGGTCGCCAGTCGTCGTCCAGGGCCCGAACCAGCGCCTCGGCCGCGGCGTAGGAGTCGGCGACAACGGCGTCGGAGGGCACGAGTGTGCGGCCGACCAGTCGCATGAAGAATCGGACCATGCCGTTGTCGACCAACACCGCCCGCACCGACCCCGTGAGATCGCCCGCTGCGCCGTGGGACAGTCGCACCTTGGTCCCCTCGCCATCCGGACCATGGGCCACAGCCGCGAACACAGCCTGTGCGTGGCCTTCCAGGTCGAACAGGCCGTCAGCCAGCTCCGCGATCCACCCCGTGAACCCGTTGCTTCCGGACAGCTCCACCGTGGGCACGTCGGTGACGTCGAGCGCGAGGGAGGACTTCGAACCGTCGCTCGTCCACACGAGCGGGAACCCATAGTCCCGGATCGCCACCTCCATTCCGTCGCTGCGGACCACCATGTCGACCCGCATGACAAGCGCCACCCGCGGGTCGCTGAGCCGGAGTCCGGGCCCTGCAGTTCCGGTGGCACCGACCGGGATCACCGCGCCGTCATCGACCACGGCAGACATCGAGACGGAGAGGTCGTCAGAGGCTGCGCCGAAGCGAGCAACGCTTCGCCCGGCGGCGTCGACCACCCTCACCTCCCCCTCGACCACACGCCCCAACCGGCGCAGGTAGCGGGACAGTGATGGATGGCCGGCCGCCAGCCCGGTGGTGTCGATCCGGAGTCGGCTGTCGATGGCCAAGCGCCCGCGGTCGAGATGCGCCATCCGCTCCACCCGCACGCCCGTGGACAGGCGCTCGGCGAACGTGGGCGCCGCGCTGTCGAGGGCGGCCCACAGGCTGCGGTCCACCGGATGGGAGAGCTCGGGTTGGTGGCGAACGGCCGGCGCCGGCGTCGCTGTGCTGGCGATGCGCTGCGCTCGGACCAACGCGCCTTCCCACAGGCCCGCGATGGTGTGCGGATCCAAGGGTCCCATGGACAGCTCAGCGTCCGCGGATGCCGACCATGCCCGCCCGGATCCATCCACTGGTGAGGGCACCGGCTGGAGGGTGACGGCGGCGTCCAGGGTGCCGAGGCCTGGCGGCGGAGACTGCGACGCCCCGACCTGCAGATGCCAATCCGGAGCCTCCCACCAGCCTTGGATGGGCAGGCGGTGGAGGTCATCGTCACCCGGAGACTCCGGCAGCAGCCGGTACAGCCGCCCCAGGTCCAGCTCCATGGCCTCCTCACGCAGCCGCCGTAGCCGGTCGAGGGAGGCATCGTCGGCATCCACCCTCGCGGTCGTCGCCAGGGCGAGATCCCGCAGCTCGTCAGTCCGGGCCACGACCTCGGCGGTCCCGTCCCCGAGCGCTTCGAGAGTGCCCCAGAGGTCGGCGGGTGCGGGGCCCGCGAGCGCTGCGCCGACCAGCCACGCGATCACCGCTCCCTCCGACGGACCAGGCCGACCAGCGCCGCTAGCGCCAGCCATCCGACGCTGCGGCCGCCCGTGGCACAAGCCCCCGGGATTACCTCGACGCCTGGCTGTGCCGTGGAGATTCGCGTGGACACCGTGACGCGCTGCAGCTCGAACAGCGCTCCCAGGTCCAAGACATCGCCGCTCCAGCTGGCCACCGACAGGTACACCGTGCTGCCGGGCTCCAGATCGAGCTCACCGCCAGGCTGCAGGCGCACGCCGCCCGCGCCGAAGCCGTCGATCGTCCAGTCGTACTCCGTGGGGATCGCCGTGCCGATCCCGATGAAGTCGACGACCAGCGGCTCGTGCTCGATGGGCTCACCCACCCTGCCGAACAGAGACCAGCCGGCGTCCTCGTCCGCGGTCACGTCGACCCAGATCGACGAGGCGTCTTCCGGCACCGTGAGTTCGAACTGCGTGCCCAGCGGGATCCGGGCGAGGTCGCCGCCCAAGCCGCT
>JBLFXJ010000329.1:0-9068 GCA_047609825.1 Myxococcota bacterium
GGCACGCGCCCGTGGGCCCATCCCGTGCCGTGGTGGACCGAGGTGCAGCGGGCCGCAGCGCACCGCAAGGCCGCGGCGTGGCTGCCCGACGACCACCCAGCTCGCCTGGTGCACCTGGTGGAGGCGGGAGAGCCGCCCGACGTGATCGTCGCCGAGGGGCGCGAGGTGACCGCCGCGTTGCTCGCCGCCGGCCACCGGTCGAAGGCCCTGCGGCTGGGCCGAACGTTGCTCAACGTCGCGCGAACCGGGGGCGACATCGGGTCGCAGCTCGAGCTGCTCGGCCTGCTCACGGCGGCCGCGGTCGACCTGCAGGAGCCCGAAGCCATCGCCACGGTGTTGTACGAGGTGGACCGCACCGTCGGCGCGCCGGAGCGCGTCGGCCACCTCGGCGGGCTGCTCCGGTCGGCGCTGTACGCCCAGCGGCGAGAGGGCGAGCGGGCGCTGTCCACGGTCCATGAGATCCCACCACTCCCCGGCGCACACCTCGAGTTCACCCGCCAGCTGGTGCGGTTCCGCGCCGCACTCGTCGGCACTGCAGCAGACCGGGGCGCGCTCCTCGATGAGCTGGTGCTGTGGGCGGCCGATCGGCCCGAGGCCAAGGCGCGGATCCAGGGCTTCCTCGGACTCGACGCCTACCGACGGGGGGACTACCGCCGCGCCGCCGATCTCCACCTCCAGGCCGTCGCCCAGCTGCGCGGCCCGCAGCGCTCGGCGGCGCTGATGAATGCCGCCGCCTCCCTCCTCGACCTGTGGGACCTCGACGGCGCCGCGAAGGCGGCACAGGCCGCGATCGCTGTGGCGCGTCGACACCGCATGGCCGGGCGCGAAGCCCACGCCACATGGACCGCCCGGAGCATCGCCTACCGCCAAGAGCGCGCAGAGCGTCCCCGTCTCGCGTTGGTGGAGGCCGCATCGACACTCGACGCGCCGGCGGCTGCCCTGCTCGCGCTGTCCGAGTCCGCGTTCGCGTGGCGCCTCGGGGAGTGGTCCACCGCCCACGACCTCGCGATGCGGTCCAGGAGCCTGATGGAGCGGCTCAGGATGGACCTGCAGACGGCGCTCACCCGCTGCTACCTCGAGTACCTCGATCCCGGCCTTCGCCCTGAGCTCGCGCTGGAGGACGCCCTCGGCATCGGCGTGCCCGACGTCCGCCTGCAGGCGCTCGGACTGCTCCGCGCCGCGCACCCGGGCATCGTCGACCACGCCCACCTGCGCGCCCTCGCTGCACCCTTCCCTGCACACACCCACCACCGACGGCTCGACCTCATCTCGGTTGCCGAGGCCGTCGGCGATTCACCCCTGCCCAGGATGGCGTGAGCCATGATCGACCCGAACACCCTCGTGCCCGTGCCGCGGGCGACCAGCGGCCTCGCGCCCCAGATCGACACCGGCATGACCACCCTGAGCGGCGGGCTCGTCGCCACCACGCCGGGCCTTCCGAAGGCCGGTGGCGTCGTCACCTGGAAGAAGGGGCCCGAGTGGCATGAGCTGTGGACCCTCGACGATGCAACGCTGGATCCCAAGAAGGGCATGTTCCTCTGGGGCAGCGACCCGCTGCCCGCGGGGACCACCGGCCAGGACCACCTGGCCGCGGTCAAGGGCCTGGCCGCCCCCGCAGGACCCAGCGCGTTCGCCCACCTGAGGTTCAGCTACTACCGATTGCCGTCCCCGGCTGCGGTCGCCGCGTATGCGCTCGCAGACGCCGTGGGCAGCCTGTATTGGCTGCATTCCGGCATCGGCCCACACAGCCCCGGCTACGCCGGCGCCAGCCTCACCCAGACCGGCCGACTGTACCGGGTCGACCTGGGCAGCGACACGTTCCGGGACTTCATCGTGCTCCAGAACAACTACACCCCACCCGACGCCGACACGGTGTGGGAGATCGCGTCGGCCGTGGGCCCAACCCCCGCCACGGTGGCCGACTTCCTCGACGACGAGCGCATCGCTCAGGGCGCCGCCCTGTGGCGCTTCGTGCAGGTCGAGTACACCTGGATCCGCTACCAGCCGTAGGAGGCCTCATGTCCGAAGAGCAGTTCGAGCCGAGAATCGCGGCGGTCTTGCCCGGCGACCTCCTCCCCCCGAGGGCCATCGAGCGCCCCTACCCGCTGGAGGAGCTGTTCCCGCACCTCGAGGTGCGCGGCACGGTCACGTTCCGGTTTCCCCTCGCCATCCGGTTCCCGAAGAGCCTGCGGCGGGTGACCGAGGCGGCGAAGCGTGACCCTGACTGGACGCCACCCCTGTGGCAGCGCCACGTGTGGATCATCGTGACGGACGAGACCCCGCTGGAAGACGTGGTGCGTCTGCTCGGCGAGCGGGTGGACGGCACCGAGGCCTTCGTGGAGCTGGAGCCGTTCCCGGCAGCGCCCCTGTCCCCCGGCGACCCGTTCTCCGAGGGGCAGGGCTACCTCGACCTCGCGCCCCGGGGGGTGGACGCCGCCCATGCATGGACCCGCCCCGGCGGCACCGGCAAGGGGGTCGATGTATGGATCGTGGAGCAGGCCTTCCCCGACCACCAGGGCGTGGTCGCCCTCGACGACCTGCCAGTGCTCACCATCGAGCAGGGCGCGAGCTGCCACCCCGACCCCGCCGTGCTCGCCTCCAACCGCCGACATGGTGCACGCACCCTCGGCGTGCTCGGCGCCACCCATGGCCAGGGCGCCTTCGCCGGGATGTGCCCCGATGCGCGGCTGCACCTGGTGTGCGAGCGCCCCTCGGTGTGCAGCGGCACCGGCGCCTGCTGCCGGGCCGAGCTTGCGAACACGCTGCTATGGATCGCATCGAACGCCAACCGCGGCGACGTGGTGCTGATCGAGAGCCAGGTGAAGGTGGACGACAAGTGGCTCACCGACAAGTTCGAGCGGGACGTCATCGCCGAGGGCGGTGACCCGGACTGGTTCGCGCCGGTCGAGGTCGACCCGGCCAACTACGACATCATCCGGACCCTCACCGCGATGGGCGTCACCGTGGTGGAGCCCGCAGGGAACGGCGGCCTGTCGCTGGAGACCATCCGGAAGGACGGGTTGCTGGTGTTCGGCGGCCGGCCCGACTCGGGTGCTGTCATGGTGGGCGCGGCCCGGGCCGACCACCGCACCCCGAGTGCCAGCTCGAACCGTGGCCGTCGGGTGAACTGCTGGGCGTGGGGCGACAGCGTGTGGACCACCAGCTGGACCCCGTTCAACCCGAAGGCGGCGGTGGCCCACAACTACAGTGGCACGTCATCGGCCTCGGCGATCATTGCCGGCTGTGCGGCCATCGTGCAGGGCGTGTACACCGCGCGGCATGGCGTGCCGCTGGACGCCCGCGCCCTCCGCTCGCACCTCGAGGCGCCTGACGCCGGCACCCCCGCCACCCGCGAGGGCCTGCTGCTCGACGCGGTGGGCACGCCGGTAGAGGCCGACGGCACGCCCGACCCCACCGGCTTCGTCACCGATGTCATCGGCGTGATGCCAGATCTCGCCGAGGTGCTCCGCCGGGTGGACGACCGCTCCGACGTGGTGATCCGCGACCGGGTCGGGGACGACGGCGTGGCGCGAGGGCTCCGGCCCACCAGCAGCCCGGACATCATCGTGCTGCGCTCCGCAGGCGTGCCCGCCGACCCGGCGACCCACTGGGCAGGAGACGCCGAGAGCATGGGCCACCCACCCGCCGCGGTGCACGATGGCGATGCCCACACGGCCTACCTCCGCGTCTACAACCGGGGTGCGGTTGCCGCGGCACGGGTTCGCGGCCACCTGTGGCATGCCCCCGTGGCCACCCTCATCCCGCCGTGCGACTGGACCGACATCGGCCCCACCGTGTGGCACGGGCAGGTGCCGCCCGACGGCTCGCTGGCAGTGAGCGAGCCCATCGACTGGCCCGCGAAGGCGCTGCCCAAGCCCGGCCCGCGGGCGTTCGTCGCCATCGTCTCCGCGCCCGGCGACCCAGGGCCCAGCCCTGCCGATCTGGGGGACTGGAAGGGCTACCTGTCCGCCGTGACCTCCGCGAGCAACCTGGCGATCCGGAACACGCACTTCATCACCGGCGCCGGGCCCGACCTGGAGCTCGCCGGCGAGATCACCGGCGCCCCGGGCGACGCGATCGTGTTCTCGCTGGACACCCTCGCGCGCCTGCCCGCCCGGGCCACGCCTGAGCTCGAGGTGCCGGAGGGACTCGCCCAGCTCCTGCGCATCCGCGCGAGCCGCACGGCCGACGACACGGCCCGCGGGGTGGTGCGCGTGCCCCTCCGACCGGGGCGCACCGTGCTGGGACGCGGCCGTCTGCCCGCCGACGCCCGGTTCCCGGTGGTGCTGCGCCCGGGGCTGCCCGCGACCTTCCGCTCGTGGTGGATGGTCGCTGTGCGCCAGTCCTATGACGGCACCGAGGTGGGCCGGATCACCTGGCGCCTCCGCCACTGACCGCCGAGGTCGGCCAGGGCCGCTCGGGCTGTGTGATTTCCCCCACATCCCAGTCCGAGCGGGCCAGCCGACCCACCCCTCCCCAGCAAGGCGCCCCCACCGTGGGCACGATCGATGCAAAGACCGACCTCGGAGGGATTCATGCGAACAGTGCTCGTGGTGCTGGCCCTGATCAGCTGCAGCAAGAAGACGGCGCCCGAGGCCGCGAGCACCCATGCGTCGATGCAGGAGCACTACGCTCTGGTCACCGTCGCCCGGGATGCCGTGGTCCGCGGAGATCTGACTCTGGCGAGAGAGGCCGGCGCATCCCTCGCCGCGCAAGAGGCGCCGCCTCAACCGGACGGGTGGAAGCCGCTGGATCTGGAGGGCGCAGCGCCCCACCACGCCGCCCTCCGCCGCGAGGCCCAAGCGGTCGCCGATGCCACCAACCTGGCCACCGCCGGCCGCGCCGTCGCCCGTGCCGCTGGCGCATGCGGGTCCTGCCACACGGCGGAACAGACAGGGCCCGAGCGGCTCTTGGTGAACCTCCCCCCGCAGGAGTGGGGCGAGGACGACCACATGCAGCTGCACCAGTGGGCGTCCGACTGGATGTGGCTGGGCATCGTCTCGGGCAGCGACCCCGCGTGGAAGAAAGGCGCCTCCGAGCTGGCTGAGGCTCCGATCAGCCCGCGGTGGGAGTTCAATACCGACCAGGCGGGCTTCCGCGAGCTGGAGCAGCTGGTCCGACTCATCGGCTCAAAGGCCACCGAGCCGATGACGGTCGACGAGAAGGTCGCGCTGTATGGCGACTTTGTCGGCGTGTGCGCCCAGTGCCACCTGCTGCTGCGCCCACCCGTCGAGCAGTGAGCGCTGCGCGACAGCCCCGGCACACCCCGCGATAGTGACGGTGGTGGCGGCACGTGTCGCCACCACCGTCACTATCGCGAGGTGAGGTCAGCTCCCCGGCGTGAGCTGGATCAGATCATCGCGGAGGACCTCCGGACTCAACAGGTCGCGGTCCTCCTCCGCCATGTCGATCCGCAGATCGTACACGAGCGTCCGTACGGCCTGCAGGATCGCAGCCCGCTCCGTTCCGGGCTGTCCCAGCGCGGCGATGGCAGTCCGCAGCTCGACCCGCTGGGCCTCGTGGTGCCTGACCAGCATGTCCACCCGCACATCGCCGAACGAATCCGCCTCCCGCAGCGCGGGCACCAGGATGCGGTCTTCGAGGTCGATGTGGTCCAGCAGCACCGGCAGCAGCGCCTGACAGGTGGTCAGCAACGTGGCGGCATCGGCACCGCCATGCGCCTGCTCGAGCAGGTCGTCCAGCCGCTGGCGGATCTGGCGATGCTCGGCCAGCACCGCACGTCGAACATCACTCGGGTCCATGGATCCCTCCCACAGTCGATGACTGCAAGGGGCGCGCCAGCCGTCACCGGCGGAGCATCTGGCGTAGGCGCGGCTCCAGCGCGGACAGGCCGCGCGCCTTGCCGTAGGCGATGGCGTCGTCTTCCCCCATGCCCAGAGCGGACGCTGCATGCAGCGTAAACAGCCCACCGACCCGGTTGCCTGACCCGCAGTGCGCCAGGGTCGGGCCCTTGGCCGCAGCGACGGCCTCCACCAGGCGCCGCGCGTTGTCGATGGTGAGGTCACCGGGGCCGTCGACCGCGATCACCGAGTGCTTCACGCCGAGCCGGGCGCAGGTGGCGGGCTCGTCGAACGCGGTGTGTTCACCGGGCACGCGCAGGTCGATCACGCACTTCAGACCCGACGCGGCCAGACGCTCGAGGTCCTGCACGCTCGGCTGACCGCCCACGAGGAGGTCGGCTTCCGGGCGCTGCGGGTTCATCAGATCGTACATCGGGGGCTCCTGCCGCTCGGGCGGTCACCACTGGCCGCCACGCCATCGCCGCCTAATCTGCGGTGTGCACGAATGTCCCGAACGCCTCACATCCGCGCCACATTGTGACGGGAACATGCCAAGTTGCTCCCACGAGGTGGATGCGCGCCTGTGCGGCCGGGTATCCACAACACAACGGAGGTCTCGGATGCGTACTCTCGTCCTCACAGTGGCTGCCCTTGCCCCCATCGCGGCCCACGCGGTCCCAGCGCTCGATGTATCTGGATCCTGCCCCGGCGAGGTCACCATCGAGATGTCGGGCCTCACGCCCGGCGGCAACGCCACCCTGCTGTTCGGCCCGGCAGCAGGCGCCGATGCCATCCCGGCGGGCGCCTGCCGCGGCGTCGAGACCGGACTCTCCCCGGCCCGGTGGATCCTCACCGTCCCTGATTCCGACCTGGACGGCAGCATCACCTTCTCCCCTACGGTCCCGCCCACCGCGTGCGACAAGCTCCTCCAGGTGCTCGACGCCAGCACCTGCACCCTGAGCGAAACGATCGCCGTCGGCGCAGGTGGCGGCGGCGAGCCCGTGTCCGAGCTCGCCCCCGGCGATCTCCTCGTGCTCGGCATGAACACCGACGCGCCCGACGACTTCGCCTTCGTCACCCTGGTCGACATCGCCGCGGGCGTGTCTGTCTTCTTCACCGACAACGGCGTGTTCGCCGACGGCACCCTCCGCGCCACCGAGGGCGAGGTGGAGTGGATCACCGCCGACGTGGTGCCAGCCGGCACCGTGCTCGTGGCCTCCGACATCGGACTCGGCGTCGGCTCAATGGCCCTGTCGGCCAGCGGTGATCAGCTCATCGCGTACCAGGGCCTGCTCGACGAGCCGTCCGTCTACATCTTCGGCCTCAACGTCGACGGCGCAGACTGGGCGCCGGAGGCCGACTCATCCAACAACTCTGCCCTGCCACTCGGTCTGGCGGCGGGCGAGTCTGCGGTGGCGGTGGCCGAGGCCGACAACGTGCTGTTCACCGTCGATGGCGACACCCTCACCCGCGCCGAGCTTCGCGCGCAGGTGGGCGACCCGGCGAACTGGGTGGGGGACAACAGCTTGGTCTTCGACTTCGTCGCATCCTTGCCGGCCACGTTCACGTTCACGGACTGACGGGCGCGGCTACTCGAGGAAGAGCTCTTCCAACAGCTCGTCTTCGCGGGGGGGCTGGGGGCCAGCGACGATTCCGACGAGATCGGGATCGATGCCGGTCTCGACGTCTTCACGGTCGTCTTTCTCTGCATCGCGGCGGGCCTTTCGAGCTGCCTTTGCTTGACGCTTCTCCATGACCGCCGCTTCCTTCTTGCGCTTCTGCACGCTGGGTCGGGTCTTCGCCATACCTAACTCCGGGGGTCGGGATGCGGGGATCCCGCCCCTTGTGGACGGACGCTCACGCGCATCTCTCGGCGGACCCCTATCCTTCCGAGAGCGCTTCGACACATCCGTCAGGGACCACACAGGCCGGAACCCTTCCCTGGTCGCCGACAAACCCGTGGTGTACGGTCTGCCGGAGAAGGTCCGATGTCGCTCCCTGACCCTGACCGGGGTGCACGATTCACCGCCGCAGTAGCCCGCCTGGTCGACCGCCTGCAGGAGGACCGCTGCGCACCCGGGTGCTGCTGCTGGTCGACATTGGCGCGGACTACCTCAGCCTGGGCCGCACATCGGGCACCCTGATGTGCAGGGCTCCGGCGCGGAAAGCGTCTGCTGTACATCTTGGACGAGCCCACCACCGGGCTGCATCCCGCCGATGTGCGGCGTCTGCTTCGGACGCTCACCCGGCTGGTGGACGGGGGCCACACCGTGATCGTGATCGAGCACGACCTCGACGTGATCAAGACCGCCGACTGGGTGGTGGACCTCGGCCCGGAGGGCGGGCACCGGGGCGGCGAGATGTTGGTCCAGGGCCCGCCGGAGGACGTGGCGGCCTGCGAGCGGTCGCACACAGGCCGGTTCCTCGCGCCCCTGCGCGCTGAACCAACACCGGGCGACGGGCCGCCAGGGCCTTCGTGATCTCGCACGCCGCGAGGCGGTCCCGTCGCGCCCGCGCTTCCATGAGTGCTGCCTCGAGGAGGGCCGTCGCGCGCAGTTGGTGACCGAGCTGGTCCAGCGCCCAGGCGCGCTCGAGCATGACGCGATGGGCCACGTCGATGGGCGGCGTGCCGGCCGCAATGGCGTCGAGGTCGGCGAGCGCGGCGCTGTGGTCGTGCCCGTGATTGTGGGCCCGCGCACGCGCCAGCAACCCCCGCGTCCGCAGCTCGGGCAGCACCTCCGGGTGGCCCAGCAACCGCCCGATCAGGGCGATGAACCCAGGGAGGTGCCCACGGTCGGCGCGTGCGCGGGACAGGGCCACCGCGGAGCGCAGCGCGGCCGCCGGATGGTCGTCTGCGGCCGACAAGACCCACCCGATGTCGCGCCGGTCGGCGTGCAGGGCTGCCAGCACCGCGGGCCGCTCCCAGGTGCGGGAGCGCTCTGCATGCTCCTCCGCACGATCGGCGAACCAGGCGGCGTGGCGTCGACGGGCGTCGTCCCGCTGTTCCGGGCTGAGCCGGGCGTCCGCATACTCCGCGATCGGAGCGAGCATCCGCCAGCGCTGGCCCACCCGTTCCACCAGCGACCGATCGGCGAGCTCCGTGAGCAGCACCCGACCGACCCCGCGCACTGAGCGTCCCGAGAGGGCAGCGGCCGCGTCCGCTTCGAAGGGTGCGCGGAACAGGGAACACCGCGCGAGCAGCCCCTGGTGGAGGTCGCTCAGCGTCTCCCAGGACGAGTCGAGCACCGGGTCGAGCGGGCCTCCAGC
>JBLFXJ010000330.1:0-9034 GCA_047609825.1 Myxococcota bacterium
AACGCCTCGCCCTCCGTGGGGTCGGCATACTGACCCGCTTCGGTAGCCCGTGCGTGGTAGGTCCGCCGGATGTCCTCGAACGTGGCGAAACGTTCGGCGCCCAGCACCTGGTAGTGGTTCAGCGCATCTCGCGCGACGAGGCCCCGACCGCTGGTGGAGGACTCAGCGCGCGAGCTGGGCACGGGGGGCAGGCCCGGCCGCCCTGCCTCGACCGACAACCGGCTCAGCATCTCCCGGAAGGCAGCCGGCCCGATCTCGAAATCGGCGGCGTTCCGCTCGAGGTGTTCTCGTTGGGCAGGGAGGATGGCCCCGGCAGCCAGGAGGCTCCGCAAGGTCGCCTCGAAGATGCGGGCGTAGCCTGTGTCCGGGCTCTCCGCCATGGCCTCCGCGTGGGCTGCCGGGTCGGCGAGGGCGTCCTCCAGGGAGGCGAAGTTCCGGATGAGGAACAGTGCCTCAGCCTTGTACTTCGGGTTGCCCTGCATCCCCTGAAGCCGCCGGCGCCGCGCGGTCAGCGCCACTACAGCCTCGTCTGTCGACGCTCCAGCGTCGAGCTCGAGGTACGACAGAAGATCAGCAGCGCCGGTGAGTTCACAGAACTCCCTGGCAACGTCGAGTGGCTTCCGTTTCATTCGTCCTGTGCGTGGACCGGTCAGTTGAGTATGTACCACACAGCGGACACGTCACGGCGGGTGCCGACACGCGCACTCAGAATCGCCGCGACCGGGCGCTACTACTCGACTGACATCCGCTCCGCGCGCTTCCTGGCCGCGTCTACTTGGTCGGGCGTCATGCCTCCCAGGAATCGGATGTCCACCTGTCGGGACAGGCCAGACTCCACATCGATGACCCGGACCTGGAGGATCTGGTCCACGCCGTACTGGTACACGACCTCGATCGGCGTTCCTCGTGGTCGCGGCGGCAGCCCGGTGAGCTCCACCCGCCCGATGACCGTGACCTCGTCGCGCCTGCTCCCGGTTCCTTCGGTCACTTCGACACGAACGGCGGTCATGTTCTCGTACGCGTAGGCGAACCGGCCTGTGTATTCGTGGGGGAGGGGAGTTCCCTCGGCGATCAGCTCCACCACCCGTTCGTGTCGTCTCTTGTCGAGCACGATGATGCCCAGTGGATGGGTGGTCGCGTCGTGGATGGTCACGTCGGGCAGGGCGCTGTGGGCCAGGGCTTGTTGCGCGATGTGACCGCCGTACGCGAGGCCGATCATCGCGCCACGAGGCTCAGCCGGCGGGACGGACTTGGTGGCAGCGCTTGGCGAGGGCGCGGGCGATGCCTCCCGGTTCGCCTGTTGCTTCAGCGCGCGGGCCCGGCTGGCCATGGCCTCACGCTTGTCGCGGAGGGCCGGGTGGTTGGGGCGATGTCGGAACACGCCCGCGAGAGCAGCTCCGAGCGCAACGCACTCGTCCGGGTTCACCCCAGAGACCGGGTCCTGGCCCGACAGCCTGACCAACATGTTCCGAATCATCGGCATCCGGGTGGCACCACCGACCAGCAAGACGTCGTCCAGCTCCGCCCAGGTCAAACGTGCCTTCTGGAGCACTAGGTTCGCGGTGTCTTCGCACTGCTTCACCAGGTCGACGGTCAGCTCGTCGAACAGGACCCGAGTGACTCGAACTCCCATGCGCTGCCCGCGGAAGCTCACGGGCACGACGGCCCGCTCCTTGGAGGACAGCGCGATCTTCGCCGCGAGCACCCGCTCGTACAGCTCTTGGTAGGGTGCGGGGTCGTCTCGCGGGTCGAGCTGGAACTTGGCGTAGAACTCTTCAGCTACGTGGTTCAGCAGGCGGTCGTCCCAGTCCTTACCGCCGAGCTCGGCGTTGCCGTCGGAGGCCAAGGTGGTCAGGCGGGTACCGCGAATCTCCATCGCGGTGACATCGAACGTGCCGCCGCCGAGGTCTAGCACCAAGAGCTTCCGCTCACCGCCGATGCGATCCAATCCATAGGCGATGGCGGCGGCGGTGGGTTCGTTGATGATCGACAGCACGTTCAAGCCGGCGATCGCGCCGGCCTCGGCCGTCGCCCCTCGCTGTGCCGAGTGGAAGTAGGCAGGCACCGTGATCACGGCGTCGCTTATGGTAACCCCGAGCATCTCCTCGGCGTCATCCTTGAGCTTACGCAGGATCAGCGCGGAGATCTCTTGCGGCGTGTAGGTAAGGCCGAAGAACTCCAGCGTGAAGTCTTCCTCGCCCATGTGCCGCTTGATGAATCGGACGACGTTCTCGGGGTCGACGACCACCATCTTGACCGCTTCGTCGCCGACGACGCAGCCGTCCTCGTCGTAGAACTGGACGACGGAAGGCGTGGTCGCGTGACCCTCAGCGTTCGCGATGATCTCGGCCTTTCCGAACTTGTTCACGAGGGACATCGCCGAGAACGTAGTTCCCAGGTCGATCCCTAGAACGATCTCGTCATCCGCGCTCATGACACCCCGTCGGCGCTCACTTGGGACCTCGGTGACGGAGGATGACCACTTCCTCGGGCCGCAGGGTCTTCTCGCTGCGCTTGAAGCCGCGCTTCAGCACCTGCTCGATCTTGTAGTCGGCGTCGGGATCGCGCGTCGGGCTGACCTTGACGGCCTTGTGCACCTTCCGGTCGAACCGGGTCACCCGATCCACTGGCAGAACGTCGCGGCGGTACAGCACCTCGAGGAACTCGTCGATCAGGTACTGGAACGAGTCGGCGATCACGTCCGGAGACATCTCCTGCTTGACCAAGCTCTCCTGAAACCACTGCATGCTGTCGTAGAACAGCAGAAGGTCCAGCAGGAGCGGCTTTTCGGCCTGGAAGAGGAACTCGTCCTTGTACTGGCGGAGCTCCTCATACAGCTGATCGAACGCTTTCTCGCGTACAGGGTCGTTGCTCAGGCGATCCGAGACGGTCCGCTTGAGGTCTTCGACCTCGCTCGCGAGCAGGCGTAGGGCGTCCTTGGTCTCGGAGTCCTTCACGCGGTTGTTCTCGGCTGGAAGGGGGGGGAGAGCCTGGCTCAGCTGTCGGCGGGGCCGAGTTCGGTGGCCAGGTTGATGAACGTGCCCTCGAGATCGAGCGACTCGTCGCAGAAGTGGAAGTCCTGTGGGCCGGATGCAAGGGATGCCAGGAAGTCCTTTTGCACCTGAGGTCCAACGCCGATGGTGATGATCCGTGCGCCAGAGGTGCGGAGGCGGTGGACCTCAGCGACGGTCGCATCTGGATCGTCGGGGTGACCATCGGTCATGACGACGAACACACGCTGGATTCCGGCTCTAGGCCGCAACAGCGAGCGCGCGTCCGCGAGCCCCTCGCTCATCGGGGTGGATCCGATCGGCGTGAGTGAATCCAACGCCCAGCGCAGGCGGTCGGTGTCGGCGGTGGGTGTCGACTTCACACCACCTGGGAACGCCACCACCGCGATCTGTCGGTTCGGCTGACCGAGCACGCGGTCGGCGAACGCCGTGGCGGCTGCCTTGGTGTCGCGGATGTTGGCTCCATACATGGAACCGGAACAGTCCATCACCAGCGCCACTTGCATGGGCGCGCGGTTGTGGGCGAGATCTTCCAACGTGACCTGGCCGGCGGCGAGCCTGTGCGGGAGGATCTGGCCGGAGGCGAGGTCCATCGCCTCGACCTCGACGATGCCGTTCGCGTTGTAGCGGTAGGTGACGGCGAGTCGAGAGTGCCCGGCCGGCCGGGGCGGGATGCCGTAGAACTCGAAGTGACCGAGAACCGAGCAGTCCAATGGGTTCCCGTGCTCGCCCTGCACCAGCCACAGGTCGATGGTGGTCTGCCCATCGTGTGTGGTCGTGTAGTCCTCACGGGTCTTCTCCGCGGGGATCCTGTTGTTCTTGCCGATGATCTTCGAGTTGTGCAGGGCGGAGTCGCGGTATGCGACCATGCCGAGGCTGTGGCTCGTCACGTCGTGCGTGCGCAGATCGATCGGGGACTCTTCACCGGCGAGCTCAGCCGACTCGATAGCGGCCGTGAGGGCTGCGCCCAGGGCGATGGCCTCGTCCGGGTTGATGTCGGTCGCAGGCGGCTTTCCGAAGTACTCGGTGAGCATGTTGCGCACCATCGGCATCCGGGTGGAGCCGCCGGCGAGAAGCACCACGTCGATGCTCGACGGGTCGGCCTTGGCGGCCTTCATCACTGACTCGGTGAGGGCCCGGGTGCGATCGAGGAGGTCGGCCGTCAGCGCCTCGAATTGGCCGCGATCGACGGCAAGGCGGAGCACCTTGCTGCCGTAGTCGTGGAAGATGTTGACCTTCGGACGCCGCGTGAGGCTGATCTTCGCCGACACGGACTTCTGCCGCAGGTCGTGGTATGAGCTCAGTTCTTCGAGCGGATCGACGCCGTGCTTGGACTTGAACGCCTGCGCGACATGCTGGATCAGGCGATCGTCCCAGTCCATCCCGCCGAGCTTGTGATCACCTTCAGTGGCGATCACGTTGATGGAGGTGCCTTCGACATCGACCAGCGTGACATCGAAGGTGCCACCGCCGAGGTCGTATACGAGCACCCGGATGTCACGACCGGCGTTGTTCAGTCCGTACGCGAACGCTGCGGCCGTGGGCTCGTTGATCAGCTTGAGGACCTTGAGCCCGGCCATCTCGCCGGCACGCAGCGTCGCTCGACGCTGCACGTCATTGAAGTACGCCGGCACCGTGATCACGGCCTGCTCGACCCGACGCCCGAGGCGTAGCTCGGCATCGTGCTTCAGCTTCGCCAGGATGAAGCTGGAGAGCTTCTCGGGCGAGTAGTCACGCCCGCGATACCGGAACTTGAACGAGGGATCGCCCATGTGCCGCTTGACGAACTCGACGACCTGCTCGGGGTACACCACTGCCGCCTGCTTGGCGTAGTTGCCCACAATCACGTCGTCTTCTTCGAACAGGATCACCGAAGGCGTGATCCGATCACCCTCTGCATTCGGAAGAATCTCGGGCACGCCATGCTGATTGACGTGCGCGATCGCCGAAAAGGTGGTCCCCAGGTCGATGCCGACCGCACCCACTGCCATGTGCGGAACCTCCTCAAGGGCCAGACTATCCACATCCGTCGCCCGCGGTCGAGCACCCTCTCAGGCTGCGGACATCGCCGCGGAGTATATCCAGCGGCACTCGCCACACAATGGACGACCATGGATCTGGTGCTCGCCTCGACCAGTCACACGCGCCGAACGCTGCTCCGACAGAGCGGTATCCGACACCGAGCTTTCTCGCCGGATGTGGACGAGAGCGCGATCCGCTCACCCGATCCGGCGCAGGAGGCGCTGCTGCGGGCAGGTGAAAAGGCCCGTCAGGTTGCTCTGCGCGAACCTCATGCTGTGGTCATCGGAGCAGACCAGGTGGCATACGATCCTGACCGGCCCGAGGTGCATTGGGGCAAACCGGGAGGGAATGCCGAGGCGATCCACAGGTTGCGCGGGTCTCGTGGTCGCACCCACGCGCTCGTGACTGGCCTCGTCGTCATCGCGAAGGGGCGGGAGACATCCAGCACGGTCACGACACACCTCACCGTCAGGTCCGACCTCACCGATGCGGAGATCGACGCCTACGTCGCGACGGGTGAGGGAGCAGGGTGCGCCGGCGCGTACGCAGCGGAGGGACGCGGCGTGTTCTTGTTCGACTCCATCGATGGCGACTGGACGAACGTTCTCGGGCTGCCGATCCCAGAGCTGCTCACTCACCTGCGCCGGCTGGGCTGGCGGGCCAACCTGGATTGGGCATGAGCGAGCGCCCAGAAGACGAGCTGGCCACGCTCGTGGCGGACCTGCGGGCGCTGGCGATGGCTGGGGAGGCGGCGGGGTGGGAGCTGCCAGGTGAATCCGCTCCGGACGCATCCGACAGCCACTCCGTTGAGAGCGGGCTTAGCGGAGGGGCGGCGTGGTCGGCGCTCGCGCGGGATGGTCGGGCCGCGCCTCCAACTGGCGCTGAGGCGCTGCGGGCGATCCGCGAAGACATCGGGGACTGCCGGCGCTGTGCCTTGAGCAAGGGCCGGCGCAACATCGTCTTCGGCGTGGGTGATCCCGAGGCGGACCTCGTGGTGATCGGCGAAGCACCTGGCTACCACGAGGATCGGCGGGGCGAACCCTTCGTTGGCGCCGCCGGCGAGATGCTCGACAAGATGCTGGTGAATGTGCTCGGTCTGGAGCGGAGCTCGACCTACATCCTCAACGTCGTGAAGTGCCGTCCACCCAACAACCGCGACCCGGAGCCGAGCGAGGTCTCACGGTGTCGACCGTTCTTGGAGCGACAGCTCGACGCCCTCCAGCCGAAGGTCGTGCTCGTGCTCGGCAGCGTGGCGCTGCGAACGCTGTTCGACGACCCTCGAGCGCGCATCACGCGCGAGCGCGGGCAGTGGCGAGAGTATCGGGGCGTGCCGGTACTACCGACCTTCCATCCCGCCTACCTGCTGCGCCAACCGCAGGACAAGCGCCAGACCTTCGCCGACCTGAAGGCCCTTCGCACGCGGTATGACGAGCTGGGCGGGCGCAGGTGAGCGCTGGTCCATTGGCAGTCCCACGAATCCCTTGGGACCCGTGGGATCGAGTGCAGCCGACGCGTCAGGCGTACAGACCGCTCAGTCCTTCAGGCCTCTGAGCAGGTCGCCGAGTGTCCCGAAGCCCGCGGACGATGCGGCTCCGGAGCGCGACGTGCGCGTGTTCACGTGCTTCCGCCAGGCCGAATCTGAGTCCTCGGTTCCGTCGCGGAGCGTGACGACGACGCGGGCACCCTCGGACTCGAGCACGCGAGCCTCGAGCTTCCGGCCGCGCCTGAATCGCTGTGCGAGCACAGTGCCCGCAGGAAGATCCACCTCGCGGGCAGGCAGCCAGGCGGAGCGACCGTCGTCGAGGGTGATCGCGACCCCGTTCTGCATCACCTGGACGACCGAACCGCTGACCGTGGCGCCCGTGGGCATGGCCGGGGTCTCGGCGGAATCGGCGAGAACCAGCTCCAGGCGCCGCCGCTCGTGATCGATGCTGTTCACGCGCACGCGGATCGTGTCGCCAGGGTTGGGTGACTCGCCGCCAAAGCGGGACGCGTGGAGGAGGCCGGTGACGCCGGGAGCGAGCTCCACGAATGCGCCGTATGGCTCGACCCGCGCCACTGAGCCGTCGAACACGCCACCGGTGGTGAAGGTCGCGCCGACCTCACCCCACGGGTCCGAGTCGGCGGACTTGCACGACAGGGTGATGCGCTTGCGGTCGTGGTCGATCTCGATCACGTGCACCTCGACGGACTGGCCAGGCCGAAGCACTTCGCGCGGATCCGCGCCGCGTGACCAGCTGATCTCGCTTCGCGGAACGAGGCCGTCTACCCCTCCGATGTCGACGAATGCCCCGAAGTCCTTCACGTTGCGGACGGTGCCACTGCGCTGGTCTCCGGGGGCCAGCGTGGCCCATAGCGACTCCGCATGCACCGCCGCCTCTTCGTCTTGCAGCACGCGGCGATCGAGCACGATCTTGTCGCCGGTCTCGATCACCCGGAACTGGAGCGACTGTCCGACGAAGACGTCCATGTCGATGGCCGGTAGCCGGCTCATCCTCGACACCGGACAGAACGCCCGCACGCCGCCGACCCTGACCTCGAAGCCGCCGGGGTTGCGCGACGAGACCATGCCTTCGATGGGCTCGCCGGAGGCGTGCGCCTCATCCAGATGCTCGGCGGCCGCAGCTCCCGACAGTCGCAGCGAGAGACGGATCCCCATCTCATCGGCGGACAGGACGAAGGCTTCTACCTTGTCGCCGAGGTTGGCCTCTGGCAGCTCATCTCGCTCGAGCGCGCCTTCGGATTTCCCACCCACGTCCACGAAGATGTGGTTGCGCCCCACTCGCGTGACCGTGCCGGTGATCTTCGTTCCCGGCTCGATTCGCTTCTGATCCAGCTGCCCATCCATCAGCGCGGCGAGCTCGCCGGGGTCCATCTTGGCGAGGGCTTCGAGGTCGTCGAGGTCGAGGCGCGGTCGATCGTCGGCACCACCGACCTGCGCCTCAGGCACCACAGGGGTGCGAGGGCGAGGAGTGGCCGGTTGGGCCGGGGCCTGCTCATCCACGGGCGTCGTTGGGCTGCCGCGGCGGGGCCGGGTGGTACGGGTCATCGTTCTCCCTGGGCCGGACGGCCGATGTGCGCGCTGGTCGTTATCGCGCCTCGTTCGCGGTCGCTACGCGGGGGCGCTCGCTCTCGCGGCCCCCGCTCGCACCGCGCCGATCCTGTCCTGCGACCCCGAGGAGATCGCCTCACGGAGGTCGCTCATCAGCCGCTGGTAGTGGGACAGGTTGTGCAGCGTCACCAGTCGCTTGCCCAACAGCTCCTTGCACTTGATCAAGTGGTGCAGGTAGCCGCGGGAGTACCGGGTGCAGGCGATGCAGCTGCAGCCAGGGTCGAGCGGCTGCGTGTCCCGTCGATATCGACCCGTCCGGAGGTTGCGTCGGCCGATGGACGTGTAGGCATGCCCATGTCGGCCGGCGCGGGTCGGCATCACGCAGTCGAAGAGGTCGATCCCGCGCAGCACAGCGTCGGCGATGTCGACGGGATGGCCCACCCCCATCAAGTAGCGGACCGAGCCTCGTGGGAGCTCGCGCGCGGTGAGTTCGGCCATCGCGAGCAGGTCGGCTCGCTCCTCCCCGACCGACAGGCCGCCGATCGCGTATCCATCGAGGCACATCTCCACGAGTTCCTGCGCGTGGGAGCGGCGCAGATCCTCGAACATACCACCTTGGACGATGCCGAACACCGCGGTCCGATCCGTGTGCCGACGGGCGGCCAGGCAGCGGCGGAGCCAGCGGGTCGTGCGCTCGGTCGAGCGCGCCACCCGGTCATGTGACGCCGGCCACTCGATGCACTCGTCGAACGCCATGGCGATGTCTACGCCGAAGGCCTCCTGAAGCTGAATCGCGAGCTCGGGGGTCAGGCTGCGGTACTCGCCGTCTTCTGGCGAGCGGAATCGCACGCCCTCCTCGGTGACCTTGTTGCGGTCGCGCATGGAGAAGACCTGGTAGCCGCCCGAATCCGTGAGGATGGGGCCGCTCCAGTCCATGAACTTGTGCAAC
>JBLFXJ010000331.1:0-9026 GCA_047609825.1 Myxococcota bacterium
ATCGACGCGTCGGTCGTTCTGGAACAGGAGCCTCGTCTGCACGCGCTCGCACTGGAGCTTGTCTGCCTGGCCGTGGCGCCCATCGCGCACACGGTGCCGAACCTCGCCGGGCGCATGCACGGCTGATGGACACGGTCGTTCACCAGAGTCGGGAGATCCTGGCGACGCACGCGCGCAGCTTTCGCTGGGCATCCTGGTTCCTCCCGTCAGACCGTCGGGATGACGCGGCGGTGGTGTATGCATGGTGCCGGCTGGTCGACGATGCGGTCGACGAAGCCGCGTCGTCCGACGAAGCTGCAGACGCCGTCGCCGAGCTTCGCGGGGAACTGTTGGGGGAACGTGCTCCGCGTCCGATCCCCGCGGCCTTCCTGGCGGTGTGCGCCCGTCGCGGCATCTCCGTCGCGCCCGCCCTCGAGCTCCTCGAGGGGTGCCGGTCTGACCTGGGCACCGTGCGATTCGCGGACGACCGCGAGCTGCTGCGGTACTGCTACCGGGTGGCAGGAACCGTCGGCCTGCTGATGTGCGGAGTGCTCGGGGTCACCGACCCGCGTGGCGCAGCACACGCCGTCGACCTCGGCGTTGGAATGCAGCTGACGAACATCTGCCGCGACGTGCTCGAGGATGCCAAGCGCGGCCGCACCTACCTCCCGGCGGATCGCCTGGCAGTGGCTGGGTCGAGTCCAGAGGCGCTGCTGGCCGGCGAGGCCGACCCCGCCCACATCGCCCGAGTTGTGCGTGACCTGTTGGCGATGGCCGAGGAGTACTACCGGAGCGGAGACGGGGGCATGCAGTTCATCCCGGCGCGGTCGCGGGTGGCAATCCTGGTCGCGGCGAGGGTGTACCGCGCGATCGGCGGCGCGCTGCTCCGGCGCGGTGGGGATGCCCTCGCGGGCCGAGCGTGGGTGGGGATCGGCGGCAAGGTGCTTCACACCGGCGCCGCCCTGGTCGCCTTCGCGCGGCTGGCGATGTGGTCACCCCAGGTCCACGATGCCCATCTGCACGAGCCGCTGGCGGGCCTGCCCGGCTGCAAACCCTCCCGATGACCGCAGTGCTCGCCATCTTGCTCTGCCCCCTGGCCGGCGCCGCAGAGCCGATCCTCCCCAGCCTGCTCGAGGCGGTTCCAGCGGTGTACCCGACCGCCGCACTGGAACAGGCAGTCGAAGCGACTGTGCTCCTCGAGCTCGACATCGACGCCGAGGGCCGGGTGCTCGACGCGCGGGTCGTGGAGTCCGGCGGCGATGCGTTCGACCGATCAGCGGTCCAGGCGCTGCGCGACTTCCGGTTCACGCCTGCCCAGGACAGCGACGGCGAGGTCACGCCCGCCACGATCCGGTATGTCTACCGGTTCGAAGCAGCGGCTGCACCGCAGGTCTCGGTCGAGGGCAGGGTGCGTGAGGCCGGAACCCGGGTGCTGCTCGCCGACGTGCGGGTGCTCGCCGTGTCCACGGACGGCACGGAGCGCTCCGTGCTGACCGACGCCGACGGCGCGTTCCGGATGGCCGGGCTGGCGGAAGGGCAGTGGGTGCTCCGATTCGAGGCTCCCGGCCTGGCGCCAGAGGTCGCCGACATCACCGTCGCGGCGGGGAGAGTGGCTCAGATCACCGTGTACCCGACCCGAACCCGCCCATGGGAGTCCGACGGGTACGACGAGGTGATCGACGTGGTGGGCCAGCGCCGCCAGCCCGAGATCACCGAACGCTCACTCAGCGCCGAGGAGATCCGCTACCTCCCAGGGACCAATGGCGACGTGGTGCGGGTGGTGCAGAACCTGCCCGGCGTAGCCCGGCCCCCGCTCAACGTCGGCCAGCTGATCATCCGCGGCGTCGACCCCGAAGACTCGGCCTACTACCTCGATGGTGGACAGATCCCGATCGTGTTCCACTTCGGAGGTCTGTCCACCGTGCTCGCCAGCGATCTGCTCGATGAGGTGTCGTTCCTACCGGGCAACTATGGCGTGCGGTATGGCAGGAAGATCGGCGGGCTGGTGGATCTCCGAACCACTGCCGCGCTGCCCGAGCGCACCACCGGCTATGCCTCCGTAGACGTGTTCCAAGCCGCGCTGTACCACACCCAGCGTGTGGGGGAGAACACCGCCATCACCGTGTCGGGACGCCGCTCCTACATCGACGCCGTGCTCAACCCGATCCTCAACGGCGGATCCGCCACCATCCGAGCGCCACGGTACTACGACGCCCAGGCCAGGGTCGTGCACCAGCTCCCGTCTGGCACCCTGGATGTGCTGTTCCTGTTGAGCGACGACCGGTTCGAGGTGCTCGGCGATGCCGACGACGCGGACGAGGTCCAGATATCACTGGCCACCACCTTCCAGAAGGTCCGGGCCCAAGCGCGCACCTCCCTGGGACGAGGCTGGCGCAACGAGGCGACCGTCGTGTTCGGACCCGAAGGCCAGGCCTTCGGCGTCGCTCCCGACGGTGAGGCGTTCGAGCGCAGCCTCGGCCTCACCCTGCGGGAAGAGGTGTCGCGCCTCCCCGATGATGGCTGGCTGGGCTGGCGCCTGGGCGCCGACGTGCTGATCGATCGGTTCAGCTTCAAGTACGACGTGCCGTTCCAGGACCAGGTGGAGGAAGGGGCCATCTGGAGCTACCGACCTGCCGTATACGCGGAGCCGACCTTCGTGTGGCGCGGCCTGCAGGTGGTGCCGGGGTTGCGCGGCGACGCGGTCATCGACGACAACGGGTACGCCGCCGCGACCGTCGACCCTCGTCTCACTGTTCGCCAGGAGCTGGGGCCGATACCCGCGTTCAAGTTTGCCGTCGGACGCTACAGCCAGTTCCCGCTGCCGCGAGAGGTTCAGCCCGCGCCCGAGGGCGACGGCAACCCGGACCTCCAGCCAGAGTGGGCATTGCAGACCGGCGTTGGGCTCGAGCTCGACATCTCGCGGGACTGGTCCATCGAGATCAATCAGTACACCAACTGGATCAACAACCGGATCGTGGGCCGCGAAGACGCGTTCCGATTCTTCACCGGGCCTCCCCCGGTCGGACCGTTCGACACGCGCCCGTACGCCAACGCCGGAACGGGCCGCGTGCAGGGCCTCGAGACCCTGGTGAAGTACCAGACGGACCGCACCGTCGGTTGGCTCGCCGCAACGATCAGTAGGTCTACCCGCCAGGATCGTCCCAACGAGCCCGTAGAGCTGTTCGCCTACGACCAGCCGCTCGTGCTCAACGCGCTGATCAGCCACGAGCTGCCCAAGCGCTGGCGCCTGGGTGCGCGGGTCCGCTACGGCTCGGGCAATCCGTATACGCCCGTGGTGAATAGGAGGTACGACCTGGGTTCCCGCACCTTCATCCCGGTGTATGGCGAGCGGAGCAGCGCCCGTCTCCCGGCGTTCTTCAGCGCCGACGTGCGGGTAGACAAGGACTACGTGTTCAAGAAGTGGACCCTGACGACCTACCTGGACCTCCAGAACGCGACGAACCGCCAGAACATCGAGGTGATCGGGTGGACCTACGACTACCGGGAGGAGGAGCCCACCACGGGTCTCCCGGTCCTGCCGGCGTTCGGTCTGCGAGGGGAGTGGTGATGCGGTGGGCCCTGCCACTGGCTGCGCTGGCCTGCAGCGCGGGTCCCAACGCGGAGACCCGGATCGAGGAGCTCCGCGTCGTTCAGGTGGTCGTCGAGCCGCCAGAGGTGGCGCCGGGCGACATCGCGCAGGCCACCATCACCATCGCCGATCCCGAGGCCCGCGGCGTCGAGGTGTTGACGTGGACGTGCACGGATCTGGGTGAGGGCTGCCTCGAACAGTCGCTGCCGCTGGAGCTGTGGGCGGTGGTGTCCACTCCGGTGGACGAGCAGGTGGAGCACACGATTGCGGTGCCCCAGGAGCTGTCGGCGCTGGTGTCGCAGGTGCCGTTCCTCGTCACCACGGTGTGGGTGTTGGCGTGCGAACCGGGACTGTGCCCGGTGATCGATGATGTTGTGCGAGGGCGGGCGAGGCCTGGCACGCTGGCCGATCCCGACGCCCTGCTCACGGATCTCCCGATCACGGGGGTCAGCCTCGCGAGTCGGCGCGTCGTCGTGTCGGACGCCCCGGTCGATGCCCGCAACATGAACCCCGTGATCACGCCCGACTTCCTCGACGATGCGCTGGTCTCCGACGCCAGGTCGATCGAGCTGCGGTTCGTCGTCGACGAGGAGACGGTGGTGGCGTACGGCTTTGCCGACGCCGGTGGGTTCGGCATGCCCGCCGAAGACGCCAGAGACGGCGCGGTCGAGGTGGAGTGGTTCGCTCCCAACCGCCGGCGTGACACCAACCTCTACGTCGCGTTCGAAGACGGGGAGGGCGGAGCCGCCCTGTGGCGCGGGATCGTCACGCTGCCATGATGTCGGAACTTTCGGCGATTCAATAGGACTATGGCCGTACAGCTTGTCTCCGATCGCAGAGATCCGCCGACCTCCGGGCCACCTTATGTCAACGAAACGTCAACGCAGATCTCGAGTGACGTCAGGCCAAGGGTGGGGGCATCTGTCTGTGAGAAACGGCCAGGTTGGTGGGGCCAACGGGGAGGAGACATGCAGGGTGCGCGCGACGGGCCTTAGCCAAGAGTGAGCCTCGATGTCTTCTGCCGCCCCCAGCGCTTCGGCGCTGGGGGCGGTCCGGTTCGAACCGAGGGGCTACGGTCTGTCCATGTGGATCGCCATGGCCCTCGCTACCCTCGGCTGCGCCAATGCGGCCGGCACCGATCACCAGACGGTCCACGGCATCACCGTCTCGTGTCCGACCTGGGGCTGGGAGTGGGGCTCCGACGCGATGGCGTCGACCCTGGACGTTATCGCCAGCGATGGTGCGAACTGGGTGGCCATTCACCCCTACGCGAGAATCCGGCCAGACGGCACGGTCGAGTTCGAGCCGATCGATCCCGAGGCGCCGCCGGCGTGGCTCGCCCGCCCCATCGCAGAGGCGCACGCGCGCGGGGTCGCGATCCTGATCAAGCCCCACCTGGCCTACTGGGGCTCGGGGTGGTCGTGGCGCGGCGCGATCACGCTGGAGGAGCCGGGCACGGCCGACCGCTTCTTTGCCTCGTATCGAGCGTGGATTGTGGATCTCGCCCGGGCCAGCTCGACCGCAGATGCGTTCGCCGTGGGCACCGAGCTGGACGGAACCATCGCCCATGAGGCGGAATGGCGGAGGATCATCGCCGAGGTGCGAGCGGTGCACCCTGGGCACCTGACCTACGCCTCGAACTGGGATCGATACCCTGCGGTCCCGTTCTGGGATGCGTTGGATGTTGTTGGTGTGCAAGCCTACTTTCCCATCGCCGAAGCCGGTTCGTGGCCGGAAGGCGAGGTGCCGCCGGTTGCACTCCTGGACGCGGGGTGGACCCGGGTGCTCGCCGAGGTGCAGGCCGTGCACGAGCGCACCGGCAAGCCCGTCGTGTTCACCGAGCTGGGCTACAACCGTTCGGCCCGGGCCCCCACCACGCCATGGGAGGCGGAGGGCGGCGGCGCACGGGCCGACGAGGTCCAGGCGGCCGCGCTGGAGGCAAGCCTCCGGGCACTCGACCGGGCGCCGTTCGTGGTCGGGGCGTTCCTCTGGAAGTGGTTCCCCGGCGAGGTGCAGCGGGGAAACTTCCGACTCAGCCGCCCCGAGCTGCGGGAGGTGGTGCGCGGCGCGTGGGGCCAGGCCGAGCCTCGCGTTAGACCGACGCCATGAATCCGCTCCCGGCCGCACCCACGCTCGACCCACGGCATCGCCCGCCGCAGATCACTGCGGGCTGGTACGTCCTGTGCCAGAGCCACGAGCTGCGCCCGGGTCGCCTGTTGAAGCGACAGCTACACGGCCGGCCACTGGTGTTGTTCCGCGCTGCCGACGGGCGGCCAGCCACGATGCTGGACCGCTGCCCCCACCGCAACGTGCCGCTGTCGCGCGGTCACGTGGTCGAGGGCGAGCTGCAGTGCAGCTACCACGGCTGGCGGTTCGATCGCGCGGGGGCCTGCACCGACATTCCCGGGCTCGTTGGCGAGCCGGCCGCCCCCAATCGCTGCGCGCGGGCGTACCCCACGGTTGAGCAGCAGGGGTTCGTCTGGGCGTGGGGGGAGCCGGGCGACGCTCCCGAGTCGATGCCGTTCCGCTTCGACTATGCCGACGACCCCCAGTACCTCACCGTGCGCCGGTCCCTCCCCGCACGAGGCTCACTCCACATGGTGGCCGAGAACGCCCTGGATGTGCCCCACACCGCTTTCGTACATGGTGGATTGTTCCGGACCGATCGGGACCGGTCGCCCATCTCGTGCGTGATCCAGCGGTGGCACGATCGGGTCGAGTGTGAGTTCGTGGGGGAGGCGCGCCCGTCTGGGCTCGCCGGCAGACTCCTGTCACCGAGTGGCGGCGAGGTGGTCCACCACGACCGATTCTTCCTGCCGGGAATCGTGCAGGTGGAGTACCGAATCGGCGACGAAAACCACCTCCAGCTGAACGGCGCGCTCACCCCGGTAGACGACTTCCACACGGTGATGCACGCGTGCGTCTCGCTCAAGAGCCGGGTTCCGGGCTGGCTGATCCGCCCGATTGTGCAACCCTTGGCGCTGTACATCTTCGGGCAGGATCAGTCCGTTCTCGGCAGCCAGACCGACAGCATCCACGCCTTCGGCAGCATGTCCTACGCATCCTCGGACATCGACGTGCTGGGCCCACACATCCTGAAGCTGATGCGCCGGGCCGAGCGCGGACAGCTCGGCGACAGCGACGCTCCGCCGTGGCGGCGCGAGGTCGAGATGCTGATGTGACGCAGAGGGCAGCTACTCGGCGTCATCGGCGGACCACTCGTCATACTCGTCGTACTTGAGCGCTCGCCCGCGCACGCGGTCCACCGGGTACTTCTGCGCGGCTCGCTCCAGCTTCGAGCCCAGTGCGGCCGCCAGGTCCACGCCCGCGCGATCGCAGAAGTTCAGTAAGCAGAGCAACACATCCGCGGCCTCGTCAGCGACCTTCGGGGCCCGCTCGGGAGCCAGCGGCTGCGGCCCGTCATCGTCGCACCACAGGTACAGCTCGAGGAGCTCTGCCGACTCGACGCTGAGGGCCATCGCGAGGTTTCGCGGCGAGTGGAACTGCTGCCAGTCGCGCTCGGCGGCGAACGCCACGCACCGTGCCTGGAGCTCGGCGAGGGTAGGGGAGTCGCCCATCAGACGAACGCCAACGGCACGAACGCCACCAGCAGCAGCACCGTCGTCATCACAGACAGCGGGAGGAGCAAGCGCTCATGGCGGCGCCAGAATGACTCGCCCTCGGCGCTGCGGATGGCGTCTTCGAACGCTTCGGTCCCCACGACCTGTCGGGTGAGCAAGTGGTTCAGCGCTACCGGCGGCGTGAGGTAGCCCAGCTCGAAGCTGACCAGGACCACCATCCAGAAGTGGGCTTCGTCGATCCCGGCGTCATACGCCACCTGTGCGATGGTAGCGCTGACTAGGATCACGGCGCCATAGGGGTCCATGGTCATTCCGATCACCACGAGCACGCACACCAGCATGCCCATGGTGAGCCAGCGCGCGCCGAGGGTCGCCGGCACCAGGTCCATCACCTCGGAGCGCTCGAACACACCGCCGAGCGCGATGGACATGCCCATGAGCAAGAGCAGCGCGCCAACATGCAGTGTGGTCTCGGAGGTGGCGTCGAGCAGTGACGGCGCGTGGGGCGCCTCGGCTGCCGTCTCCTCGTTGCCACGGGCCAGCCAGCTCTCTCCCCACATGGCGAGCAGGAGCACCACGGGCAGCACCACCGGCGCGCTGTGCTCGTCCAACGACGTGTCGAGCAGGACGCCGAAGCCCCCCACCACCGCCACGAACAGGACGGCATACCCGATCAGCGGCCGGATCGCGGCGGCGGCCTCGGGCAGCGCCTCGGCAGGGCGCCGGCGCACGAGCGGGCCGTCGCGGGTGAGCAACACGGCGACCGCGAACAGGCTCGCCGAGAGCAGGAACACCCACTTGCCCCAGCTGTACAGCACGTCGGTGGTCGGTGGGTTGAGGTAGGCCACGATGACCACCAGCAAGCACGGGCGCAGCACCACCCCGAGGCTGCCGCTCATCGCAGTGGTGGCGAGCGCGAGCTGTGGGCGGGCGCCGGCGCGGATCAGCTCGTCGAACACGATGGCGCCGACCGCGATCACGAAGATGCCCGATGCGCCCGAGTAGGCGGTCGGCAGGGCAGCGCCCACCACGATCACCACCGCGAGCAGCTCCGGTCCGAGCCGGAATGGGCGGAGCAGACCGAACACGGCGTGCGCGATGTGGGTGCGCTTGAGCAGCATGCCGGCCCAGACGTACAGGCCGACGAAGACGTACAGCTGACCGTGCTCGACCAGCTTGAGCAAGTAGACCGCAAGGCCTCGAGGGTACGCCTCCACCCCGAAGAACCACGCGCTGGAGAGCAGGGTCATCGTGGCGAACAGGGGGACCGCGAGGAGCGCATCGCCCACAGAACCGCCCGGCTCGGTGGGGCCGGGCTTTGCGAGCCGTACGGCGGCCACCACGGCGACCGTGCCGAACGCGAGGCCCCACAGCACGAGCAGGTCCTGGTCGAACACCTCGATGCCGGACAGCACATTGCTCCGCCACTGCAGGGCACACGAACCGGCGACCAGCGCCGCGGCGAGCAATGTCGAGGCGTCCGCCATCCGGGCATCGAGGCGGGTGTGCACCGGTCGGAGTGCGATGTGGCTGCGCGAGGCGGTGGCCGCACCACCACAGATCAACACCAGCAGGACCAACGCGTGCTTGATGTGGTCCGAGCCCCACGACGCGAACGCGGAGATGGTGCGATCCACGGCGCGGAATGCCCGCACGGCTGGGGTGAGACGTGCCTCACGGTCCTCCCATGCGGCCACGGCGGCTGCATGGGCGACGGCGGGATCCGGAGTCTCGGCGGCAGGGGGCGCCGGCTCGCCCAACAGCTCACCGATCAAGGCATCATCGGCACCGGGCTCCTCTCCATCGTCGAGGAGCTCGCTGATCAACGCGTCGTCCGCCGCATTGTCACGGGGCGGGTCGTCGCCTACCAGCAGCTC
>JBLFXJ010000332.1:0-9009 GCA_047609825.1 Myxococcota bacterium
GAGGGTCTGAACCGGCGGATCGGGTCCCGGGAGGGCCCCGCTGCGGGGTGTGCGGACGGCTCGGCGAGAGGGTAGGATGTCCGTGATGCAACGACGAGCGGCCTTAAGCTACCTGTCCTCACGACCTTGGTCGGGTAGGAGCGGCGCCAGAACACGCCGCCGTAGTCCCCGGCAAGGAACTCGGACTAAACGCGGTCGCCCGCGTGGGTGATGCGCCCGCCTCCACCGGCCACCATCGTCGTCCACTCGGGCAAGAGCGCGCCGACAACGTCGAGGCGGCTGATCGAACCTTGACCGAAGTCCAGTCGCTCAGCTCCCCGGGGGGAGCCCGGTCACGGCCAGCAGGGTGTCGAACAGAGCGGGCGCGCGGAACGCGAGCTGGTCACCCAGCGTCGTCATCGTGCCTCCTGCAGGGGATCGAGTGCGAAGATCGGCGTTCGCGTCAGCACGACTCATCGATGGGAGGCGCGTAGTCGAGCGAGTCGATCACAACCCGGGCCAGGAACGCATCCCACTCGGACCGGCAGATCCGGCCGGTCTGGAGCGTGACCTGGCCGGCCTGCTCGAGAGAGGCCAGGCCGTCGAGGGAGGTGACGAAGGGGGTGTCGACGGTCAGGTAGGAGTCGACGGCGTGCACATTCTCGAGCCCAGCCAGGCTGCGAATGCTCTCGCCGGACAACCTCAGGGTCCATAGCCGCTCGAGCTTCTCGAGACCTCGCAGGTCCCTGACCTCGGTGTACCCGATATCCAAGGTGCGAACCTGCTCGAGGTTGAACAACGGCTCGACATCGGTGATCGGGACACTCGAGATGATCAGCTCGCCTCCGACCCGCCGGAGTGACTCGAGACCCCGCAGGTTGTGCAGTTCGTTGAGGCTGCTGATCTCGAGGTCTTCGGCGACCTCCTCCAGCCTGGAGAAGCCCGAGAGAGAGGACACGTACGTCCCCCAGAGCACGCTCATCGAACCCACGCGCTGGAGCTGCATCGGCGGGATGGAGGAGATCACTGGAGTGCCGAAGCACTGGTGGTCGTCGGACAGGACGATGGTTCCGGGGATGTCCGTGCACGGGGCCAGCCAGTCCATGGTCCATTGATTGCAGACATGACCTTCGAAGGTGCACACGCAGCGCCCGTCCTTCTCGGGCTCGCACGGCGGCACATCGTACGTGGGTGTGTACGTGTACGTCCAAGTGTACGTGGTGGTCGGAACGGGGGTTGCGGTGTCGGGCCCTTCATGCGGCTTGACACCCATACATGCCGTGACAGCGAGCCAGGTCATGACACCTGATTGACTCATCCAGCTAGAACTCATGGCTGCGGCCTGTCCAGGGTGAATGGTTCGGGTGGGCAGTCCGCTGGGGCACCGAACGCGCGAACGGAGTCGCTTGCCAGGGCGCTTCCCGCCAGGCACGATGTGGGCGTTGCCACCGAGGTCTCGAGAAAGTGGCCCTGCTTGAAGACGTTGCAGTGTTTGGCAATCACCGAGAACCCGCTCTTGTCCCCACAGCGAGAACGTGGACCGCCGGCGTTGCGCACGTCCCACTCGTCGACGAACGGGCTCGGGTTCGAATCGCCCCTTGGGAGGGCGAGCTCGGCCACCAGCCGCTCCTTGAACATCTCCTCGGCCCTGTCGTAACAACACGCGCGGTCGGTGCAGTGATCCCGGTAGGACCCGCCCAGATTCGGGGCGCTGCCGTGGGCGTACTCGTGCAGGAGCGTCGACGCCAGGTCGACCACCCCGCGCAGGGCGGTGCGGGCTGCGAGCACCGCCATGAAGGCGTACCATGGGGAGGCACACCGTCGCGCCCAGAAGAGGAGTCGCCGGGCCCACCAGAAGTAGAAGTCGGCCTGGGCGGCGCGCAGCGTGGGGCCGAGACAGAACGTCACCCGCGACGAGAGGTCGAGGTTCACCAGGCCCACCCGCTGGAACACGCCCGAAGGTGGCTCGCCAGTGGTGAAGAACGCGGATGCGTCCCCGTCGAGATCACCCCGCAGCGAGGTTAGGAGTCGACCTCTGTCGTCCACCGTCGCGGTGAGGACGGGGGCCTCGGTGTATCGACACTTGCCGACCGCTCGGTCCGTGATCGACAGCGTCGGGGCCCAGGTCCGCCAGGACATCGAGTCCAGCGGCACGCAGCTCGACTCTGTACGTACAGGGTCTCGTGGGTCATGAGCAGCTCCTTGCCTGAAGCGCGACTTCGGGGAGTTCACCCGGTGCTCCGTCGCGCACGGAATGGGCGTTCCAGAGGGCGCTCAGACCGACGCGCACCAGTCCTCGACCGCCAGGCCGTCGACCTCCCGGAAGTGCTTCGTGTTGTGGGTCACCAGGGTCAATCCGCGGCTCAGGGCGTGCCCCGCGATGAGAGTGTCCATCTGTCCGATGGGGCGGCCCTTCTTCCGTAGGTCGGCTGCGACCTTTGCAGCGGCGTCGGTATCGTCCGCGGTCATCTCAAGGATGTCGAGACCGCCCAGGAACCCGCGAATAGCAGCCCACAGGCGCGGCGAAGCGCGCAGATGCGCGCCGAATTCCAGCTCGAACTTCACGAGGACGCTGGTGCAGATCTGCTCGCGCCCGGCCTCTACGAGCCGCCCCATCAGCGCCTCGTCGCGGTTCCGGAGGGCGTAGCTCACGATGTTGGTGTCGAGCAGGTACCTCACTCGAACGGGTCCCGGAGCTGCTCGGTCGTGTCCGGCCGCGGGATGTCCTCGTCCCACGCGCCGAAGCTCGCCCAGAAGGCCTCGCCCCATCCGTCGGTGATCGGCTCGAGGATGATTCGTCGGCCCTCCCGGTGGATCCGGACCTCCTCACCCGGAAGTCGAAACTCCTTGGGCAGCCGCACCGCCTGGCTCCGCCCGTTCATGAACAGCTTGGCTGTCTTCATGGGTTCACCCCCGTTCACGGTTAATATATATCGCAGTATATACCAAGCGGTGTGGAGTTCTTGAGCAGGGTCGGCTCGTCGTTCGGAGGTTGTGTGAGTCAGGACGCTCAGCACCACGCGCACGCGCTCACCAGGCTCTACCAGCAGGGACGCCTCGACGGTGAAGCCGTGGCTGGCACTGTGGCGTTGTTGCAGACGTTCACGAAAGCCTGGTCATGACACGGTGGGGTCCATCAGCAGGTCGTGTTCATCGACCCGGGTCACGTTGCGCGCCCATCCCTGGTTCGATGAGCGTGTCTCGGTCTGGAGGGTCCATGGCCGCGATGCCGTGTTCATCGAACGTGGCGACGGGGAGCGACGCATCGTGCCTCTGCGATGGACCGATCTCCACCCTCGAGCAGCAGTGCCGGCGGTGCGGGGGTGAGGGCGGTGGCTCGACGCCTCGACCCACACGTGCACCTGCCACGGGCCACGCCCCTCACCTGCTCCCGCGCGAGGGTCTGAACCGGCGGATCGAAGCCCGGAAAGGTCCCCTGTGGGGTGTGCGGGCGGCGCGACGAGAGGGGTGGACGTCCCGGATGCACCGGAGAGTGGCTTTGTGTTGCCTGTCCTCCCAAAACCAGCATTGGGCATCAAGGCCTATCGGAGGCTGTGCAGTACACCAGTACACCTGCAGGCTGGACTCCCCCTGCAGCACTCACGGTAGACTGCACGCCTGAGACGGAGGCCGCATGTGGTGGTGGGTGGTGTGCGTCGCGTTGGCGTCGGCGGATGCCGATGGCGACGGGTACGACGACGGGGTCGACAACTGTCCCGAGGTGTCGAACGCAGCCCAGGAAGATGACGACGGCGACGGCTATGGCGACGCGTGCGACCTGTGCCCGAGCGTCATGGACCCCGAACAACGCGACGATGACGGGGACGGCGTCGGCGACCTGTGTGACGGGTGTCCGTTCGACGCGGACGCGGACGTGGACGACACAGACGGCGACGGGGTGAGCGATGCGTGCGATGTGTGCCCGGACGACCTCGACCCCGAGCAAGGCGACCTCGATGACGACGGCGTCGGCGATCTGTGCGACCTGTGCCCGGGCGCCCCGGATCCGTCCCAGGTCGACAGCGACGGCGACGGGTGGGGCGACACCTGCGACATCTGCCCGTTCGTCGCCAACTTCGATCAAGCCGACTCCAACAACGACTTGATCGGTGACGCGTGCGCCGACCGCTGCCAGTGCGGGGGGGGCGGCTCGTCGACTGCGCTGGTGCTCACTCTCCTGCCGCTGATCTGGCGTCGTCGCCGACGCTGAGGGGCGCGGCGGCGGTGAGGGCGAACGGCACAACGCTAGGCCGACGCCGGGCGGGACGGGATCATGGGCTAGGTGAAGGCGGAGATCCGTGAGGCGACTGGGGCAGCGGGATCCACGCCGTCGTCCACTCACCTGCAGGGAGGTCGGCGAGCAGGACCTCCGGGTCGCCGAGGCGATCCCCCAGGGGGGGGGGCGCGGCGGATGATGAAGGTGGAGTACACCACCTGGGCTGCGACAGCACCGTCCGGCCGCTCCGTGGTCGCGAGGTCGAGGAGCTGCAGGCCCTCGCCAGGCCCGAGCTGGACCCAGTCGCTGTCCCGGAGGGGGTTTGTGTTGCCACACCGGGGCGACGCGGGCAGCCGCACGGACGCGCCGCCGGCGTCGCGGAACCGGACGAGCACCTGCGGTGTGCGCCCGGTGGTCCGAGAGCCGTCGAGCGTGGGCAGCACGCGCTGCGGGGCCTCGCTCGCGTTGACCAGGCGCACGGCCGTCCCCTCGGCCCGGAGGTCGAGCACGGCGGCCGGGGGGCGGTGGCCCGCCTGGTCCGGCGGGAGGTCCACGGCGGTGCCCGCGAGGGCGAGGGTGTGCAGCAGCGTGGGCAGCATGGCGGTCTCTCCGGGATGGTACGGCGCATCCACACCGTGCGCGCCACGTCACCTGTCGTGTGTCCCGGTAGTGTCCCATCCCGGCAGGAGGTGCCGGCCGCTCCCACGACGGCGCCGCCAGGGTTGCACGCGACGAGCACGTCATTCGGGTTCCCCCTCGACGATCGCCCGACACCCTCGGCCAGGCCTTGGGGGAGGGCCCGCGAGAGCGCGGGAGGGCCGCGATGCACCGGCGAGTCAGCTCCCGCTTGCTGTCCGCTCGGGGCCACGGTGGGACAGAGGTGGGACACAGGGTCCCCCCTGCGATGCCTAGGTTCTTCCTGCCGGGCCACGCCCCAGGAGGTTCCATGACTTCGTACCGTCGCGCGTCCACGTCGTCCCAGCTCTCGTGCGACCCCTCCGGGGACCAGCGGCTGCGCCTGTGCACCCCCGAGCCCGCCCAATGCCACGATCTGCCGGCGACCTGGCTCACCACCCGGCCCTGGGCCGACCTGGTGCACCTCCGCCAGGAGCTCTCGGAGCGAGGCATGGCGCTGCACGGGCCGCGGGACATCGGGCAGGTGGAGTGCCGCGACGATCTGCGGTGGCAGCTCTCGGTCGGTGGAGGGGAGACCCTGTCCCTGGACCACACCAACGTCTTCCGGGAGTGCTTCCGCGCCCTGGGCGCGCCCGGCGGCGTGATCTGCCCGGACCACTGGACCGGCGCGGCGTGCGACTGGGCCAACGACCCGCCCGAGGGACGGAGCGTGGAGCGGTTCGGCGAGGTGCTGCTGTGGGCCGAGCGCGAGGGCGGCCTCACCGACATCCAGAGCCACACCGACCGGGGCGGCGTGGCCACCTCGAACGACCGGCACATGGCGTACATGGTCGAGTGCCTGCGGTACGCGCCCGAAGAAGCCGAGGCGTACCGGGACGCGACGTTCCAGAACAACCTCCTCCACATCGCTATGGGCATGGGCATAATGGGCGCACCAGGGAACACGCCGTCGGTGGCGAACGGGGCCGAAGCGGTGGGCGCCGCGACCGAGTGGTTCGCCGCGGTCCCGGGCGCGTTCGAGGGCTACGACCCCAGCCTGCTGGACGGGGTCCTCGAAGACCCCGAGCAGCGGCTTGGCCCGAACCCGTTCGACACGCCCGAGCAGCGGGCGGCATGTCGGGAGCAGGTGTACGGCTACTGACGCCTACCCGTCCGGGCCCGGGCCACCACCGCGGCAAGGGGGCCCTCGAGGGGACCGTCGACGGCGCCTCCACCCTCGCCCAGCTCGGCGGCGAGCAACGCCCGGAGCGTCCTCGCTCATCGCGTGCTCGGACGATCGTGAACCATCGTCAGAGCATCATTGCGACGCCAACGGCGCGTTTGCCGATGCTGACGGTGATGGTTTCGGAGCCCTGATCATATCCGACTGCGACGCACTCTCGGTGTCGGTGGGTGGAGACTGCGACGACGCCGATCACACCCGCTATCCCGGCGCTCCAGAGTCCTGCAACGACCGCGACGACGACTGCGACGGCAGTGTTGACGAGGGGGTGAGGAGCGTATGGTGGCTCGACGCCGACGGCGACTCCTGGGGCAGCGGCTTGCCGATCACAGCCTGTAGCGCCCCCCCAGATCACGTTCACCGAGACGGTGACTGTGACGACGCGAACTCCGATATCCACCCCGAAGCGAGTGAGCGGTGCACGGGGCTGGACGACGACTGCGATGGTCTCGTAGACGAGGTGGACCCGGATCTGGACCCGTCGGCGCTCGTCGAGTCCTACCCGGACCTGGATGGTGATGGATACGGCGACGAGGATGTGCCCTCACTCGCCTGCGCAGTACCGAACGGGCACGTGCTGGAGGCAGGGGACTGCGACGACCGCAATCCATCAGCCCACGCCATCGAGTCGTGGTGGTGGGACGGCGATGGCGATGGCTGGGGTGACGGCGAGGATACGGATCAGTGCGGCGCCGAGCCGGGATTCGTGCGCCCCTCCATCGACATCGACTGTGACGATGGGGACCCGGGCACTTGGCCCGGTGCACCAGAGCTCTGCGACTCCCCCGTGGACCGCGACTGCGATGGTGACAGCGAAGCTTGCACAATGCACGGCGCCCGCTGGATTGGCCGGGGCAGCCTGGACACCGATTGGGCGGGGGCCGCAGTCGCCGTGTCCGCGGCCTGGGATCCTCCGGTCGTGCTGATCGCTCGAACCTACGCTGACGTGATCTCGGTTGCCTCAGGGCCATTGGAAGGCGAACTCCCCCTGGACGCTGCCCCGCTCCAGCTCGCGTCGCCGGACGACGATCTCGGCTTCGGAGCCGACATCCTGACGACTGCAGACCTCACCGGCGACGGGGTTGCAGACTGGGTGATCGGAGCAGTGGGCGCGGAGGCGGCCGCGGGAGCCGTTCGGGTGTATGCGCCTGGGGTCCGCCTCGTTGAACCGCCGCTCGCGCTCACAGTGCGCGGCTCCTTCGGCGCTGGGAGCCAATTCGGCAAGCGCCCTGCCGTCGGTGATCTGGACGGCGACGGCACGGCAGACCTCGTAGTGCAGGACGTGGACTGGTCACGCCTGGGACGAGAGCGCTCGGCCCTTGCCGTGCACGCGGGCCCGCTAAGCGGCGATGTCCGTACTGCTGACGCGGCTCACGTGTGGGAGGTCCCCCCTGAGCGGACGCTCGGCGGTGGGGCGGCCCTGGTGTTCGACGCCAACAGTGACGGCGTGCAGGACATGCTCATCGCGCTCCCGAGCGCGGGCGAGCCCCTCGAATACCAGCTGTTGCTGGGCCCAGCGCCGCCCAGCGGCCTCCTCTCCGATGTCGCGCGAGATTGGACGGCGGCGGACGACACGCGAATCGACGCCGCGGGCACCACCGGAGCCGTCGGAGACGCGAACGGTGATGGGCATGTCGACGTGCTGCTGACGAGCGACGGGGAGACGGTGGCCGCATTCCGAGTAGACGGACCGATGGGGTCGGTCGACGCAGTGGAGGATGCCACGACATGGACTCTCGCGCGGGCGCATCAACACGGGCGTGGCGTGCTTCTCGTCGATCTCGACGGCGGCGGAGTGGACGAGACCGTGACGGGAGGCTCGATGGAGCACCTGGCGCCTGGCCTGGTCGCGACGTTCCGGCACAACACCGGCGGAGCGAGCGTAGAGGACGCCGACACCGTGTATGAAGCCGAGGTGGACGGAGGCACGGCGCTCGGGCTCCACCTCGCCGCGTGGCCAGATGCCGACGGGGATGGCGGGGCTGAGGTGCTTGTGTCCGATACCAGCCAGGACGCGTACACCGGGGCGGTGTATCTGCTGTACGGAGCAGACCTCCTCAGGTAGCACACGTGTGCGCGCTCGAGAGCGTCCGCTGTCGACGCCGTGGCGCCGTGGGCGCCAGGAGGACCGAGAACGCCTCGCTGCGAACAGCAGTGGTCCATCGCGAAGTGGGTGGACGTCAGCGGCAGCCTGTTGAGCCGCTCGGTGACGGCGACGTCGGGGATCGGGTTTCCCAACCGGCGGTCCCATGTCCAATGCTGGTGTAGCAGGTGCTCAACTCTCCCGAGCCGCCGCCCGACCCGCCTCGTCCACCGCCGCGATCACCGCCCGCAGTGTGGCACCCACGTCAGGCCCGGGCTCTCCCGCCGCCCGCTGAAGCGCGAGCCGCGCGGACAGCCCATCGATGCGCGCGGTCGCCGCATCCCGTCCCTCCCGCAGGCGGTCGCGGAGGTCGGCCAGCGCCGCGAGGGCGCCGAGCTGCTCCTCCAGCGCGACCCGGGCGTCTCCCGTGGACCGGTCGCGGCGCTCGGTGATGGCGCGGGGGTCGTGGCGGACGAGCTCGGCGTCGAGGGAGGCGATGCGGCGGTCCAGGTCGTGCAGCCCGCGGGACAGGGCGCGCAGGTCGGCGGCTGGACACCCAGGTGGAGGCGGTGCGCGGGGAGATCGAGCGGCTCGACGCCGACGTGGACCAGGCCCGCACCGCCGCCGAGAGTGCCTACGCCCAGTACAAAACGGCCACCCGACGCGTCTTCCACCGGTACTGTAGGTCGCCGGTCTGGTTCGCCTGGCCCAGGAGCAGCACCGGCTCAAGCTCGCTGGAATCGCGCGTCCGCCACGAGCACCGCACCGCCAACCCGCCAACCCGTTCGCTTCCGTCAGCGATCGCCGACAGTCCGGACAGAACCGTCACCCGGCCCAGCAGGCGGATTCGCGAGCGTCACGCTCCACCCGGGA
>JBLFXJ010000333.1:0-9003 GCA_047609825.1 Myxococcota bacterium
TGGAGCACAGAGCGCGGGTGGATGCCGACGCAGGCGAGCGGCTCAAGACCGATTTCTGGCTGATGATGGCCCTCGCGGAGGCCCGTGCAGCGCATCCCGATCCGCGGTGGGTGGGGTGGGCCGAGCGCCTCGCTGCGGCAGCCGTCCGTGACCTGAAGACCGGCGAACGGGCCGCGAGGCAGTTCACCGATCTCGCTGGGGGTGGGGCGTCGGGCAGCGTGCTGTCGTCCGCCGTTCGTGTGGAGGGGCTTTCGGCGGCCATCGAGATGCTCCGGGCGTCCGGGCGGCCAACCGCGGACCTGGAAGCGCAGGCTCGGGGTGCAGCGCGCCATGTGTTGGCGTTCCAGTACACACCCGAGAGCCACTGGTGGGTGCGCGCGCCGTCCCGCACCCTGGGGGGCTTCTCGTCAGGGCCCGGCGACCCCTCGCTCAGGGCGGATGTCCACACCCACGCGCTCGGCGCGCTGCTCGGCCTCGAGCGGGTTCTCTCCTCGGAGCGCCTGCCCGGGACGCCCGGGTGGTCGCTGGACGACAGCCGGGCCTTCCATGGTGTGGACAGAGCGATGCTGCGGCCCATGCGCGTGCCCTCTCGTGCCAACCGGGTGCCGAGCGTGTGGGAGCTGGGCCTGCCGGAGGTGGACCCGCACCGTGGGCTCGGCTCCACGACACCCTGACACGCGCCGCCGCTGGCTGACGATGCCCGTAAACCCTCGCCAATGCCGGATGGGGCGGCGCTGAGGTGGCTGGACAGCTCGGGCGGGAGCGTGTATTGGGCGCGTATAGGTCGAGATGGGTCCGTTCCAGGAGACTGCGCCGTGAAGCACCTCATCCCCCTCGCGCTGGTTGCACTGGTCGGATGCACCCTGTCGCCGGAGAAGTTCGCAGAGAAGAAGCGGGACCTCGAGTGCGAGACCTGCGAGGGTAAGGGCAACTTCGACTGCGAGCAGCTGCCGAACGAAGATCCCGAGGATCAAGCCGGCTGCGACTACGACGAAGAGGCGGCCAAGGAATGCCTGAAGGGCGTCTGGTCGTGCAACACTGATGTCGATCCCATCGTGTTCGCGGAGAGCCCTCCAATCTGCGAAGACGTGTGGGAATGCGGCAACAAGAACTAGGCGCATGAGTCTTGCGGTCGGGCGCCGTCCGACCGTCCCGGAGACCGTGGAGGCGAGCTGTGCGAATCCTTGTCGTGTTGGCTGTTGGCCTCGCTGGCTGTGGTGTGGACGAGACCGTGTTCGTACCAGACTACGCGGACGCATGGTGCAAGCTGGAGCGCGAGTGCTCCGATCCCGCGACCCGCGTGTTCGACGGCACCGACTCTCTCGCCGACTGCCTCGCGGTGGAGGGTCCGCGGGTCGACAACTGGGGCGAGGGATGCCGCTATCGCGCGGCCAAGGCCCAGAAGTGCCTGGAAGAGATGTTGATGGTCGGGTGTCCGGGAGGCAATGCGCCTCTCACCAGCGTCATCCCGCCGGTCTGCAATGAGATCTACCCGGACTGCGAGCTACCTGACCATGAGTTGGACACTGCGCTGTAGCGGGGCCCTGGCCCTGACCTTCCTGCTTGCCGCACCGCCGGCGTTGGCGGGCGCTCCTCGGGCTTCGAGCGAGCTCAAGGACCTCGATGGCACCCGTCACCCAGCGTCGAATGCCTTCGACGGGCTGCTGACCACGGCATGGGCCGAAGGTGAGTCCGGCCAAGGCGAGGGCGCGTGGATCGAGCTGCGCCTCGACCGCCCGTCGCCGGTCCAGTCGGTGTCGTTGTGGCCTGGCAACATGGTGAAGGGTGTTCGCTCCGTCCGTGAGTCATCGCGGCCGCACACGGTGACGGTGGCGATCACGGTGTCCGGGAGCAAGGAACCGATCCTCGTCGAGCAACGGGTGCTCGACCCCGCCACGAGCGGCGCGCAGCGGGTGGACATACCGATCGAGGGCGCCGAACAGGCCACCAGTGTCCGCATCACGCTCGACCAGGTCTACGAGGGCGGCTTGTACAGCGATGCCTACATCTCGGAGATCGCGCTGAACTTCGCCACGGGCGACACTCCCACTGCGGTCTCCCGCCACAACGACTGGCTCGCGAGCGACAGCGGCCTCAAGGCGATCGCGAAGAACCGCGAAGAGGTCGTCGAGCTGTTCAACACGATCAATGCCGAGGACTTCGGAGATCGGGATTCGCTCCAGGAGTTGATGGAGCGGGCGTCGGATGGTGCGCCGTTCCTCAGGGCACAGGTCGCTCGCAGTGTGCCCGCCGGGTATCGCATGCACGCCCTGCCGCCGGACCTCGATGCTGTGGATGCGCTGCTGAAGCTCAAGGACTCCAACGCCATCCCGGCGATCGAGCGCGCCGCGCTGCGTGCCCGTGGGAATGTGTCGCGAGTACTGGCCAAGAAGGCCGAATACTTCGTGGCGTTCCAGGAGATGGTCAGCGGCGGTCGGCACAACATCACGCCGTATGGCCAGACCGGGTGGGAGCCTGGAGCGCTCCGCGGGATGGGCGAGCCGCTCGACCTCACGATCGACTCCTTCGGTGGGATCTACGTGGCCGACACCGGCAACAACCGGGTGCAGCGGTTCAGCTTCGAGGGCATCGCCGAGAAGCAATGGGGCGGCGCCGAGCACGACGTGACCGATGACTGGTTCGGCCGCACTCGGGAGTACTACGCATCTGGCTCCCGCCCCGGAACAGAGCCCGGTGAGTTCCGCCAGCCGGTCTCACTGGCCCGCATTCCGGGCAAGCTGAACGACACCATCGTCGTACTCGATGCCAGCGGGCGGCTCAGCTTCATCGGGCCATCGGGTGCGGTGGAGAGTATGGTCCAGATCGATGCCGGGTCCGGGATCTCGGGCGGTGTCGGAGGCGAGGGGCACCTCGTGTACGTAAAGAAGCGCCTGGTCACCATCTGGGGCAACGAGGGCTTCGTGCACGGCTTGGATGGCGAACTGCTCGGCCAGTGGGACATCAAGCGCGGAGTTCCCACGTCGGCGGTCGCGCTCCCCGGTGCCAAGCTCGGGCTGGCGTTCGGGCGCGATCTGTACATGTACTCGGTCGAGGGCTTCGAATACGGCGAGATCTTCGCCGGCGTGCTCGGCGATGGGTTCGAGGCATGGGACCTGTGCATCGACGATGGTGGCAAGCTGTGGGCGGTGACCGACACCGGCCACGCGACCAAGTTCAAGAAGCCCGGCAAGGTCGACTTCACCGTACAGGTGTCGCCCTACTCGCTCGAGGTGCCGAAGATCGCGGTGTTCGATGACCTCCTGTTCGTGACGAGCGAGGATCACATCCTCCAGGTGGATGCGCTCGAGGCCAAGGCCGAGGCAGCCGCTGCAGCGGCGGAAGCGGCGGAGTGAGGCACGCGTTGCTGTACCCGGGCGTGCTGCTCGCGTTATTCCTCCGCTGTGGGGGCGAGGCGCCCACGAGTGCCCCTACGGCGTCGGAGACGCCTGCCCCAGCGGCAATCCCGACCCCTGCTGTCCCACCGCCCGAAACTGCGCGGGAACCGATTCCGTGCGATGGCTTCGCGCTACCGGTGCGGGAGGTCCGCAGTCCCATCGCGGTGCCCAACACCGCGGAGCTGACGGCCGCCCGCGCAGTGCTGGAGCGGGTCGTGCGAACCCACGGGCTCGACCCCGGCAACCCCTGGGCAATCGGGCACGCTCTGATCGCGCTGGGCCCGACGGCGCGGCTGCCGGGCGACATCGACCCGGTCGACCACTTGTTCGCCACCTACGCCGAAGAGGTGCAGGTCGACGGCGTCACGCGGGTTCGGTTCCCGCGGAGTCGGGGCGACGTGCGGATCGAGCCCCACACCGACCTGCTCCTCAAGGCGTTCGCTGAGATCGGCGTGGCTCCCGGACGCACTGTCACCGTGGCAGGGGTTCAGCACACGGTCGGTGATCTGGTCTGTCACAGCCTGGATCGGGCGTGGGTCGATGGCGATGATGTGGCGTTCGATTCGTGGAATGACACGCCGTGGTCCCTCCAGGGGCTGTCGACCTACGCGCCGATCGGCCTGAAATGGACTGCCGACGGCGGACACCCCATGAGCCTCGACGGGTTCGCCTCAGCGGTGGTCGCCAAACACCGCAGCGAGGTGGGCTTCATCCACGAAGCCATGCGCAATGGCCAGACGTTCCAGAAGCGCAAGCAGGGCATCTTCGGGTACACCTGCGGAGGTGCGCACCTGCTCCAGGGGGCGGCATTCGCCGTCGGACGGGGCGTCGGCGGGGAGCCTGCGCGCGAGTCCCTTCGGGCCGACGTGAGCACCTGGTTCGCGCGCTACGCGGTGGAGATGCGGATGCTCGATGCTGCGATCCAGCAGTACCCCGAGTATCGGCTGAAGCTCGTCGTGCAGCGGCTGAAGTTCCTCGGCCACTTCACCGAGAGCGCACACAAGCTCGCGGCGGTCGGGCTGCTCGAGCCCGACGAGGCGCAAGCGCGCATCCTTGCGGCTGTACTCTCCGGTCTGGTCGACACCGTGAGCGCGCTCGAGGCCAGCGGCGTTCTCGACAAGCTCCCGGAGCTTCGCGCGTCGGACGAGCAGCTCTACCTCGATGTGATCGGAGATTCCGCACATGCGATGCGCGGAATCGACCTCGCTACCGGTGCGTCCAGCCTGCGGCTATGACGCAACGGGTCAGGCCCAATCGAGCGCTTGGGTGACGGTGTAGGTCGTCACGTTGAAGATCTCGGACACCGAGCCGTTGATCGGTACGACGTTGACGGGGGCGCCCACGCCGACGAGCAGTGGCCCCAGGGCTTCGAGCGATGCGAGGTTCTCGAGCAGCTTGTATGCGATGTTGCCGGACGTGAGGTTCGGAAACACGAGCACATTCGCCGAGGCGGTGAGCCGGCTGAACGGGAACGACTGGGAGTGCTTCTCCCAGTTCACCGCCGTGTCACCCTGCATCTCTCCCTCGATCTCCAGCTCCGGGTCGATGGACCTCACGATGCCCACAGCTTCCTGCACCCGAGCGACGTCTGCGTCGCCGTCGTGCTCGCCGAAGTCGGAGTAGGAGAGCATTGCAACCCGCGGCTTCTCGCCGAAGGTGGTTGCCACCCGCGCGGTGTTCAGCGCGATCTCGGCCAGCTGCTGTGCGGTAGGTGCGATGTTCACGGTGCAGTCCCCGATGAAGATCTTCCGGTCGCCCGCGAGGATCACGTACACACCAGAGGCTCGGGCGCTCTCAGACTGCAGGCCGAGGGCTCGGAGCGCAGGGCGCAGGGTGTACTTGTACGGCCGTCCAGGCCCGCCGACCATTCCGTCGGCAAGGCCGGCGCGGAGCAGCATGGCTGCGTAGTAGGCGCGATCGCTGAGGAACGCCTTCGCGGATTCACGGGTGACGCCCTTGCGCTGACGCATCTTCCAGAAGTCCGCTGCGAGTTTGTCGAACAACGGGCCGTTGCTGCACTCGTCGATCTCCATGCCTGCCAGATCGACGCCGTGGTCGTCGGCGCGGGCCTGGATGATGCTAGCGGGCCCCAGCAGCACTGGCGTGCAGATCCGCTCGTCCACCAGCATCGCCGCCGCGCGGATCACCTTGGGATTATCCCCGTCGGTGAACACGATCCGGCGCTTCGTCGTGGTGGATCGCGCCCTGCGGATCAGAGGCTCCATCAGGCCGCGGCTGCGCTCGACCAGCCGGTGCAGGTAGTCGCGGTAGGCCTCGAGGTCGGCGATGGGCTCACGCGCGACGCCAGAGCGTTCAGCCGCTTCGGCCACCGCCGGCGCCACGTACAGGAGCACCCGGGGGTCGAATGGCTTGGGGATGATGTACTCGGGGCCGAACTTCATCTCGGACACGTTGTAGGCCTTGAGCACCGTGTCGGGCACGTCTGCCTTCGCCAGCTCGGCGATGGCGCGCGTGGCCGCCACCTTCATCTCCACCGTCACCTTGCGCGCCCGACAATCCAGGGCGCCACGGAATACGAACGGAAACCCGAGGACGTTGTTCACCTGGTTCGGGTGGTCCGACCGCCCAGTTGCGAGGATGGCATCCGGCCTGACCTCTTTGGCCAGCTCGTACGCGATCTCCGGGTCGGGATTGGCCATCGCGAACACGATGGGGCGGGGCGACATGCCCTCGAGCATGTCCGGGGTCATGATGTTGCCGATGGACAGGCCGATGAACACGTCGGCACCGACAAGCGCTTCCTTGAGCGTGCTCAGCTCGCGATCGGTGGCGAAGTATTCCTTCTCGGAGAACAAGTTGGCTCGGCCGCGGGTGATGACGCCCTCACGGTCGCACATCACGATGTTCTCTCGCTTGACGCCGATCTCCATGTACAGGCGCGCACAGGCGATGGCTGCGGCGCCCGCGCCCGAGAACACCACGGTGATCTGGTCCAGCTCACGGTCGGTGATCTCGCACGAGTTGATCAGGGCGGCAGCGCTGATGATCGCCGTGCCGTGCTGGTCGTCGTGGAAGACGGGGATGTCCAGCTCCTCCTGGAGCCGACGCTCCACTTCGAAGCACTCGGGCGCCTTGATGTCTTCGAGGTTGATGCCACCGAACGTTGGCGCGATCGCCTTGACCGCGGCGACCATCGATTCTGCATCCGGCGCGTCGAGTTCGATGTCGAACACGTCGATGTCAGCGAACTTCTTGAACAGGTTGGCCTTGCCCTCCATCACCGGCTTGCTAGCGAGGGGGCCGATGTCGCCGAGGCCGAGCACTGCGGAGCCGTTGGTCACCACCGCCACGAGGTTGCCCTTCGCCGTGTAGCGGAACACATCCTGGGGGTTGTCGTGGATGGCGCGGCAGGCCCAGGCCACTCCGGGGCTGTAGGCCATGGACAGGTCGCGCTGGGTGTTGAGGGGCTTTGTTGGAATCACCTCGATCTTTCCCGGCCTACCTGCTTCGTGGTACGCCAGCGCTTCGTCGCGCTCTGCCATGGGGACCCCCTGCATTTGGACACCCTGTGTAGCGCAGCGCCGATGGGTCGACCGCCGGCGGGGTGCAACGAACCGTCCGTGTGGATAGGTCCGTCGTGTTCGAGAGGAACAGGCAATCGCCGGCGGCCTTGGCCGCGGGAGGAAAGTCCGAGCTCCACAGGGCAGGGTGCCGGGTAACTCCCGGTCGGGGCGACCCGGAGGAAAGTGCAACAGAGAGTAGACCGCCACGCGGAGACGCGTTCACACCGCGCTGTACCGACTTCGGCCGGGAAGGCGCAGGGTGAGGGGCTTCGGCCTCGGTAAGGGTGAAAGGGTGCGGCAAGAGCGCACCGGCGTCCCCGGTAACGGGGGCGGCCAGGCAAACCCCATCCGGAGCAAGACCGAACAGGGGATGATTGAGGGCGGCCCGCCCGAGATCCCCGGGTAGGTCGCTAGAGGTTGTCGGCAACGGCAGCCGTAGATGAATGATTGCCACCTTCGCGAGGGCGACCGCGCGGAGGGACAGGACTCGGCTTACGGGCCTCTCGAGCCGCCGCCCCGCAAGGGGCGGCGCATCTTCATCCGTCGATCGGCACAATCCATCGGTAGCAGCCATGACAGGGCTGCATCCGACCCTGCCGGAGATCCGCGATGTGCTGCAGGTGCACCACCCGCTGGCAGGCGGAGCAGCTTCCATCGACGATACGGGCGACCGCGGTGCGCTTCCGCGCCGACAGTGACGTGTAGCGCTGCTGGGTCGGTGCATCGAGCTTGGCGAACACATGGTCTCGGTCTGCGCGTACCGCCGTGGCCTTCGCATCGATGCGGGCGAGGTCCTCCGGAACCGCGGTCTCGGCCTCCTCGAGCCGCGCGCGGGCGGCCTTCAGAGTAGCGACGGCCTGTTCGATCAACGCAGCGCCTGCATCTTGGTGTTCGAGGTTCTCCAACATCTCGGTCTCGGTCTCGTCGAGGATGGTCTCGCACTGGTCGATCTGCCGTTGAGCCGCATCTACGTCGCCCATTCCGCGGTCGATCATGCGGATGGCCGAGTCGCGGCGCTGCCGGTAGGCCGCCAGACGCTTCTCGCCGGCCGACTCTGCCTGCTCGAGGGCGGCGACCTCTTGCCGGCGCGTTGCGAGCGCAGTCTCAGCCTCGACGAATGCCTGCCGGAACGAGGCCAGTGCATCCCTCGCCTTGTCGGCCAGCCGCGCGAGCTCGCGCAACGCCCGGTCCTGTTGGTCGACGTGGTCAAGTGCCCTCAGCTCGTCGTGCATGCTCCTCCATCGCGCCTGACCGAGCTGACGCTCTCATGGTCGTGCGGCGCGACGACGAGCTTACACCGACGCGTCGCTCGCCGGGGCAGGGGACTTGCCAGCACAGGCGCGAGGCCGTGGGCCCACCAGGACTCGAACCTGGGACACTCCGGGTATGAGCCGGGTGCTCTGACCAACTGAGCTATAGGCCCGGAGTGCTGGGAACGGCCTCAGGACTCGATGAACGAGCGAAGCCGCTTACTACGGGAGGGGTGGCGCAGCTTGCGCAGCGCCTTCGCCTCAATCTGGCGGATGCGCTCACGTGTGACCTCGAAGTCCTGCCCGACCTCTTCGAGAGTGTGGTCGTGGGGCTGGCCAATGCCGAACCGCAGGCGCAGCACCCGCTCTTCGCGAGGGGTGAGCGTGGCGAGCACCTTGCGCGTAGCTTCGGTGAGGGACGCGTCGACCATGTTCTCGGCGGGGGACTTGGTGCTTTTGTCCTCGATGAAGTCACCGAGGTGGCTGTCCTCTTCCTCGCCGATCGGCGTCTCGAGGCTGATCGGCTCCTTGGCGATCTTGAGGATTTTGTGCACCTTGTCGACTGGCATCTCCATCTTCTCGGCGATCTCCTCGGGCCTGGGCTCACGGGAGAGCTCCTGCTGGAGGTGCCGCTGAGTGCGGATCAGCTTGTTGATGGTCTCGATCATGTGGACCGGGATCCGGATGGTGCGCGCCTGGTCGGCGATCGAGCGGGTGATCGCTTGGCGGATCCACCAGGTCGCGTAGGTCGAGAACTTGTAGCCGCGCCGGTACTCGAACTTGTCGACCGCCTTCATCAGGCCGATATTGCCTTCCTGGATCAGATCGAGGAAC
>JBLFXJ010000334.1:0-8975 GCA_047609825.1 Myxococcota bacterium
GTGCCGAACACCTTGAGGTCGGACCAGCTGGACCGCGGGTGGGGCAGCTCGGCCACGATGGTGGCGCCCTCGTCGGCGTCGAGGTCGACCACCACGGTGGTGGTGTCGGTGCCCATCAGGGCGTACTCGCGCCCGGCTGGGCTCACCCAACCCCACACGTCGTTGGCTCGGCCGGCCCCGGCTGGGATCGACTCCACCGGCACCCGGTCCAGCACCTCCGCGCGCACAGCGGGGAACTCGTCGAAGTCGCCAGGGTCGCCGCCGGGCACACCGTGGGCGAGCGCGAGCAGGGGAATGAGCAGGAGCATGCCCACGGCATAACGCCACAGGCGTTGCGACACACCGTGGGGACTACGGGGCCTGCAGCTCGTTCTTCACGGCGTCGGGCAGGGCCGCCCAGATCGTGCGCAGCGGGATGCCGCGGTTGTTGCTGCTCCACTTGCTGGAGCCGGCCTCGGCCTCACCCTCGAACAGCTCGCCGCGGTTGTGGTGCAGCACCACCGGCCGCATGTTCCCGTCGAACACCGGCGAGCCGGACGAGCCGGGCTTGGTGTCGACCCGGTAGGCGACGCGGGTGGCGTTGTCGTTCACGTCTTCGAATGCGCGGGCCTCGAACGACACCGACAGCGGCTGCTGCTGCGGCGGAGGATTGTCGTTCGCGGGGTGGCCGATCAGGATGCCGGGCGAGCCCACCTCGGGCAGCGGGGGCTGGTCGGACAGGTCGACCCAGCCGCGCACGCCGTGGTCGAGATCGTCTTCGCCGGGGCTGCTCGACAGCTTGATCACGGCGTAGTCCAGCTCATCAGGCGCCGGCACGCCGAACGGGGGGCGGCTGTCGGCCTTGCTGTATTTCGAGTGGGGGATCTCCCAGTCCGTGTCGATGTCGAGCCAGTCATCGGCCTCGTCGGCGGAGAACCAGCCGAACCGCACCTTCACGTCGGTGCCCCGCTTCAGGTGCTTCTCGACCACGTGGTAGTTCGTCATCACCAGGTTGGGGCCGATGAGGAACCCGGTGCCGCCCCCGCTGCCCACCTGGATGTGGCACACTTGGTGCGGAGCATTCGCCATCAGCACGGCCAGGCCCTTGGCGGCGACGAACGGGTTGCCCGCGCCGAGGACGCGCTCGAGCTCGCCGACGGCCGCCTTGCTGTCGAGGCCGTGGGGTCCGCTCTTCACGCCCCAGCCGGGCTTGGTGGACAACGCGAGCTGGAGCTCGAGGAGCTCGGGCCGGTCGGGGCGGGATTCCACCAGGGAGACCAGCACCTTGTCGAACACGCCGAACTGCTGGGCGCGGTCGACGAAGTCGCTCATCACGCCGGCAGCGCGGCCGCTCCAGTCCACCTCGTCGTGCAGGTTGCGGTAGTTCCGTCGCACGGAGCGCTTGATGTCGGACACGTCGAAGGTGTCGACGAGGAGCTTCTCGGTCTTCCGTAGTTCGCTTCCGGACAGCTTGACTCGCGCCACAACGCACCCCCTGGTGACCGGTTGGCTACCACAATGGCGCGGGGCCGGTCCAGTCAGGATGCTCGGCGGTGGGCGTTGGCGACCGGATGCGGCTGAATCGGAGCGCGCGTCGTTGCGCCGTCAGAACGCGCTCTCCCACGACCCCTCCGCGGCCCGATAGGTCCACCGGGTGGGGCTGTTCACCCCGACGGAGATGGTCTTGTCGCCACCGGACCCGTTCACCTCGACCCGCAGCTGGTGCTCGCCGTGGTCCACCTGCACCACGACGGGGGCGTCGCCCACCTTCACGCCGTCGACGAACACCGCACCGCCCAGCGGCACCGTGACGAAGGTGATCGCGGCGCGCTGAATCTCGTCGAGGGTGCGCGCGCGGCACGCCTCCTCGCTGCCCCAGGCGGCTGCACACAGCTCCAGGGCCGGTGCTATGTCACGGCCGATCTGGCTCCGGTAGGCCATCCAGTCGGCGCTGGTGTTCCGGGCATCCAGCCGGTAGCGCTCGGTGCTCGGTGACCCGATCCACAGGGTGTGGGCCAGGCGTGCGTCCTGGCCGAGGAGCACATCCACCCGCTGCACATAGTCGGGGCCGGACCACCGGTGTTTTTCTTCGAGGGCCCGCAGCGACCACTTCCGGGCGTCCTTGATGCGACCCTCGCGGGAGCCCGCCGCGGCGGCCAGGTGGCGGGCCCAGACGTAGAGCATGTCGGCGTCGGAGCGGCCGATCTCCTCGAAGAAGTAGGCCTGCTCCCGCTCGTAGTCGCTGCACGAACCCGCCTGGCAGCGGGCGCTGGCGTCGGCCAGGAGCACCCGACCGAGCTTGCCGCGGTCGGTCTGGCTCAGGCCGTCATCGCGCATGGCAGCCGCGAGGCAGGCCCGGTTCGCCGACGACAGCCGGCCGAGCACGGCGGGCGGCTCCAGGGCGATGGGGTCGCCGCAGCGGTCCACGCCCCCGGACGGAGCGGATGGCGCGGGGGTGACCGGCGCGGGCTCTGCAGGCGGGGGCGTTGGCCCAGGCGTGGGCGTTCCCGGCGTCCGGGGAGGAGATGGCGACGGCGACGGCCGTGGACCGTCGGTGTCGCTTGGATCCGGTCGGGGCACGGGAGCGACCGGGTGGGTCAGCACAGGCGCCGGTTCGGGGGCGCCGACCGGTGAATCGCCCGTCTGGAATGCCAGGTACAGACCCACGCCGCTGCCGAGCGCGAGCAGGACGGCTACGGCGATGAGCCCGAGCCCGACCGCTCCCAGGCCAGCCGCGAACAATGCCGGGGCAGCGCCGCTCGACGCCGGGGCCAGGTCGTCGGCCAGGAGGCCGCTCAGATCGTCATCATCCACGGCCCAGGTCTCGGGCTCGGAGGGCGCCGACATCGCCTGGGCGATGGCCACCGCGTCGCGCGCAGGCACGTCGCTGAGCGAGAACTCGACGCCGGACTGGGAGAGGTCCTGCTCGGTGAGCGTTCGGCCCGACAACGCCCCGCTGAGCGTGGCTTCCTCCTTCCAGGCGTGCCGGCGACACCAGCGCGACAGGCGATCGCCGGCCATCGCGTCGGCGAGGTCTTCGATCCGGCCGCCGAGGGTGGGGAGCTGGGGACGATCGGCCGGGTCATACGCCAACAGGTCGTGCAGCAGGCCGCGAACCGGCTCGGGCAGCTCGGTGAGGTCTGCCACCCGCTGCTGCACCAGCAGGTCATGCGCCGCGTCGTCCATCGCCAGGCGGAAGTGCTGCCGGGGCGTGAGGTTGTCGAACAGCCGACGGTGGGCGAGGCACTCGTACAAGGTGACGCCGAGCCCGTACACATCGCCGGGTGTGCCTTCCTCATCCTCGCGGCCGAACCGCTCGGGGGACAGGTACGGGATGCTGCCGAGCACGGCCGAGGTCTGCGTCTTGGCCTCGCGCTCGACCGTGGCCTTGGCGATTCCGAAGTCGAGCAGCTTCACCTCGCCGTGCCGGCCGATCCGGATGTTGCTCGGCTTCACGTCGCGGTGCACCAGGTGCAGCGGGCGACCGTCGGGGCCGGCGGTGGTGTAGGCGACGTACAGGGCCTCGGCGACCCGCGCGAGCACCTCGAGCAGGGGGCCGGTGGGCAGCGGGTCGGTGGCGTGGTTCACGCAGGTGTCGAGGTCGGCGCCGTCGACGTACTCGGTGACCAGCGAGACCCGCCCATCGAGCAGGATGAGGTCGATGATCCGCAGGATCGAGGGGTGGTTCAGCAGCCCGAGCATCCGGGCTTCGTCCTTGATCCGCTGGACCGCCTGGCTGCGCGGATCGAGCCCCGTGTGCAGCACCTTCAGCGCCACATCTGCTCGCACGCCGCCCGCGCTGATCATCTTCGCGAGGTACACCTCACCGAAGCCGCCCTTGCCGAGACAGCGGACGATTCGGAAGCGTCGGCGGTCAGCGGTCTCGGTCAATGGCCCCCCCGGCAGACGCGTCTATCCAGATCGGGGCAGGTCAGGCTCATGAGGCGGGTGATTCGGGGGTGGCAGCTCCGGCCGACTGTTCGGGCTCGCTAACACTCTCGGCTCGTCACGGAGGTAGGCTTGGCCATGTACATGATGCTGGCGGCGGTGGCTTTGTTGGGGTGCGCGCAGGCGTAGCCGTTGTAAGCAGTGTGGGTGTCGGCGCAGAACCAGGTGTAGGTCGGCGGGATAGTTGGCGGCGTGGTTGCCGCGCGGGACCGTGTTCGTCACCCGCCGCCCAGCTGCGACCAAGGCGACGAGCATCGCCCTCTTCAACGACATGCGAACTCCCATTGTCGCGACGTTGGCGACACACGACAGGGAGCTGCGGCGTCGTGGAGCGCGGCAAACTGTTCGGAGTTGTTCGGACCGAACCGCGGGCCGGACCGCCTCTGCCCCGGTGAGCGACGATGGTCACGGGCTGCCCGCGAGGGGCCCAGATACGACGGCACATGCGCGACCCCGCCGGCCATCCCTTCCTCGCCGCGATCCTGGACACCTCGATGGCGGGCCTGGCGCCGATCCGGGCTCGGATCGTGCCACGGGCCGCCGGAACGGTGCTCGAGATCGGGGCTGGCACCGGGCTGAACCTGCCCCACTACGGGGCCGGCGTCGCCTGCCTGCATGCCGTCGAGCCCGACCCGCACATGCGCCGTCGGCTCCGCGCCCGCGCCTCTGAAGCGTCGTTCCCCGTGCACATCCACGACGCCGGCGCCGAGGCCATGCCGTTCGACGACGCCAGCTTCGACGACGTCGTGTGCACGTTCACGCTGTGCACCGTGACCGACCCCCATGCGGTGCTCGCCGAGGTGCACCGGGTGCTCCGGCCCGGCGGGCGGCTGCTGTTCGCCGAGCACGTGACGGCCGACGGCGGCGTGGCGCTACGTGTCCAGCACGCTGTGGACCCGCTGTGGACACGGCTCGCCGGGGGATGCCACCTCACCCGAGCCGCCGCCGTGCTGATCGGCGAGGCCGGGTTCAGCCTCGACCCCACCGAGCGTCACGGCGGGTGGACCGGCCTGGTGCCGGTGATCTGGGGAACCGCTACCCGCTCGGAAGCGGCGGCTGGCGCTCCACCGAGGCCTCCTTCGGCAACCGGTTAGGCTCGGGCGATGCTCGAACAGATCGGCGAGTGGGTCACGCAGCACCCGTAGGCGACGAACTTCATCAAGTACATCGTCCTGCTCGTGGCGCTCGCGGCCGGCGTGACCTTCCTGCGCCGCTACATGATGCGGAACGTCGCGCACACCGATGTCCGGTACAAGTCGCAGAAGGGCATCGAGGTCATCGCCTATGCGATCGCCGCGGTGCTCTCGGTCTCGTACTTCACCGGGAACATCGACGACTTCGCACTCGCGATCGGGCTGCTCACTGCGGGCGTGACCATCACGTTGCAGGAGCTGTTCCTGAGCGTGGCCGGCTCGTTCTACATCTTCTTCGTCCGGGTGTACCAGCCAGGAGACCGCATCGAGATCCATGGCATCCGGGGCGACGTCATCGACATCGACAGCATCTACACGACGATGATGGAGATCGGCGAGTGGGTGTCGACCGACAACTACAGCGGCCGCATCGTCAAGTTGAGCAACGCGTTCGTGTTCCGGGGGCCGATCTACAACTACTCGCAGGACTTCCCGTTCGTGTGGGACGAGTTCGCCTTGCCGATCCGGTATGGCTCGGACCGGGAGCTGGCGAAGCAGATCGTGGTGCGGGCCGCCGCGGAGGTGCTGTCGGAGTACGTCGAGCAGTCCACGGCGTGTTGGGGGAGGTGGTGAGCAAGTACTACATCGAGCACGCCCAGCTCGAGCCCACGCTCGCGATCACCTTGACCGACAACTGGATGTCGTTCAACCTCAGATACATCGTGGACTACCGGCGCCGTCGCGCCACCAAGCACGCGCTCCAGGAGCGGATCAGCGATGAGTTCGCGAAGACCGACGGCGCGGTCCTGCTGGCGTCGGTGACGTTCGAGATCGTGAAGATCCCGAGCATCGATCTGCAGGCGCGGGTCACGCAACCTGACACGTAGGTGGGCAACTCGGCGCTCTACTCCGGTGCAATGCACGGCTTCTGGACGCCCGAGAAGCAGCAGCTCCTGCTGATCCTCGAGTGCGCCTGACACCTCGGCCCTACGTGGCGACGAGGTTCACCAGTCGACCGGGCACGAAGATCTCCTTGCGGATGGTCTTGCCCTCGAGGAACCGTTGCACATTTTCGTCGGCCTTCGCGACGGCGATGGCGTCTTCCTTGCTGATGTCGGGCGGCACGTCGATCTTCGCCCGCACCCGGCCAGTGACCTGCACCACCAGGGTGATGCTCTCCTTCACCAGCGCTGCGGGGTCCCACTCGGGCCACGGCGCATAGGACAGGGTCTCGGCGTGGCCCAGGCGGGCCCACAGCTCTTCGGCCAGGTGCGGCGCCCACGGCGAGAGGACCTTCACGAACGCCTCGGCATCCTCGCGGGCCGGCACGGCCCCGCGGCAGGCGTTCACGAACTCCATCATCCGGCTCACCGGCGTGTTCAGCTTGAGTTGCTCGATGCCCTCGGTGGCCTCCTTGATCGCCACGTGCAGCGCCATGCGGGCCTCGCGGCTGGTCTTGCCCGCCGGGCGGGCCTCGCCGCTCTCTTCGTCGATCAGCAGTCGCCAGGACCGGGAGAGGAACCGGAACACGCCGTCGCAGCCCGTGGTCTGCCAGGGCAGGGCGCTGTCCAGCGGGCCCATGAACATCTCGTAGGTGCGCAGGGTGTCGGCGCCGTAGCGGGTGACGATCTCGAGCGGGTCGACGCTGTTGTTCAGGGACTTGCCCATCTTGCCGAGCTTCTCTTCGACCGGCTCGCCGGTCTCGCTCACGTACCAGTCGGTCTTCACCACCTGCTGGGACCAGGCGGACTTCAGCTCGGCGAACTCATCCTTGCGCTGCTCCACTGTGTCGGGGTGGTGGTACTTGCCGGCCTCAGAGCGGTAGGCATAGGCCAGGATCATCCCCTGGTTGTACAGGCGCTGGAACGGCTCCTTCGTGGGCACCAGGCCGCAGTCGAACAGCACCTTGTGCCAGAACCGGGCGTACAGCAGGTGCAGCACCGCGTGTTCTGCTCCGCCGACGTACAGATCGACACTCTGCCAGTAGTTCACCGCCGCCTCACCAAACGGCAGCTCGGTGTTGTGCGGATCCATGTAGCGCAGGTAGTACCAGCACGATCCCGCCCACTGGGGCATCGTGTTCGTCTCGCGGGTGGCCGGCTGGCCCCGCCAGGTGGTCTGCAGCCAGTCGGCGTCGGCGCGGGCCAGCGGCGGCTCGCCGTCGGCGGTGGGCTTGTATTCGTCGATGTGGGGCAGCTCGACGGGCAGGTCGGCGGCGTCCACCGGCACCACGCGCCCATCCTCCAGGTGCACCATCGGGAACGGCTCGCCCCAGTACCGCTGGCGGCTGAACAGCCAGTCCCGCAGCTTGTAGTTCACCTTTCGCTCGCCCGTGCCGTCGGCCTCCAGGCGGTCGATGATCGCCGCCTTGAACGCCGCCATGCGCATGCCGTCGTACTCGCCGGAGTTGATCGCGGTGCCGTCGCCCGGCCAGGCGCTCTCGGCGTAGTCGTGACCCTTGCCCTCGTTATACACGGGCCGGATGTCGAGGCCGAACTTGGTGGCGAAGGCGTGGTCGCGCTCGTCGTGCGCCGGCACCGCCATGATGGCGCCGGTGCCGTAGGTGATGAGCACGTAGTCGGCGACCCACACGGGCACCTGCTCGCCGTTCACCGGGTTGATGGCGTACGCACCCGTGAACACGCCGGTCTTCTCGCGCTCGGCGGCGACCTGGCGCTCCATGTCGGACTTGTTCTTCGCCGCCGCGACGTAGGCGCTGACCGCGTCGGACTGGTCTGCGGTGGTGATCGCGTCGACCAGCGGGTGCTCGGGGGAGAGCACGCAGTAGGTGGCGCCGTACAACGTGTCGGGGCGCGTGGTGTACACCTCGAAGCTGCCCGCGCCACCGGCCAGCTCGAACTTCACTTGTGCGCCTTCGGATCGCCCGATCCACTGCTTCTGCATCTCGATCAGACCCGGCGGCCAGTCCAGGCCCTCGAGGTCGGCCAGCAGCCGCTCGGCATAGGCCGTGATCTTCAGCATCCACTGCTTCATGTTGCGCCGCTCGACCGGGTCGCCGGTCTCGACGTAGCGGCCGTCCACCACCTCTTCGTTGGCGAGCACCGTGCCCTGCGCCGGGCACCAGTTCACCGGCACGTCGGCCAGGTAGGCCAGCCCCTGCTCGTGCAGCTTGAGGAAAATCCACTGGGTCCACTTGTAGTAGTCGACCTCGCAGGTGGAGATCTCGCGCTCCCAGTTGAACGAGAAGCCCAGCGCCTGCATCTGCGTGCGGAAGTAGTCGATGCGCTCGCGGGTGATGCCGGCGGGGTGGCGGTCCTCCCGCTGGGCGGCGCGCTCTGCCGCCAGCCCGAACGAGTCGAAGCCCATGGGGTTCAGGACGTTGAAGCCGCGCATACGCTTGTAGCGAGCGACGATATCCACCGCCGTGTAGCTCTCGGGGTGGCCGACATGGAGCCCCGACCCCGAGGGGTAGGGAAACATGCACAGCACGTAGTGCTTGGGCTTGGCGGCATCCGCCTCGACGTGGAACGTGCCCTCGTCGAGCCAGCGGTTCTGCCACTTGGACTCGATGTCGGCGGGCGTGTAGCGGCTCATGGTGACCTCGGTACCGTCAGACCCGCGGGCCTAACCGGCGGAGGCGCACCCGGCGCGCGCCCGATCCAGGGCTTTCGCTACCGCCAGTACGTCACGTAGCTCGACAGGTCGATGCTCCCGTCCACCACTGGATCGCCGTAGTTCGTGGTGTATCGGATGGTGGAGCGCTGCCCGGGCGTCACCTGGTCGGTGATCTCGAACACCCACGGCTCCACCTGCATCCCCGGACACCACGACGAGCGGTTGAACCACCAGGTGCCGTATTGATTCGGCACGGCGCCCTGGCCGATCTGCTTGAGGCACCCCTCCTGGTCGTCGATGGTGGGGTGCTCGGCGATGAAGGTCTGCCCGCCCACCTCG
>JBLFXJ010000335.1:0-8938 GCA_047609825.1 Myxococcota bacterium
CCTCGAGGGCCGAGACCGTGGCGTCGGACCACGCGGGCGCGCCGCAGTCGTCCTCCAGCTCGAGGCGGCCGCCGCTCGCGAGGTTCGGTCGGGCGATCGCCGCCTGTGCATCCATGCCGTGGTCGACCACGCTCACCAGGGTGCGCGCAACGTACTGGATGATCCGCGACCCGCCTGGCGAGCCCAGGGCCAGCTCGACCGAGCCGTCGGGCGCGTACACGATCACCGGAGCCATTGAGCTGCGCGGGCGCTTGCACGCTGCGGGGGAGTTCGCCAGACCGGGCTCCCGTTCGAAGTCGGTGAGCTGGTTGTTCAGGAGGAACCCGTCGACCATCGTGCCCGAGCCCCAGGCATTCTCGATGCTCGACGTCATGCTCACCACGTCGCCGGAGGCGTCGACCACCACCAGGTGGGTGGTGTCGGCGCCCTCGGGGCAGGCGCCCGCCTCGGCGAGTGCCGGCGTTGGCAGGTCGCCAGGCGTGACCTCGGCGGCGCGAGCGTCCGTGAGCAGGGTGGCGCGCTGGGCGAGGTAGGCATCATCGAGCATGGCGTCGACCGGCACCGGCACGAAGGACGGGTCGCCCAGGTAGCGGTCGCGGTCGGCCCAGGCGAGGCGCGCGGCCTCGGTGAACAGGTGGGCCAGCTCCGGGCCGTCGGGGTCGAGGGCGGACAGATCGCGGGACTCGAGCAGGCCCAGGATCTCGAGCACGGTGGTGCCGCCGGAGGTGGGTGGCGGGTGACCGCACACCCGGTGGCCGCGGTAGTCGAGGCACACGGGCTCGCGCTTCACCGCGGTGTAGGCGGCGAGATCGGCGGTGGTGAGCAGGCCCGGGTTGCGCTCTGCTTGGGCTACGGCCTGCACGATGCGGTCGGCCACCGGGCCGGTGTAGAACGCGTCGGCGCCGCCGGTCTCCACTGCGCTCAGCACCGACGCCAGCCCGGGATTCCGCAGTGTGTCGCCTGCCGCAACAGCGACCCCATCGGGATAGAAATAGGCGAACGAGGCCGGGTTCTTCCGCAGCGGATCGATGCCTTTCAGGAACGCTGGCAGACCTCCGACCCCCGCACAGCCCGGCGTGCCGTCCGGGCCTTCCCACTGGCAGACCGACTTCGCCATCCGCGGCGTGACCGTGAACCCGGTCTCGGCGAGCGCCACCGTGGGGCGGACCAGGTCGGCCCATGGGAGCGCGCCGTGCTCGGCGGTGAGCGCCTCGAGCATCCGGAGCAAGCCGGGCGTGCCCACGGACAGTCCACCCGGCACCACCTCGGGCCACGGGCGCGGCCCGGCCTCGCCCATGAACAGCGCCGGATCGGCGGCCTTCGGTGCGGTCTCCCGCCCATCCCACGCGGTCAGCGTGCCGGTCTCGGCGTCGTGGTGGAGCAGGAAGGCGCCCCCGCCGATGCCGGAGGACTGCGGCTCGACCAGGGTGAGGGCGATGGCCATCGCGGTGGCGGCATCGGCCGCCGAGCCGCCCGCCCGGAGGATGTCGGCGCCGATGCGGCTCGCCTCGGGGTGCGCGCTGACCACCATCGCCCCGGTGGTGCGCACGGGAGCCACCTCGCGGCAGCCGGTGGAGCCCTCCGGCTGCACCTCGACGGGGGGAGGGGTGTCGCGCTTGCACGCGACGAGGACGAGGAGAGGAAGCAGAAAACGCATGGGGCGCCTTAGCCGGCTCGCCGCCTCCAGGCCGTTGGCGTGATGGCGAACGCGAGGGTGGTGCAGCGTCCCCGTTCCCGCCACGTGCCCAGCCGGGTGCCCTCCAGGCGCATGCCCGCCTTCTCGGCGACCCGCCGGCTCGCGTGGTTCTCGGCATCACAGTGCCACTCCAGGCGTTCGAAGCCCCAGGTGTCGAACCCCCACGACAGCATCTCGAGCAGCACGGCGGTGCCGAGGCCTCGATTCGCCGCGGGTGCCGCGATCCACATCCCGATCTCGGCCTCGGCGCGCTCCAGCGGTCGCCCCCGCAGGTGGAACCCGGTTCCGCCGAGCACCATGGTCTCGGTGGGGTCCCACACGGCGGCCACGAAGTTGGTGCTGAGGAGCCAGTCGCCGCGGAACGTTCGCACCCGCTGGGCCACCTCGTCGGGGTCGGGGTCGGGGTCGGACCACGGCATCCACCGCTTCAGGTGGGCGTGGGAGGGGAGCAGGGCGGCGAGCAGGCCCGGGCCGTCGCCGGGCATCCACGAGCGGACCACGAAGCCGTCGGCGTCGAGGCGGTCGGGGAGGAGGTGTGGATCGAGCATGTGCCGACGGTAGCGACAGCGACAGGCGCTGTCCAGGATCAGCGGTCGAGGGCGGCTTCGAGGGCCTCGACCGGCGCCAGCGGCCACCCCTGGGACAGCACCAGGGCCCGCAGGCTGCGCACCAGCTCGGCCTGGTCGGGCTCGGGCAGTGACTGCCAGGCCGGTCCCCGGAGCAGCGCTTCGGCGGCCTTGGCCGCCGCCTCGTACACCTCGGGGCCGTCCGCCGCATTGGCCTCGAGCAGCTCCAGTGAGGCGAGCTGATCGGGGCGGGCGAGCTGGGCATACCGCCGCCGGATGCGGTCCACCAGGGAGCGGAGCTCGCCGGTGCGCCCGGTCTCGAGCAGGAGCAGCGCGAGCACCAGCTCGGCCTCGGGTCGGTTCCGCATGCCGCTGTCGTGTTGGATGCGGAGGGCCTCGCGCACGCGCTGCTCGGCCGTGACCCGATCGCCCCGCGCCCGGGCGAGCACCCCGTCTGCGACCTTGAGCGCCGAGCGGGTGCGGGGGAGCCCGAGGGGCTCGAGGAGCACCTTCGCCTCGGCCTGCAGTCGGTCGGCGGCGTCGAGGTCGCTGCGCCTCCATGCGATGGCGGCGCGCGCCATCACGCACTGGCCCTGGAGGTTGCGGTTGCCCAAGGCGCGGAATCGGTCGACGGACTCGACATACATCGCGCCCGCGGTGTCGAGGTCGCCGGCACTCCAGTACAGGTTGGCGAGCCGGGTGAGCATATTGGCGTACAAGGCGCCGGTGGCATGCGAGTCCGCCATGCCGTCGAGCCCGGCGCGGATCCGGTCGATCATCAGCCTCACGTCGCCCTGCCACACGTCTGCGAGCAGCCCATGGGCGCGCACGATGCCGATGCGGTCGTCCGCCGCGGTGAACGCCGCCAGTGCACTCTCGGCGGCCGCCCTGGAGGCTTGAGCGTCTCCGAGGATGCGCTCGGTGACCGCGAGGGCGTTGCCGGCGTCGCCCTCGAGGCTCCGCCAGCCGGCCTCCACCGCGCGGTCCCGGGCGCTCTTCGCCAGCTCTCGCGCCCCCTCCACGTCGCCGAGGGAGGTCATGAATCGGGCCCGCGCGACCTGGCTGGACACCCGGCTGCGGTCGCCGGCGGGCGTTCCGAGGGCGTCCAGTGCGGCGGCCCGTCGGTTGAGTGCCGCCAGCGCGGCGGCGGGCCGACCGGACTGGCTGAGGATGATCGCGTGCAGCCGGAGCGGCTCGATGGCATCTTCCAGGCGGCCCGCGTCGAGCAGCAGGAGGGCCACGCGTCCGGGCTCTCGCTCCACGTCCAGCACCTGGGCCACCGCATCGCAGCACGCCGCCCACGACCCGCGCTCGCGGGACCGCTCGGCCACGGCCTCCCTGAGCATGCCGTGCACGAACGCCCAGCCCTCGTCGTCCACCGCCGCGAGGCCCTGGGCATGCATGCGGTCGGCGAGGTCGGCCGGCGGCGAGAACCCAGCCCGAGCGCAGGCCTGTCGCCACAGATCGGTCGGCACCCGTGAGCCCAGGGCGGCGGCCACCGCGAGCGCGGTCTCGGCGTCGGGGTGGGCGGCGGAGGCGAGCAGCGTTGCCAGGCGGGCGGACCACACGTCGGTGAGCCCGGCGGGGAGGGTGGGGGCGGCGCCGTCGACCAGGGCGAACCCGGAGGGGCCCGGCTCCAGCACCCCGCGCTGCACCATGTGCTCCACGAGCTGCACCGCGAACAGGGGGTTGCCATCGCTCCGGTCGGTCACCTCGGCGGCCAGCGTGGGGGTGAGTCCGAGCAGCGACCGGACCAGCTCCCGGCGGCCGAGGTCGTCCAGCGGGCCCAGGTCGATCCGCTGCGGAGCGAGGCGCTCCAGCGCTGCCGCCACCCGAGGGTGCGCGGCGAGGGACTCGGTGCGGGCCGCGAGCAGGACCAGCACCGGCAGCGGGTCGGTGGTGGCGAGCCAGCGCACGAAGCGCACGGCCTCGGCACCCCACTGCACGTCGTCGAGCCAGAGGATGATCGGGTGCTGGCGCTGGGCGAGCCACAGCCGGAACGCGGCGAATCGCTGGTCGGTGGGGATGGGCCCCGGCCGGGCGAGCACCGCGGCCAAGGCCTCCGCAACGTCGGGGGGCAGGGTGCGCTCTAGGCGGGCGCGGATTCCGTCATGGCCGAGCTCGCGCACGCGGAGCGCCCGGCTCATCATCCCGTTCAGGCCATCGCGAGGTGTGGACACTTGGCTGTGGCTGGCGCGCAGCACGTCGAACCGGGCCGACGCCGCCTCCGACACAGCGAGCCACTCCGCCAACGCCGACTTTCCCACGCCAGCGGGACCTGTGAGCTGCACTGCGTGCAACCTGCGCTCGGCGAGCACCCGATCGGCGGCGGCGGTGAGGGTGGCCTGGGCATCGGCGCGCCCGACCAGGGGGAGCGAGCGCAGCCCCACCAGCCCGAGCCCGCTCCCGGGCAGCCAGACGCGTGGGCTGGGCGTGCTGGGACGGGGGCGCGACCCAGGGTCGATGGCCGTGAGCGCGCGTGCCGCCTCGCCCGCCCGCTGGAACCGGTCCTCGGGGCGCCGCGCGGTGAGGCGCTGCACCCAGGCGACGAGTGCAGCGGGGGCGTCGATCACGAGATCCAGCGGCGGCAGCCCATTCGACACCTGCTGGTGTGTAGCCTCCAATGCGGACAGTCCGGCGAACGGGTGCGCCCATGAGGCCAGCTCGTGCACCACACAGCCCAGGGCATACAGGTCGGTCCATGGCCCTTGGTCGCGCCACCGCCCGAGGATCTGCTCAGGCGCCATGAACCGTGGCGTGCCGGTGGTGCCACTGCTCGCCGCCTGGTCGTCTTCCAGCAGCGCCGCGATGCCGAAGTCGGCCAGCTTCCAGGTGGGGCCGGCGCCCACCGCGAGCACGTTGGCAGGCTTGAGGTCCCGATGGATCACGCCGTGGGCGTGGGCATGGGCCAGCCCCGCGAGCACCTGGTGCAGCAGGTCGCGCACCTGAGCCCAGCCGAGCTCGCCGAGCTGATGGCGCAGGGTGCCGGTGCCCAGCTCCATCACCAGCCACGGGCGCACCTGCCCCTCGATCTCCCAGCCGCCCACGTCGAGGATCTGCACCACGTTGGGGTGGTCGAGGGCGGCCGCCGCCCGGACCTCGTCCCGCAGCCCGTCCGCGGTCTGTGCGGTGACGAGCTTCAGCGCGAGCTGCGCGGGCCACCGGTCGTGCTGCGCCCGCCACACCTCGGCCATGCCGCCGCGGCCGAGGGGCTGCTGCAGCACATACGGTCCGATCCGCAGGCCAGGGTGGGCGACAGGGCACATGGGGGTTGCCTACAGGGGCGGTTCAACCGGGGCGCGGTGACCCGTATGCGCACTGCACGCGCGGGGCCACGCTCCGAGGCTCACAGCCACGTGAACGCGGCCGGTCAGAGCATCGAGAACAACACGGCCTGCGCCAGGTACAGCGCGATGACGAACATCGCCCACCCCTCCTTGCCGCTCATCCAACACACGCCTGCGACCACCACGGCACCCACCAACGACAGCATCCGGCCTCCGCACTGCGCTGTGTACGGTGGCGCGGCGCGTCCATTGCATCGACTGGCGGGTGACCCATGTGCGGGCGACGGGCCCGCGGGCCCGCCGATCATCTCGCTCACTCCTCGGCGAGCCACTCGGTCACGCGCTCGTCCCAGTCCGGGCTGGTGCGGGCGAGGAAGAACTGCTGGAACAGCTGCTTGATCGTGATGTGCAGCAGATCGAGCAGCACGGCGCGCTCGAGCAGCTTCTCGTCGCGGCCGGAGTTCACCACCGTGGGCAGCTTGATGCTGCTCACCTTCAGCCCATCGGGGCTCGCCTGGAGGGACAGGTGGGACTCGAGGTCGTTCAGCTTCATGCCGATGCGGGCCTCGACCGGCCGCTTGCCCTGGTTCAGGTTGCGGCGGGCCTCGGGCGACGCCGCCGGTGAGGCGCCGAGCAGGATGGTAGTGGAGGGGTCATCCTCCACCAGCTCACGGAGCTTCAGCCGGCTGTCGATCCACAGGTTGAGGTCGGACTGGCGCAGGGACTCGGTCACGTCATCCCACTGCCCGCCCTCGCCCGAATCGGCGCCCCGCTTGCGCAGCGCCTCCTCCCGGGCACCGCGCGCGTCGAGCACCCGGAAGATGCCCTCGCTCGCCTCGCCCCGGAGCCAGAGCCAGGTGAGGAAGTCGCTGCCGAGGCCGAACGCCTGGCGCTCCATGGGGTCGCCCTCGTGGTGGCCATCCACCACGGTGTCATCCGAGCTCGACCGACCGCCGAGGTGGGCCTCGATGCGCTCGCCGAGCTCCTTCCAGCCGATCTTGTCGGCGGCCCAGTCACACAGGCGCTCCGGGTGGATGCGCACGCCGAAGGTGTCGCGCATCAGCAGCCGCACGTGCTCGAGGGTGGCCTCGGAGGTGGAGAACACCGTCACTTCGCCGGTGTGGATGTCCCAGCACACGTCGGTGGTGGCCACGGAGGGCAGCGCCCGACCGAACAGCGCGGTCTCCAGGGCCTCCTTGAGCACCTCGCGCTCACCCTTGGAGAGCTTGTCGAGGCCTTGCTCCTCGCACACCTCCTTCTCGCGCCGGGCCAGCGCGATCTTCAGGTAGGTACCCTGCACCTTCTTCACGTCGGTGCGCAGGGTGAACGCCAGGTAGCGGTCGACGAGCAGGTCGTTGAGCTCGAACGTGGTGGACGCCACGTCGAACACATTCACCCAGCCCACGCGGGGCTCACCGTCGGAGGCGTCCTGGTCGACGAAGGCGTTGTCGCGCACCGCCTCGAGGTACAGGTCGCGGAAGTCGGCGGGCAGGGGCGTAGTGATCCGGAAGCGGCGGCCGTTCGGGCCACCGGCGAGCAGTCCCATGGGAGCCTCGGGGAGGGTGTGGGGAGGGAGAGGGCGGACGGCCCGCGTAGCCCGCCCGTGCCGTTCCTGCCCCTCAGTCCCGACGGCGGAGCAGGGCCAGCAGCGCGAGGGGGAGCAGCCCCAGCGCCGCACTCCGGCCCGCCACCAGCTCGATCTCCAGGTGCAGGTCGTCCGGCGAGTCGGCGGGCACGAACACGGCGTCCACCGTGTGCACTCCGGGTGCCGCGAGGGTGTCGAACCGGCTCACCGTGCGGCCGTCGATCTCGCCCACGTAGGTGAGGGCGAAGGTGGGGGCGGTGGCGGCCAGGCTCGCGAGCTCGGTCTCGAGCAGCGCGACAGGGTCGTCGGTCGTGTCGCCCAGGATCGAATCGAGCCGCTCGGTCACCCATCCGGTGGTGCTGCTCGGTCCGTCGTCCACCACCCACACCGTGGTTCGCACGGCCGGGGCCATGGCCACCTGCGCCATCCGCGATGGAAACCGCACGTCGCCGCCGGTGTAGCTGAGGGTGATCGGCGGCAGATCTGCGGTGTCGCCGCTCGGGGAGACCTGCAGCCGCAGGGCGGCCAGGGTGAGCACGCCATCGTCGGCATAGGTGTTCAGCACGGGCGTGGTGCCGCCATCCGACCAGCCGTTGTCGTCGAGCCAGGTGGCGATCGCGGCGGGGTCGTCTGCCTGGAGCACCGCGAAGTCGTAGGTTCCGGTGAAGCCCTCGGCCACCACGGTCACGCCGCCGGCGACGTTGTCGGCCTCGCGCAGGCCATCGCCACCCTTTGCGGCGCCCCCGCATCCGCAGCCGGTTGTGCCGTCCTCGTACGCCTCGTCCCAGGTGACCCACGGCGCGGTCAGCTCTCGAAGTGTGTCGAATCGCGCGGCATCGGCGTCCACCAGGCCCACGAACGTGCCCGGGATCGGGATGAGCCAGCCGAACTCTGCCGCATCGCCCTCCCAGGTGACCCGGTAGGTGACCTCCGTGCCGTCGTCGTGCACGTCGAAGATCGCCTCTTGCGAGGCCGACTCCGCCGACAATCCCTCTGAATGGACCAGTCCAGCGCACGCGAGCGCGGCTGCCGAGATCAGGACCAACATCGTCACCTCCTGCACGACAGTTTGCACAGTCCGTGCCTGAACAGAAGCGGCGTTCGTCCGTGGCTCGGTTTGGCGATCGGGACATTCCCGTCGCGATCTTCGCCGTGTGGAACCACACGGTGACACAATCGGGAATGGTAGTGGTAGCTTGGTGCAAGTCGGGGGGTTGTCATGCGAAGTGCGGTGGTGTTTGCGGTGCTCGTCGGGTGCACGGGGCCGACCACGGTGGTGAAGGAGCGCACGGTGGTCGTGAACCAGCCCGGGGCCAATCAGCTGATCCCGGTGGGCGATGACGACCCCGCCGTGGAACACGACGCCGTTCCGTTCACCAGCGGTGCGGCCATTCCGATCCTCGGCGGCGGCCTGGAGGCCCTGCCCGATGGGCGCCTCGCGGTGGTCGACCCCGAGAACGGCATGCTGTACATCACGTCGTTCAGCGGCACCTCCCGGCAGGTGCACACGGAGGTCGACCTCGGCGCCGGCAGCGTGCCGTTCCGCATGGCGGCAGGCACGGAGCGCGTGTGGGTCACCCTGCGCGAGGCCGGCGACCTCGTCGCGGTCAACCCCGACAGCGGCGAGATCACCCACCGGGTTGCAGTGTGCACAGCACCCCGCGGCGTGCTGCTCGATGGGTTCAGCGTGTGGGTGGCCTGTGCCACCGGTGAGTTGGTCGAGGTCGACACCGGGTCTGGTGAGATCCTCGCGAGCTTCCAGCTCGAGCCCGACCTGCGCGATGTCGTGCGCGATGGCGACTAC
>JBLFXJ010000336.1:0-8905 GCA_047609825.1 Myxococcota bacterium
CGATGCTGCACACTTTGTTTTTGGACCGTCCCTGAGCCTGGAGGGGCGGGTTGTCAGGACCCCGCTTGCGCCATCCGTCGTTCTGAACATATGTTCAGCGCGGAGGCTCGATGCCGGAGCTGCGACCCGCCGCTCGGATCTGCTGTCTCGACCTGGACACCTTCTTCGTCTCGGTCGAGCGCTTGCTCGACCCCTCCCTCGAGGGGCTGCCCGTGGTTGTGGGCGCGCGGCCTGGGCAGCGCGGCGTGGTCACCGCGGCCAGCTACGAGGTGCGGGCGTTCGGCGTCCGCTCCGGCATGTCGATGACCGAGGCGGTGAAGCTCGCCCCGCACGCGGTGTTCCTGCCCACCCGCCACGGCGTCTATTCCCCCTACGCCGCCCGGGTGAAGGCCGTGCTCGAGCGGTTCTGTCCCGAGGTGCAGACCGCGAGCATCGACGAGTTCTTCCTCGACTTCCGCGGGTGCGAGCGCGTCTATTCCCGCCCGTCCGACGCCGGCGGAGACGCCGCGATCCTGCGCGCGGTGCGCCAGATGCGCCAGGCCGTGCAGGACGAGGTGGGGCTGCCGGCGAGTGCCGGACTGGGCGGCACGCGGGTGGTGGCGAAGATGGCCAGCCGCGACGCCAAGCCGGCGGGCGTGTTCCTGGTGCCGATCGGCCGCGAGCTGGACTTCGTGTGGAACCTGTCGGTGCGGGCGCTCCCGGGCATCGGGCCGTCCGGCGAGCAGCGCCTGGTCGGAGCCGGCATCCGCACCCTGGGCGAGCTGCTCGACCTCCCTCCGGGTCCACTCCGCGCGCGGTTCGGCTCCCAGTCCGCGGGCGTGCGCCATCGCCTGCTCGCACCCCACCGCCTGGGCCGCGACCGGCCAGCGTTCAGCGAGCACGACCCGGTGGGCGGCACCGTGGGCACGATCTCCAACGAGAGCACCTTCTGGGCGGACGTGAGCCAGGTGGATCGGGTGGAGAAGCGCCTGCGGGCCCTGTCCGAGCGGGTGTGCTGGCGCGCGCGGCGACGGGGCGTGCGTGCGCGCACCATCACCCTGAAGCTGCGCCGGGACGACTTCCACACCATCAGTCGCGCCCGCACCCTGCCACCTACGGATGAAGAGCGCGTGGTGGGCGACGCCATCGTGGACCTGTTCCGTGCGAACTGGGACCGCCGGGCGGTGCGCCTGGTGGGCGTGCAGCTGTCGAACCTGGTGGGAGAGGACACCCAGCTCGCCCTGCCGCTCCCCGCCGGCGGCGCGCCTCCCGTGGGTCCGGCCATCGACGCCATCCGGGAGCGGTTCGGCTACGACGCCATCCGGCTCGGCGCAGTGGTCACGCTCTCACCACCCGTCGCCGCGGAGCCCGACGGTCCACGTGCTGGCACCGGTGGGCCCGCGGGAGGGCGCCACCAGCGGCGCCCACACCCCGGGTAGGCGCAGCCGGGCCTGCTTCGCCGGGGCCTTGTCCCCGGTCACGGCCACCGCCACGCCGCCGGCTGTGGTGCCGAGGGCCGCACCCACCACCGCCCCGAGCGCCACCGCCGACCCCTCGGTGGAGAACATCGCGGTGCCCAGCGCGCCCACGGTGCCACCGGCCAGCCCGCCCAGCTGCGGCACCAGCGTCTGCCGCGGCTCCAGACCCACGCCCGGGGTGAGCGCGAGGCTCGTGCCGATCACGCCGAGTTCGCTGCCGATGGCCGCACCGAGGAACGTGCCGGCGCCCTCCTGGCCGATGCCCACGGGGATCAGCGCGCCGTAGTACCCGCCCCACGCCGCCCCGGCGCCCACCACCCACATCTGGTCGGCCCGGGGCTCCGCCGAGCGGCCCACGATGAGCAGCGTCGGCACGGCGACCCCGCCGGCGGTCAACGTCAGCCCGCTCGCCTGCTCGGGGCCCAGTCCGCCGCCACGGCTGGCGTCCCACGCGCTCCACAGGCCGGTCTGACTCGTCGCGATGACCGTTCCGATCCCGGTCATCGTCCAGGTGCCCGGGGTCGGCGCGAGCCAAGGCTCGGCGAGGTTGCCGGCCACCGTGCCCGCCAGGCCCACCGGCAGCATCGACGCCGCCATTGCCTGCTCGTCGGCCGCCGCCAGCAGGGGGATGCCGGCGCCCAGCGCGTTGCCGGCCACCGCACCGGTCGCGGTGAGGGCCGTGCGGCGCACGCTCATCGGGAACGCCTCCGACAGCGCGAGCCCGCCCGCCACGGCGACATTCCACGGCAGGCGCACGGTGCCCTTGAGGTAGGTGTCATCCACCCCCACCGCCAGCGGCGTCCAGCCACCGATCCATGCAGCTTCGAGGCCCACGACAGTGGCGAAGGCGGCGTCGCTCCAGTCCAGATCCCACCGCTCCTGCAGCGCCACGCCCGCTCCGAGCCCCGCGGCCGCACCCACCATCGTGGACGCGGCGAGCACCTGCCCTGCCCGCCGGTTGTCCGCCTCCCACGACAGGTAGGCGGCGCGATTGCCCCCACCGTCAGGCTTTGTCCGCGCCGGTACATCACCGGTGGTGGACTCGATGGTGGTGTCGTTGGTGCAGCACGGCTCGGGCCGGGGCTCGGGCTCAGCCGGCCACGCCACAAGACCAGTACCGGCCAGCACGATGGCCGACCCGAGGTACCCGGCGAGGTCCACCTCGAGAACATCCCACGGGTCGGGCTCCTGCGCCGCCCACACGCCGCCCACGGCCGCTCCACCCACCACGCCGACCGCGCGATACGCCGCCCCGAAGTCGCGGGCCTGCTGCTGCCGCTCGGTGTCGTCGGTCCCGATCCACCGCCACGGACCGTGCACAGCGCTCGTCGTCCACAGCCCACTGGCGAGGCCCCACCCGATGCCCGAGCTCCACGCGAGCCCCTGCCCGCTGGTCACCGGCTTGCGCGCCACGTACAGCCCACCCGCGCCGAGGCCCACCGCTCCCCCGCCCACCGCGCCGATCACCTCGGCGCCGTCGAACTGGCCCCACACGCCCACTGACGACAGCGTGATCCCGCCCACGACCCCGGTGGCCGTGACCCAGGACACGCCGCCCAGCGGATCGATGACCGTGCGCGGCCGGCCGAGCTCGGCGAGCAGCGCGGGGTGATGCGCATCCAGCGCAGCGGAGGCGGACGACCGCAGGCGTGCCGGCACCCGTCGATCGCTGGCCAGGGACCACAGCACGCGGCCGGCGGGGTCGGTGTGCAGCCCGCCGAGCAGGTCCACCGCGGCCCGGCGCTCCTCCATCCGGCTGAGCCGATCCGTGGCCACCCGCTCGCATGGGCCGGTCGCGTTCAGCGCGATCGCCGCCTCCATCGCCGCGAGCTGCACCTCGGGCTCGCGGTCGGCCACCACCGCTCGCAGCAGCCACACCGCCTCGGGGTCACCGGCTGCCGCCAACGTGCGGGCCGCCGCCGCCCGCTCGGACGGGTCGGCCCGGTCGTCGAGCAACACCCTGCCCGCCGCCACCATGGCGTCCAGCGGATGCACCGGCTCGGGCTCGGCCAGCGCGATGGCGACCCACATCACCCAGACCATGGGGCCTCACTGCGTTGTTGGGCCAACCTATCAAACAACCGGTCACTCGAACGAAGCAAGCTGCGCATCCAGCGCGCTCGACAGCCGATCGAAGGCTGCGGAGTGCTCGGCCGACATGGCGCTGGAGTACAGGTCGGGACCGTCCTCCAGGTGCGTGGTCAGGTCGTGCAGCGACCAGGTGGGCACGTCGCCCACGGCGATGCGCTGCACGAGCTTGTATCGGGCATCGCGGATCACCCGGATGTCCCGGTTGTATGGAGGACCGCCGTTGGGCGACAGCCGCTCGGTGTACGCGAACTCCCGCCCGGGCGTCGCCGGGTCGCGGAGCTGGGGCCACAGGCTGCGACCGTCGACCGGACCCGCCGTGGGAACCGCCGACAGGTCCACCTCGGCGACCTCGGCGAGGGTGGGCCACACATCCACCAGGTGCACGAGCGCCTCGCTCACACCCGGCGCGATGCCGGGCCCGCTCACGATCAGCGGCACATGGATTCCTCCTTCGGCCACCGTGGACTTCGCCCGCGCCGGATCGTGCGGTGGCCGCACGCCCTCCCACGGCGTGCCGTTGTCGCCCAGCGCGATCACCAGGGTGCGCTCCCGCTGTTCGCCGAGCCCGTCGAGCAGTCGGCCGAGCTCGGCGTCCGCGACCGTGAGCATGGCGTCGTACATCCAGGCCAGCTCCGCGCCCGGCTCCGGCGTCAGCCCGAACCGCGCGGGCGGCACATGGTAGGGCGAGTGTGGGGCGGCAAACGAGGCGGTGACGAACCACGGCTCGGGGGCGTCGGCGACCCAGGCGAGCACATCCTCCACGGTGTCGGTGGTGGCGTACAGGTCGGTGAACGCGTGCACGCCGTCGGTGTTCTTCTGCCAGCGAAAATAGCCTGCAGTCGCCGCTTCTCCTGGGGCGTCGTACACGACCGACAGATTCTCCATGTGGCCCGCGTAGTGGTCGAAGCCCTGCGCCAGCGGGTGGAGCAGATCCTCCGGCTCATGCACCCCCGTGAGGTGCCACTTGCCCAGCAACGCCGTGGCCCAAGGGTCGGGCGCATGCGCGAGCAGCTCGGGCAGGGTCACCTCGTCCAGCGACAGGGAATGCGAATCCCGCGCGGTGATGATGTGGTCCGAGGTGCCGGTGCGCCGGCCATAGCGCCCGGTGAGCAGCGCGGCGCGACTGGGCGTGCACACGGCATAGGACCAGGCATTCGCGAAGCGCACGCCACCCGCGGCGAGCGCATCGAGGGTGGGCGTCGGGGGCGGCACCGGCGCGGCGTACGTGGCCAGCTTGTCCACGCCCACGTCGTCGAGCACCACCAACAGCACGTTCGGCGGCAAGGCTGCGGGGGTGGCGGTGGTGCCCGGGGTCGGGGTGCCGGCGGACGTGCTCCCTCCGCCCATCGACGGCGGGGTGGGGGCGGCCGAGTCCGACCCGACGCCCTTCGGGCCGGACGACGGGGCGCACGCCAGCAGGAGACAGCACCAGAGCATGGGTCCCCACTATTCCGACCACGCCAGTCTGCGCGTGCAGACCGTGCCGTCCATGCTTCACCCGACCAGCGCCGCCCGCGTCCTCTCCCGCGCGGCATCCCGCCGCGACACCACGTCTCCGAGGCTCCACAGCTGGGCGTCGGAGCGGGGGGAGCGCACCACCGTCAGTCCCGCGAGCAGCTCGGGCGTGGGCTCGCGGGGGTCGGGTCGGTCGCGGTTGTGGCTCCTGTCGAGCAGGTGCAGCACGATCTCGGCGTCAGGGTGAGCCGATCGCCACGCCGCAAGGCCCGTCCGATCGCCCGCGCCGCCGTCGGCCCAGTCCACCCCACCCACCCGGACCGGCCGGAACACCCACGGGATCGCACACGACGCGGCGACGGCCTCGGGCAGCGGACCGTCGGTGAGCAGCGCGTGACCCTGCGGGCCCAGCACGCCCACCGCCAGCGGCCGCTCGAGGTCGGCGAAGGTGGGGGGCAGGAGTGTGCGCAGGTGTCGCACCATCGGGGCGAGGTCGAGCAACCCCGACCACGGCGCCAGCGACGGGCGCACGAACGCGAGGGGCCGACGCGCAGTGAGCTCGGCGAACACCCGATCCGCTGACCACCCCGCCGCGAGGCACGCCCCCGCCAGAGCGCCGCTGCTCGTTCCCACCACCGCCGTAGGACGCACTCCCGCGTCCTCGAGTCCCGCGAGGAACCCTGCTTGCTCGGCGAACGCGAGGAACCCGCTGGAGAGGCACACATGCATCGGCTTCAGCCCCGGTCCAGGGTGCGCCACGCCACCGCACCGAGGATGACGAAGGTGAGCTCGGCGATCAGAAAGCCCACGTTGGTCACGTCGATCCCGTCGATTGCCAGGCCGACCGTGCGACCGAACGCCAGCGCACCCACGCCCAGGGCGGCGGCCGCGACCCCGATGCGGGCCTGATCTTTGGCCAGGGCCCAGACGCACACTCCGCCCAACAGCAGGTCGAAGCCCCCATACACCGCGCGCACGTCGGTCCGCGCCACCGGCGACGACAGGTCGAGCTCGATCACCGGCGCGAGCAACTCGGGCACGGCCAGAAACGCCATTCCTACGCCCAGGTACAGCGCAGCCGACAGCGCGAGGTAGGCACGAGCGAACATGTGGGCCTCCGCGGGAGCCATCACACGGTAGCGCGCGGCGGGGCAACGCCAGCCGCTCGCCACCTGCCGCGGTAGACTGGGCCACGCCAGGTCAGTGGAGGGTGTATGCGCGCGCTGTGGCTGTTCATTCCGGTTGTCCTGCTCGGCTGCGAGTCCACCGGCCCCGGATCTGACGACAAGCCCCCGGCCGAGATCTGCGACAACCTCGAGGATGATGACCTCGATGAGCTCGCCGACTGCGCCGACCCCGACTGTGCCGCGGTGTGTGGCGAGGTGTGCACCAACGGCACCGATGATGATCTCGACGGCCTGATCGACTGCCTCGACGACGACTGCGACGGCCTGTGCCCGGAGAACTGCGGGGATGGCCGCGACAACGACGCGGACGGCGCCATCGACTGCGACGACCGCGACTGCTTCGGCTCCTGCCCCGAGGTCTGCGGCGACGGGTTCGACAACGACGGCGACGGCAAGGTGGACTGCCTCGACGAGGAATGTGTCGACCCGAGCTGTGCCGAGGTGTGCTCCGACGGCCGTGACAACGACGCCGACGGGCTCGTCGACTGTGCCGACGACGACTGCAACGACCCCGCGTGCGATGAGGCCTGTGCCGATGGCCGCGACAACGACGCCGACGGCCGCATCGACTGCGACGATTCCGACTGCGATGGCGACTGCCCGGAGATCTGCAACGACGGCCGCGACAACGACGCCGACGGCCGGGTGGACTGCGATGACTCCGAGTGCGAGGCCGAGTGCGACGCCGACGGGGATGGGTTCTTCAACGCTGACTATGGCGGCGATGACTGCGACGACACCCGCGCAGACGTGAACCCAAGCCGCCCTGAGATCTGCAACGGCGACGAGGTGCTCGACGACGATTGCGACGGCCTGTTCGACGAAGACGACCCCGACGTAGACGTGTTCTCGCTCATCGCCTGGGGTCCGGACGCCGACGGCGATGGCTTCGGCACCGATGTCGACATCCAGTTCGCCTGCCAGCAGCCCGAGGGGTGGGGCTTCGCGAACCGCGACTGCGACGACACCCGCGACTACGTCAACCCGTCCATGCCGGAGATCTGCAACCCCGAAGGCCCGCTGGATGACGACTGCGACGGCCTGGTGGATGACGCAGACCCCGACGTGACGGAGGACAGCTACCTCGAGTGGTACGCCGACCGCGACCGGGATGGATTCGGCGCCGACGACGACTTCATCTACGCCTGCAGCCGCCCCGACGGCACAGCGGCCTCCGACGACGACTGCGACGACGAAGACCCCACCGTCGGCCCGCCGAGCCTGTGGTACCCCGACGTTGACCGCGACGGCTTTGGCGCCGGCGACCCCGTCGACCCCACCCCCAGCTGCGACCCGCCCGGCCCCGGCCTGCAGCCCGACTGGATCGGCCTGGACTGCGACGACTCCGAGCCGCGGATCTATCCCGGCGCCCCCGAGGCCTGCGAGAACGGCATCGACGAGGACTGCGATGGCCGCGACCTGCCGTGCCGGCCCGACTGCGACCCCGCCACCGAGGTGGAGGGCTTCGTCGATGCGTCCTGGCGGTGCGTGTACCTGGACGGCTCGGGCACCACCTGCGACCCGGGCTATGAGCTCGCGCCACAGTCCATCCTCGAGACCATCGCTCCCGACTTCACCGGGAAGGACTACAAGAACGACGTGTCCGACAACTGCTGCATCGCCCACCGCGACCAGGGCGCCGAGCTGCAAGACTGGGGGCTGGGGAGCAACTGCAACTCGCCCGGACCGTTCAGCGATGGCCCGACCTTCGGTGGCGCCGGCTGCCTCGACATCCTCCTGTCCAACCCGCGCCAGCTCACGCTGTGCATGACGCTCCCGCTGTAGGACCCGCATGGCTCGAAAGAACCCCCGCTTCGACTGGACCGCCGAGGATGGCTTCGCCGAGCGCGTCGTGCGCCCGAACCGGTCCAAGGACCGCGAGGCGGTGCGCGAGCTCGAGCGGCTGGCCATCCAGCTCGCCGACCTCACCCGCGGCCAGCGGCGTCAGCTCCCGCTGGATGACGCCCTGCTCCACGCGCTCGACGGTCTCGCAGCGCTCGGCAGGGGCCCCGCGCGCAAGCGCCAGCGCCTTCGGGTGACCACGCTGCTCATGAGCGTGGACCGCGAGGCGCTCGACGCAGCACTCGGCGGAGAGGGTGCCGCCCAGGACCACCTGTGGGAGCTCGAGCGGTGGCGCACGCGCATCGTGGCGGAGGGAGACCCGGCAGTGCAGGCCTTCGTCGAGGCCTACCCGTCTGCCGATCGGCGGCAGCTCCGACGGCTCGGCAAGCAGGGACAGGGCGAGACCGAGGCCGCGGCCCGCGCGCGGAAGAAGCTGTTCGCGGTGCTCAAGGCCGCTGGATAGCGGCGCTCTTCCGGAGGTTCAGATGCTCAAGCTCCCCAGCGCCGAGGCCCTCGGCAACCCGGTCCGCGACCTGTGGGACCGCCTGTCGGGCAAGCCCGGCGGCGTGTGGCTGTTCAACCGCATCATCGGCCTGATGGTGCCCTACACCGGCTCGCTGGGCGCGCAGGTGGTGGAGCTGCGCACCGGGTACTCCAAGGTGGTGCTCACCGAGCGCCGCGCCGTGCGCAACCACCTGCGCTCGGTGCATGCCTTGGCCCTCGGAAACATGGCCGAGCTCGCCGGGAACATGGCCCTGCAGTACAGCCTGGCCGATGACCAGCGGTTCATCGTGAAGGCGATGGCCATCGACTACGTGAAGAAGGCCCGCGGCACGATCACCGCCGAGTGCCACTGCACGGCGCCTCCGCGGG
>JBLFXJ010000337.1:0-8884 GCA_047609825.1 Myxococcota bacterium
GTGCCCTTCCACCCGGCCACGGCCTGCCCGCCGATCTCGAGGGTCATCAGGCTCGTCTGGGGCAGGAGCAGGGCGACCACCCCGCGGGGTCCGAGGTACAGGCGGCCTCGCTCGGGCTGCCAGTCCACGCCGAGCTTGAGGTGGGGTCGGAGCACCCCGACCCGGGGCCCGTCGCCGCTGGCGCTATCGATCCATGCTGCGGAGACACCCACCTCGCCCAGCGGGGCCAGCCCGTGCGCGGCCTCGCTGCCCAGGCGGGCCGAGGCACCGACCATCAGGTGAGGCGCCAGGGTCCACGCGGGCGCGGCGGCCAGGGCCGAGGTGAGGATGGCGAACCACATGGCGGTGTCGTAGCACGGGCTCGTGCGATTGCGCCGGGCACGCTCGACGGGCTCTGACGGTGGCCTGGTACGATGGACCGATGCGGACCCTCATCTTCCTGCTGGCCTCCGGGTGCACCGAGTACGGCATCTCCCCCCAGCCTAAGGAGGAGCGGCTCGACACGGCAACTCCTGGCTCGCCCGTGTCGCCCAGCACCACGCCGAGCACGCCCACCCCGACCACGCCGCCAGCGTGCCCCGCAGATGCCCCCCCGGGCTACGACGTGTCGACCGATGACGCGTGTGCGCAGGACCCGATCATCGGAAGCTTCGACCCGGTGGTGGAGTGGCACTGGGAATCCAACCCGGTCCACCCGGGCTACGACCAGGTGATGTCTGCGCCCGCGGCGGGCCCGCTGGTGGACACCGATGGGGACGGCGATGCGGACGGCGACGATGTACCTGTGGTGCTGTTCACGACCTTCACCGGCGGCAGCTATCGGTCGCCGGGCGCGCTGAACGCCGTCGATGGGGCCACGGGCGCCACGCTGTGGAGTGTGCGCGACCTCGATGGCCACACACCGCAAGGCTGTGGCGGTGTGGCGGTGGGCGACCTCGATGGCACCGGTCCCAAGGTGTTCGTGGCCGCCTCGGATGGCCTGCTCGCCGTGAATCCGGATGGCAGCCTCGCCTGGCATGCGCCCACGGAGGTCGCGGTGTACGGCGCGCCAGCCCTGGCTGACCTGGACGGCGACGGCGTTGGCGAGGTGGTGTTCGGCCGCACCGTGGTGAACGCCGACGGGACCATCCGATGGACCGGAACCGGCGGGCAAGGCAACGCCAGCCTGTTCAACGCGGTGCCGGTGGATCTCGACGGGGACGGCGTTCCGGAGATCGTGGCCGGAAACACCGTGTACAACGTGGACGGCAGCACCCGCTGGCAGGACGCCGGCGCCGACGGCCAGTCCGCGGTGGCGGACATGGACCTGGATGGCGCGCCCGAGATCGTGCTGGTGTACAGCAGTACGGTGCGGCTGCTCGAGGCGGATGGCACCGAGGTGTGGACCGTTGCGCTTCCCGATGGCGGTGGAGGTCCCCCTACCATCGCCGATTTCGACGGCGATGGGGCCCCGGAGATCGGCGTCGCCAGCCGGGAGGTGTACCGGGTGCTCGAGGCGGACGGCTCGGAGCGATGGGCCAACGTGGTGCAGGACTTCAGCTCGTCGGTGACCGGCTCGTCGGTGTTCGACTTCGAGGGAGATGGTGCGGCAGAGGTGGTGTATGCGGACGAGCAGACCCTGTGGGTGTACGACGGCGCGACCGGGGCCGTGGAGCTCGAGTACACCGACCACAGCTCGGGAACCCTGTACGAGTACCCCCTAATTGTGGACGTGGACGGCGATGGGGCCACGGAGATCGTGGTGTCGTCGAACGACTACAACATCGCTGGATCCCGCGGGATCACGGTCGTGGGTGATGCCGCCGACTCCTGGGTTGAGGCGCGGCGGGTCTGGAACCAGCACGCCTACAACATCACCAACGTGGACGATGATGGGCGCGTGCCCGCCCGTCCGCGGCCGAACTGGCCGACCTACAACAGCTTTCGAGCGGGCAACAGCGAGACGAAGACCGGGCTCGGCCTGCCCGATCTGGTGGCCGGGCCTCCGGTGGCGTGCACCGACGAGTGCTCGCTGGACCGGGCGGTCCTGTGGTTCCCCGTGGAGAACACGGGCAAGGCGGCGTCGGGTGCGTTCGAGCTGACGGTGTACGCCGACCGGGTGCCCGTGGGGCTGTTCCCGGTGGCGGATCTGCGGGCCGGCGACGCCATCTGGCTCGGGCCGCTCACCGTGGACCGGGAGGCGTGGGGGGCCGAGGGGCTGGTGGTCCAGGTGGACGAGGAGCGGCGGGTCAACCAGTGCGACCCCACCGATGATCGGGCGCAGCAAGTGGAGTTCCCGTGCGACGCGTCACACACCGGCGACACGGGCCTCTGACGGGCGATCACTCCGGATGGAGCGTGGCCAGCGGGATGGTGTCGGTCCACAGCTCGCGTCCGCGGACGTCGTGCAGCGACAGGGTGAGCGCGTCATCGGTCACCACGAGCCGCCCGTAGTTGCGCCCGGCCATCGTGCGGTCGGCATGGCGGAACAGGTTGTCGGGGATGCGTCGCCACACCTGGGTGAGGCCCGATGAGGTGAGCTCCCACAATGGGTAGGGCAGGCCGGCGTCGCGGCGGGACAGCTCGCCCCAGTGGGTGTCGCCCGACAGCACCACAGCACCGCCGGCGTCGCCGAGGAGATCCAGCAGGCGCTGTTGCTCCCCGGGCAGGTTCGACCAGGTCTCCCAGCCGGTGAAATACGGCAGAACGGGAATTGACGAGCCGATGATCCGCAGGTCGGCCGGCTGGGCGAGCACCGCCGAGAGCCACGCCCACTGCGCCTCCCCGAGCATGCGCGCGCCCGCGTGGTCGCGCGGCAGGTAGGGCCCGGTGCCGGCGGCCGCATCGATGGGGCCGACTGCGAGGTCGGACCGGTCCCACCGGGTGTCGAGGAGCACGAGCTGCACGCGAGGGCTGTCGCTCAGTGTCCACGCGCCGTACACGCCCTGTTGGTGGTGCCGGGGATCGTCTGGCCCGGCGCCGAAGGCCTCGAGGAACTGGGTGCGCGCCACCTCCTTCAGCGGCCAGCTGGAGCCGGCGTCGTTCAGGCCGTAGTCGTGGTCGTCCCACACGGCATACACCGGCGCCTTCGCTCGGAGTCTCCGGAACCCGGGCTTTCGCGCGAGCCTGTCGTAGGCCGCCGGGAATGCGACGGGGTCGTCGCTGTCGACGTACACGTTGTCGCCGAGGAGCACCACGGCGTCGGGGGCCTCTCGGGCGATGGCCCGCCAGATGGGCTGGGGCTTGGCCTGGTGGGCGCACGAGCCGAACACCAGGGTGAGATCGGCGGCCAGGGCTGCGGTGAGGGTAAAGGTCCACACCCCGACCCGTTATGTCGGATGGCGTGTGGAGGGAACCATGTTCGCAGTGCTCCTGCTCCTCGGCTGCGGCGGTGACGAGCCGGATGGCGGCAAGCCCATCACCTGCAACGCGGGCACCGCATGGACGGGTGATGGCGACGTGTTCGCGGACCGCACGGCAGAGTGGGGTCTCGAGGCCATCGAGCCCCTCGGAGTGCGGTTCTCGGCCGTGGACTTCGATGGGGATGGGTGGATCGATCTGGCGGTGCGGGGCGGCAACAACCCCGACGACTTCGGGCCGGACGGCGTTCGCAGCGCCTGGCTCCTCCGGAACACCGGCGGCAGCGGCTTCGAGGATGTGACCGAGGCGTCGGGCATCCGCCAGATGCGGGCCAAGAACGACGATCGCGGGCGCCCGGGTGCGGTGTGGGTGTGGGCGGACGTGGACAACGACGGCGATCTCGATGTGTACACCGGCCTGCCCGATGGCGACGTGGCTGACGCCGACTACGACGCGCACAGCGAGCTGATGCTGAACAACGGCGACGGCACGTTCGTGCTCGCCGACAAGGTTCGCGACTTCACCGATCCCGACGACCAGCCCTATGGCGCGGCGTTCGTGGACGTGGACCGGGACGGCAACATCGACCTGTGGACCGGGCAGTGGGCCGTCGGCGGCGCCTACAGCCAGGACCAGCTGTACCTGGGCGATGGCGGGGGCGGGTTCGACAAGGCGACGAAGAAGCTCGGGCTGTCCACCGAGGAGTGGGCGGATATCGGGTCGATCAACGCCGGACTCGCGCACTCTGGCGCGTGGTCGGCGGCCGCGTGCGACCTGAACAATGACGGCTGGCCCGAGCTGCTGGCGTCATCGTATGGGCGGGCGCCGAACCACCTGTGGCGGAACGAGGCGGGTCAGTTCGCCAACGCCTCGGTGGGGAGCGGCTACGCGTCGGACGACCGCACGGACTGGAGCGACAACGAGTCCGCCCGGTGCTGGTGCACGCTGAACCCGGGTGATGAAGACTGCGAAGGCGTTCCCGCACCCGAAGCGATCGGCTGCTCGAGCAACGCCGACGCGTTCCGTTGGAGCCATGGGTCGGATCGCGAGCCGTATCGACTGGGCGGGAACTCCGGTGCCGCCGTGTGCCGTGACGTGAACAACGACGGCTGGCTCGACTTGCTCACCACCGAGATCGTGCACTGGGATGTGGGCACGAGCTCCGATCCGAGCGAGCTGCTGTTCAACGAGCAGGACCCCGACGTGCGGTTCCGCAGGCCGGGCAACGAGGTGACGGGCTTGACCCGCACCTACGACATCACGGCGTGGAACGATGGCGACATCACGGCGAGCGTGCTCGACTTCGACAACGATGGGTGGCCCGACGTGTTCATCGGCTCGTCCGACTATCCGTCGGCGCGGGGCTGGCTGTGGCGCCAGGTGGCGCCGGAGCAGTTCGACCGGGTGCCGCCGAAGAAGGGCATCGACCACATGCGCAGCCATGGAAGCGTGGCGGCGGACTTCGACCGCGACGGCGACCTGGACTTCGTGGTCGGCCACAGCACGGCTCGCTGTGATGAGGACTGCTACAGCCCGGCGGTGCCCCGGTTCCTGGAGAACCTCACCAACGACTCCGGCCAGTCGAACTGGCTCCAGATCCGGCTCCACGGCGACGGCGTGACGGCCAACGCATCCGCCATCGGGGCGCGGGTCGAGGTCACCGCCGGCGGGGTGACCCAGACCCAGGAGGTGGTGGGCGGCCACGGGCAGTGGGGCAGCCAGGACCCGCTCGAGCTGCACTTCGGCTTGGGTGAGGCGTGCGAGGCCGAGGTGGTGGTGCGGTGGCCGGACCTGGACGGGACCACGGCGACCTACTCGGTGGTCGGGAATGCGCGGTACCGGGTGCCCATGGGCAGCCCGGTCGCGGTGCGGTCGAACCTGCGCTGATGCGGGTCGGGAGGGCGCGTCAGGTCGTGTCGGCGCTGCCGAACGCGGCTGGGAACAGGGCGATTCTGGCGAGCGGGGCGCCGTGGATGTGGGTGCCGGCGGTGATGGGCAGCAGGCTCGGACCGCTGATCAGCATCTCGTCGAGCTCGGCGGCGCCCTCGTAGACGAACAACCAGCCGGGTTCGGCGACGGTGATCGGGTCGGACTGGACCACGCGCCGGTCGGCGTCCATCCACCACTCGCTGTGTTCGTCCGAGGTCGCGGCGGCGAACCGCTGCGACGTTGTCATCAGGTTGAAGAACCGGAACCGGCCGACGTTGTGCCAGACCAGCCGCTCGACGGCGCTGTGCTCTGGGCCGAGCTGCCACAGCGCTTTGCCGTCGATCCGGATCAGGGTGGCGTCCGTGGCCGCCCTGAGGGTGGCCGACCGCGGCGCGCCGCTGACCAGCGACAGCTCACCGAAGCAGTCCCCCACATCGGTCTGGTCGATCACGACGTCGGTGCCGATGCCGGAGTCGCGAAGCACGTACATCGAACCTTGCACCACGATGTACATCGAGTCGCCGCGCTCACCCTCGCGGAACAACACCTCGCCCGCGCGCAGCTCCTGCTGCTTGCTGCTGGTGAGCAGCAGCCGGATAGCGTCCTCCGAGACGCCCTCGAGGTATTCCGAGGCGCTCAACTCCTGGAGCACCTCCTCGTGGGTGAGTCGGTCGCTGCCGGAGATGCGGCGGAACGAGCGCCCCACGGCGGCGAGCCGACGCGACACCGCCCGGGAGCCCCACCGGGTGACGTTGGCGACCACGCGCTCCCGGCCCATGGGGATCAGGGTAACGAGGCCGTGGCCGTCGAAGAAGTTCGGGTTCTGCGCGCAGAAGAACCTGGCCAGCGGGCGCTTGGAGCCGAGCCAGAAGGCGCGCTCGGCGGGCGTGTCCCGGGTGATCCACCCCACGGAGCGGACCAGCGGGCGCTCGGGATCGACGCGCTCGAGGCCGAAGTCGTCGGCGAGCTGGAGCATGAACTCCAGGGTGTCCGGCGGAGTGGGCACGTCGGGGTTCGGCCAGAACTCCTGGGCGTGCCGGGTGAGGGCGCAGTAGCTCGATGGGTGCACCAGCGAGCCGAGGTACCACAGCTCGCGGGACTGGGTGAGCGCGGACTGGATCACCTGCTGCACCACGAACGGGCCGACGACGTTGGCTCCGCGGAACGCCCGCTTCATGCCTGCTTCCAGGCGCATCACCGTGCACAGCTCGCCGGCGAACTCCCGCTCGAAGAAGTGGGCCGCGATGTAGCCCGCGAGCTCGCCGGCCTCCGTGCGGAACACCTTGATCTCGGTGCGATCGGCGGTGGAGTCGATGACGTACTTGGTAAAGCTCTCCCGGGTGACCCCATCGAAGACGTCGCAGTGGGCGGCGTACAACTCGTCGATGAACGACGCGCGGTCCTCCTCTGTGAGGAGGTGAGGGCGGACGACGGACGAGACGAGTTCCATGAGGTCTCCACGCGGACGAGGATGGCGGTCGAGACGTTACTGCAGTGGGCTTTGGATGACCATGGGTCCCGGTCGACGCCACGGAGGTTCGGGCCACGCCCGTCGGGCGGGAGCGCCGGCAGCGGCTGCTGGCAACATCGACTGGGGGCGCTCGGCCCTCGACTGCATCGCCCCCGCTGGCTAGCCGTCCCACCAGACCGGGAGCCCCAATGGTGCACGACGCCATCGCCGTGGTCGACTTCGGCGGCCAGTACGCCCACCTCATCGCCACGAAGGTGCGCCGCCTCGCGGTCCGCGCCGACATCCTCCAGCCAGAGGACCCCATCGAGCGGTTCCGCGAGTACCGCGGGATCATCTTGTCGGGCAGCCCGAGCCTGTCGTCCCACGGCGAGGACTCCGAGTACACAAAGGAGATCTACGATCTCGACGTGCCGATCCTCGGGTTCTGCTTCGGCCACCAGGAGATCGCGAAGCACTACGGCGGCACGGTGGTGCACGGCGGGCGGGAGTGGGGGCATGCGGATCTGCACCTCACCCAGGAGCACCCGCTGTTCGCCGGCCTGGACCGCACGCAGACAGTGTGGATGAGCCACTTCGACTCGGTCACCAGCGTAGGGCCCGATTTCTTCGAGTTGGGCTGGTCCACCCTCGACGCGTCCGGCAAGCCGCACCACTACGCCGCGATCGGGTCGGACGTGCACCGTCGCTACGGGTTCCAGTTCCACGCCGAGGTGGACGCCACCGAGAACGGTGACGCCATGATCGGGAACTTCGCCCGCGGGATCTGCGGCTGCGAGCCCACGTGGACCCTCGAGACCTACCTCGAGGAGCAGATCGCTGCGATCCGGGACCATGTGGGTGACGGGTCGGTGTTCCTGCTCGCCTCGGGCGGTGTCGACTCGACCGTCGCGGCGCTGGTGCTCCGAGACGCCCTCGGTCCGGGGCGGGTGGCGCTCTTGCATGTGGACAATGGGCTGATGCGCAAGGGCGAGTCGGCCGCCGTGCTCGAGCTCCTGCGCGGCCTCGGCCTCGGCGAGAAGCTGCACTTCGTCGACGCCAGCGATGACTTCCTTCACGCGCTGGAGGGGCTCACGGATCCCGAGGCCAAGCGCCGCGCCATCGGCAACACCTTCGTCGAGGTGTTCGATCGCGAGGCCGTGCGGCTGGGGCTCACAGCACACCTGCTCGGGCAGGGCACGATCTACCCCGACACCATCGAGAGCGGCGGCTCCAAGCGGTCCGACACGATCAAGACCCACCACAACCGGGTGCCGATCATCGAGCAGCTCCTCGCGGAGGGCCGCGTGGTCGAGCCGCTGGCCGAGCTGTACAAGGTGGAGGTCCGGGAGCTGGGCGCCAAGCTGGGCGTGCCCCACGAGGCGCTGTGGCGTCACCCGTTCCCGGGGCCCGGGCTCGGCGTGCGTTTGTTGTGCTCCGACGGCACGAGCGAGTCGATCGACGCCCTCGTCGGACCGGTCGCCAGCCTCGGTGCCGAGCACGGACTGGACGCGCGGGTGCTGCCGATCCGCTCTGTTGGCGTGAAGGCGGACCTGCGCTGCTATGAGCACCCGGTGCTGCTCGTCGGATCGCCCTCGTGGGAGGTGCTGATCCGCGCAGGCAGTACGATCGCGGCCGAGATCGAAGGCGTGAATCGTTCGCTGTGGTGGCTCGGCACCGAGCCGCCCGGCGAAGCGGCCTGCGTCCCGGGCACCATGACCCGCGACCGGCTCGACCTCCTGCGGGAGGCCGACGCCATCGTGATGGACGCCCTCCGCCGTCATGGCGTGTACGACGACGTGTGGCAGTGCCCCACGGTCGCCGTGCCGATGTCCATCGGTGGTGAAGGGCGCGAGCTGATCATCCTTCGCCCGGTGCTCTCGGTCCGCGCGATGACCGCACGGCCGGCCCGCCTCCCGGAGGCGCTGCTCGCCGAGGTGCGCGACGCGATCGCGGCACTGCCCGGCGTGTCTGGCGTCGCCCTCGACCTCACGTCGAAGCCCCCGGGTACCATCGAGTGGGAGTGACGGATCGCGCGTGACGCGGCCCGGACAGCCGCGATCGTCGCTCGATACAGGCGGAAACAAACCGCGCCGGGTCGCCCGGATGATGCCGGTGCAGGGTAGCTGCTCGCATCCAGACACCGGAGTCACCCATGGTCCTGCTCTT
>JBLFXJ010000338.1:0-8879 GCA_047609825.1 Myxococcota bacterium
GACGACCCACATCTCGACGGTGAACGCGCCGCGCTCGGCGGAGAGGCTCACCACCGGGGCGGTGTCGCGGTGGTCGAGCCGCAGGGCGAACGCGTTCGGCTCCACCCCGTCGCAGTCCTCGTCCCGGCCGTCGGTGCACGCGTCGTGGCCGTCCGGTGACATGTCGGCGGCCCCGTCGTCGCAGTCGCCCACCAGCACGGTGAAGCCCTCGGGCGCGGCGCAGGCGTAGACGGGCGTGCTGCCGCCGTCGGCCCAGCCGTCGCCGTCGGCGTCGCGGTAGAACGGCCGGAGCTGGGAGGCCGGCAAGCTCGGATCGGCCTCGTCCGCCAGGCCGTCGCAGTCGTCATCGCCCAGGTGGCAGGACTCGGGCATTCCAGGGTTCACCCAGGCTCGGGTGTCGTCGCAGTCGCCGCCGCGGAGCACGACGTCGGCCGGCGGGTCGCAGGCGTACTCCGGCGAGCCGATGCCGTAGCCGTCGGCGTCCTGGTCCCGCCGCCAGAAGGCCACGCCGCTCTGCGGCAGGTGGTCGTCGTCCACCGCGTCCACCCGCGCGTCACAGTCGTCGTCGACCCCATTGCATAATTCTGGTGCGCCCGGATAAATCGATGGGTCGGTGTCGTCGCAGTCCTGCCCGCCATCGGCGTAGGCTGCGTGCCCGTCGCCGTCATGGTCCACCTCGGCTGGCACCACCACCGTGCCGCCGTCCACGTGCCGGGTGCGCTCCTGCACCGTGACGCAGCCGAGCAGCAGGGCGAGGATCACAGGGTCTCCAGGTAGGCCACCAGCGCGTCGATGTCGTCGTCTCCCAGGTGGCTGGTGCGGCCGTGTTTGTCGCCGCCGCCGCAGTCCTCGAACCGCTGGTGCAGGGTGAGCGCGCAGCCGTCGTGCATCCACGGGCCGCGCTGGGCGATGCCGAGCAGGGTGGGGGTGCGTGCCGGCAGGCCGGTGCCTACGTCGACCCGCCGACCATCGGTGAGCGCGGGGCCGTTGTGGCACTCGCCACAGCCCACGGCCTCCGACCAGAACAGCTCCGAGCCGCGGGAGACCGCATCATCCACCCGGTCGGAGCCGACGAGGGGCGGCGTGCGGGCGAGGAACGCCATCAGGGCGCGGTCTTCGTCGGCGCCGAGCTCCACTGCCCCGCCGCTCATCCGCTCCACGAGCACGTCGGTGAGCAGCGTGCGCATGTCGTCGAACTCGCCGTTCCAGTGCAGGGCGCTCAGCTCAGCCAGGTCGAGCCCGAGGGTCTGGGTGCGGCGGGCGCCCTTGGTGCGGAAGGTCCACACCCGGCCGTCGTCGTGGCCTTCGGGGTGGCACGAGGCGCAGGACACGCCGAACCCGGGGTCGACGTGGAACCGCTCGAACGCGGCGGATTCGGGGGACGTGGGGGCGAGCTCGAGCACATTGGTGCCCCACACGAGCTGGAGCGGGGCGCGGGTGAGGTAGACCGGCGCACCGAGTGCTGGGGTGAAGGCGACGGGCACACCGGTGATCTCGGCCTCGAGGGCGTCGCCGCCGAACAGTCGGCACACCCCGCCATCAGCCCCCGGCCCCATGCGGTGCACGTCGCCGTCGATGGTCATCACCTGGGCGCCGCCGTTGAGCGCCACGCGGAGATCGACCGGCAGCGGCGCGCGGATGGAGGTGGCGTGGGCGACTGTGCCGTCCCGCTGCAGCGCGCTGGTCGTGCTCCAGGTGATGCTGGTGCAGCCCGCCGCCGGGCCCGCGCCGTAGTACGGCTGAAGCACGACGCCGCCATTGGTCTCGGGGATCGAGCCGGCGAGGGCTCGCTGGTGGGCGAGCACCACTCCACCCTCGGGCTGCGCCGCCATGCGCCAGGCCACCGCCGCCTCGTAGGGCTGAAGGCGACCCTCTGGGCTCTCGGACTGGATGGAATACGGCCGATTCCGGGCAGTGATGGCTCCATGTTCTGGGTCGACCCACACCACGTCTGCGGCGCGGAACCGGCTGATGGCGAGCTCCTCGCCGTCGCGCACGACGTCGCGGAGGTCGATGTCGACCGACCAGCTGTTCACCACGGTGGCGGACTCCGGGTCGACCTGGACGAGCTCCCCGGTGGCGCACACGACCCACACGGCGTCGGGCTCGGCGAGCACGCCCCGCGGCGCCGGGCACACGGGCACACGGGCGTGCACCCGGCCCCGGGCGGTGTCGACCGCGGCCAGCTCGCCGGTGCCGCGCAGGGTGACCCACAGCCGGCCCGGGCGCTCGTCGTCCACCGACATCCGGAACGGGAGGCTGTCGGCGCCGAGGTCGATGGCGTGCTCCACGCGGGCGTTCGGGCCTATCGGGGTGGCGATGAACACCCGCCCGCTCTCACCGTCGGTGGCGGCATACAGCCCCGAGGCGAGCTCGAGCAGGCCGCCGCCCTGCACCGGCACCGACCGCCCGCTCTCGCCGATGGGCCGCTCCGGCTCGAGGTCGCGCTCGGTGTGCGTGATCACCCGGTGGTCCGGTGGGTCGACCGCCTCGGGAACCTGCACCACCACGCGCTCGTCCTCCACGACGGTGGTGACGGTCTGGGTGCAGGCGAGAAGGAAGAGGGTGATCATGAGGAATCCTCGCTGTCGTACAGGGTGCTGTCGAGCAGGATGACGGGCCAGCTGTCCTGCGGCCTGGGGTCGCCGGAGCGGTAGCCGCTGTCCAAGCCGGAATCGGGCCCAGTGTCGGGGTCGGTGGGGTCGGTGGGCCGCTCGCACAAGCCGATCATGCGGTCGTCGATGCCCGGGCAGTGGTCGCAGGCGTCGGGCACGGTGTCGCGGTCGGCGTCACGGCGGTCGTCGCCGTCGCGGCAGCGGTCGCAGGCGGTGGGCACGCCGTCGCCGTCGGAGTCGTGGTGGTCGGAGTAGCCGGGGCATTGGTCGCAGGCGTAGGGCACGCCATCGCCGTCGGGGTCGACGTGGTCGGGCGCGCCGGGGCAGCGGTCGCACGGGTCGGGCACGCCATCGCCGTCGGCATCCGGGGCGTCGGGGAGGTCGCAGGCCCAGCAGCCGTCCGGAGCGCCGTCCAGGTCGCGGTCGGCCCACGGATCGGGGCACAGGTCGCAGGCGTCGGGCATGCCGTCGCGGTCGGTGTCCACGGCGTCATCGGCGCCGGGGCAGCGGTCACAGGCGTCGGGCACGCCATCGACGTCCGCGTCCAACCCATCATCCGAGCCAGGGCACACGTCGCAGCCGTCGGGCACGCCGTCATCGTCGCGGTCGATGAGGTCGGGGTAGCCGGGGCAGGTGTCGCAGGCGTCGGGCACGCCGTCGCCGTCCGCATCGGGCCCGTCCGCGTGGCCGGGACACAGATCGCAGGCGTCGGGGATGTCGTCGAAGTCGGCGTCGAGCAGGTCATCTGAGCCGGGGCAGGCGTCGCACAGGTCGCCTACCCCGTCGCCGTCGGCGTCGTGGGGACCGCAGGGCTGGCAGGCGTCGGGGGTGCCGTCGGCGTCGACGTCCACATAGTCATCGCCCAGGGCGCACCGGTCGCAGGCGTCGGGCATCCCGTCGGCGTCGGCGTCGCGCCGGTCGGGGGCGAAGGCGCACCGGTCGCAGGCGTCGGGCACCCGGTCGTGGTCGGTGTCCACCCGGTCGTCGCCGTCCAGGCAGGCGTCGCAGGCGTCGGGCACGCCGTCGCCGTCACCGTCGGGGGCGTTGGGGTCGGCCAGGCCGGGGCACTGGTCGCACCCGTCAGGCACGCCGTCGGCGTCCTGGTCCAGCGCGTCGGGGTGGCCGGGGCAGGTGTCGCAGGCGTCCGGCGTGCCGTCTTCGTCCGCGTCGTCGCCGTCGTCGGCCCCGGGGCAGCGGTCGCAGCCGTCCGCGACGCGGTCGCGGTCGGCGTCGCTGAAGTCATCCGAGCCCGGGCAGCGGTCGCAGCCATCGGGCATGCCGTCGCTATCCGCATCGAGGCGGTCATCCGCGCCTGGGCACCGGTCGCAGGCGTCAGGCACCTCGTCCTGGTCGCTGTCGACCCCGGTGCACGGCATGCTCGGGGCGCCGGTGTCGACCATCGAGGTGGCGTCGGTCTGGGTGTTGACCGAGCGGTTCACCACGGGCGGCAGGCTACACGCGAGCAGGAGCAGGGCGATCACAGGCCACCCCACGCGTCTTCGAGCACGAGCCACCCGCCGGCGGGTCGCATGACCAGGGCGTCCAGCTCCGGACCGCCGGCCAGGTCGTCCACCCACAGGCGGGCCTCGAACACGGAGAAGATGGAGGGCCCCAGAGTGACGTGGCGGGTGGGGGCGATCTCGCCGGACACCGGGCCGAACACCGTGGTGAGGCCCAGGCCATCGTCTTGCATGACCAGCACCAGGTCGGCGACGCCGTCGCCGTCTACGTCCCGCGCCACCGGGGCGGTGACGGTCCACGCGTCGAGGGTCGCGAGGGCCACCTCCGCCACGTCATGTGCACCGTCGAGCTGGCCCGGCACGATGTGCAGCGGTTGACCATCTGCGTGACGCGCGACCGCGAGCTCGCCCAGGCCGTCGCCGTCGAGGTCGCCGATCACCGACGCCTCTGGGGTGCGGATTCCATCCAGGGTGAGGCGGGGCTCCTCGCCGAGCACCGGGCCCGGCGTGACCCGCACCTCGCTGCCGTCCACCGTCAACACGTCGGCCAGGCCGTCGCCGTCCAGATCGCCGGCGGGCCACACGGTGCCGAGGATGTCGGTGAGCGCAGCGATGGCGTCGAGCGGCCCGGCATCGGGTGGCGGGCCGTGCAGCAGGAACACCCCGTCGGTCTGCACGGCCAGATCGCCCAGGCCGTCGCCGTCCACATCGCCCAGCCCCACCGCGCGCTGGAGCTCGGGGCTGTCGTACTGCAGGGGTCCCGAGAGCAGGGGCTCGCCGTCGGGGAGGGGGTCGAGGTGCACCACGGTGGTGTCGATGCCGGGTCCGATCCCGCGCGCTGCGATCACCAGGTCGACGAACCCGTCGCCGTTCAGGTCGGCCGAGGCATCGAGCCGCTCGCTGTGCGGTCGGGAGCCTGGCCAGCTCACCTCGGCCAGGTCGGCGAACTCGGGCGCCGGCGCAATCCGGGCCACCCCGCCGAACGGGCCGTTGCCGCCGATCATGTCGAGCACGCCGTCGTGGTCGTGGTCCCAACGGGTGACCGAGCGCCCCTCCTGCGGCACGCGGTAGCCACCCAACATGTACAGGTTGCACACCGGGACCCCGTCGCAGTCGTGGTCTACGTCGTCGTCGCAGACCTCGGGGGCGTGCGGGTAGCTGGTGGGGTCGGCGTCGTCGCAGTCCACTTCGGTGTGGCGGAAGTGGGGCACCCAGTCGAACCCGGGCCGGTCGCAGGTGGCGAGGGTGCGCTCGCCGGCGCCGAACCCATCGCCGTCGCCGTCGAGGGTCCACCGCACGGGGCCGCCGAGGTCGGGGTCGTCGTCGTCGCAGTCCAGGCCCAGGCGCACGTGGCGCTCCGACACGTAGCAGGCCAGCACCCCATCGCCGGAGCCCGCGCCGTCGCCGTCAGCGTCGAAGTACCAGAGCACGGCCCCCACCCGGTCGGGGTCGGCGTCGTCTACCAGGCCGTCGCAGTCGTCGTCGATGCCGGTGCACCGCTCCTCGAGGCTGGGGTTGCGGGTGGGGTCGGTGTCGTCGCAGTCGCCGTCGACCGGCACCGGCAGGCCCTCCGGTCGCGCGCAGGCCACCTCCACCAGATCCCCGCCGAAGCCGTCGCCATCGGCGTCCGCGTACCAGGCGACGGGGACGGGCCCCACCTCGGGGAAGTCGTCGTCGCAGTCGTCGCCGGTGGGCGCGATCACCTGGTCGCGGCAGTACGTGTTCAGGTCGCCGGCGCCATAGCCATCGCGGTCGCCGTCGATGTAGCCGACGCGCCACCCTCCATCGCTGGGGTCGGTGTCGTCGCAGTCGGTGCCGTCCGCAACGTGCCCGGGCGGGATGGTGCAGGAATCGGTGGGGACGTCCGGGTCGCCGAACCCGTCGCCGTCATTATCGGCGTACACCCGGCGGTCTGGGTCTTCGTCGATGGCGCCATCACAGTCGTTGTCCACCCCGTCGCACCCGTCGTGCCGCCGACCGGGGTGCACGGTCCGGTCGGTGTCGTCGCAGTCGCCAGGCCGCTGGACCACGCCGGGCGGCTCCGAGCAGTCCACGACAGTGACGCTGCCCCACCCGTCGCCGTCGCCGTCGTGCCAGCCCACCACCGGGGCGGAGAGCGACGGATCGTCCCGGTCCACCTGGCCATCACAGTCATCATCCCGCCCGTTGCACACCTCCGTGGCCTCGGGATGCACCTGGGGTGCGGCGTCATCGCAGTCCACGTCCGCTGCCCAGCCATCGCCATCGGCATCCACCGCGGGGGTGGAAGCTGGCGTGGCCGGTCCCTCGCCCCGCTTCGAGGCGGGGTCGTTCACGCAGGCGATGAATGCGAGCAGGAGCAGGGGCATGCACATCCGCGAAGGAGGGGGATGAGGGTAGCATATGGCATGTGCACCCGCCCGCTCCGTAAGTCGGCGCCGACACTGTGGGCCAGCCTGGCTACCCTTCCGGCGGAGGTGTCTGCTGCGCACACTGTCGATGCTCCTGCTCTGGCTGTGGTGCGGCCAGGCGTGGGCGGCCAAGCCCGACCCCCAAGCCCCCGAGACCTACCGCGTGCACCTCGACACCACCGAGGGCGAGGTGGTGCTCGAGGTGCACCGCCGCTGGGCGCCTCACGGGGCCGACCGATTCCACGCGATGGTCCAGACCGGCACCCTCGACGGCGCGCCGTTCTTTCGCGTGATCAAGGGCTTCATGGCGCAGTTTGGCATCGCCGCGAACCCCGAGGTGACCGCCGTGTGGACGCCGCGAACCCTCCCGGATGACCCCGTCACCCAGAGCAACACCCGCGGCCGGGTCACCTTCGCCACCTCCGGCCCGAACCGCCGCACCACCCAGGTGTTCGTGAACCTGGCCGACAACGCCTTCCTCGACGGGCAGGGGTTCGCGCCATTCGCCGAGGTGGTCTCCGGGATGGACGCGGTGGACGCCCTGTTCCACCGGTTCGGAGATGCCGCTCCGCGCGGGCGTGGGCCGGACCAGGCGTTGCTCAAGCGCGACGGGGCGGCGGCGCTGGTGGGGCGCTACCGCAAGCTCGACCGCATCCTCTCGGCCCGGGTGGAGTGAGCCCGGCTCATTCGATCAGGCCGTTCTCGTACAGCAGGGCGCAGTCGGTGTAGCAGATGCTGCGCAGCTCGCCGCCGCCAAAGTCGAGGGTGAGGCAGGACAACCCCGAGGGGCACTCCTCATCACTGTCGCACTCGGTGGCGCACCACGAGCCGTACGGGGAGTCGGGGTCGAACTGCACGCAGGTGAAGGTGTCGTCGCAGTCCGATGGGGTGTCGCACACCCCGCACCAGTCCTGCGTGTTCACGCCCTCGCAATCGCCCTTCTCACAGAACGACATCAAGGGGCAGTCCCGCTGGGTCTCGAGGCAGTCGCGGGGGTTGCACACCCCGCCGCTGCACTCGTCTTCCGCCAGGCAGTCGGTGTCGGTCTGGCAGCCCTCCGCGCAGGTGTACTGCGCGATGTCGCAGTATTCACCGAACGGGCACGCCTCCGACCCGGTGCAGTCCGCAACTCGGCAGGTGCCGGCCACGCACACCTGGCCGATCTCGCACGGGTCGCCGTTCACGCAGTCGTCAGCGACCTCGGGCGCGCCGCCACCGCAGCCGAGCAGGAGCAGTACGAACCACCTCATGCGCCCTCCTCGGCCGTGGCCGTGGTGCCGGTGCAGAACGCGTCTTCGTCGCCGCTGCCGCGGGAGTAGCGCACGCTGATGTTCGCGCCCGCCGGCGGCAGGCTGGTGCGCGGGAATCGGATGGCCGGGGCCTCGGTGCCGTCGCGGATCTCGCGGCTGTAGGTCCACGAGCCGTCGTCGCACGGCCAGATGAGCCCATCGATCGTGACCTCGAGGGTGCCGGCGTCGGGCTCTTCGGCGAGGAAGAACACCTCGGTGAGCCGGGCGGCGGCCAGCGACATGTCGGTGAGCGCGCCGTTGTAGTCGGGCGAGCAGATGTCGCCGAGGATGCCGTTGGTCGCGGACACGCCGGAGAAGAACCGGTCGCCCCGGGAGGCGGCCTGGCGCTGGGCGTTGGAGCAGTCCTCTCCGTCGGTGTACACCAGCGCGGAGATGTTGAACCGTCGGCGGTCCTCCAGCGCGTTCACCTCCTTGCGCATCAGGTCTACATAGGTGCGTGGAGGGAGCGGTGAGCCGTCCTCTTCGTCCGACACGAACAGCAGCGACAAGCTGGCGTCTGGGCGGCGGAACTCGCGGTTGAGCTTCGTGTCGATCTTCAGCGACCGCCAGGCCGACTCGTACCCCATCTCCAGGCCCACGCCGCACACGCCCACCTGCACCAGGTCGGAGAACAGCTTGTCGGCCTTCGGGGTGTCGGGCGTGATGTAGGCGCCGCCCACCAGCTCGCCGGCCGGCGGGATGGCCTCGACCTGCTCTGGCGTGCACCCGTTCTGGGCGCCGTGGTCGGAATCCAGGGTGTTCGTGGTGAGCACGCCGATCCGGTAGTCGACGTTCGCCTGGGTGAAGAACGAGACGAAGGCGTCGAAGTTGCTCGACAGCTTCTCCTGGTACGGCTCCATCGAGAACGAGTTGTCGACGATGACGAGCACGTCGACCTCGGCGGGCGGGTCCTGCAGGAAGTCGTCTTTGTTGTCGAAGCGCGAGAGCTCGTACTCTACGCATCCAGACAGCACGACGAGGGGGAGCAACAGCCGCATCGAGCCTCCACGGTACGGTCCCGAACGTAGTCGGCTGAACCGCGAGTCGCTTGTGGAAGGTTGGCACGCCGCTGGAGCGCCCCAGACGTCGCTGGCACACTCCTCGGCCCACACAGTGGCGTCCGCC
>JBLFXJ010000339.1:0-8812 GCA_047609825.1 Myxococcota bacterium
AGGGCAGCTGCTCACTGCCGCCAATGGGCGCGTAGACCAGCGAGCCATCCGCCGCCATCATCCAGTCGTTCTCGATGCTCCTCGCCAGGAACAGGCTGGCGATCACCCCACGGGTGGTTCCGTATCGCCCGTTCGCCACGCCGCGGGCGAACCGGAGGTGGCGGTCCTCGGGATGGTGGTCCAGGCCGGTGTCGGCCACCTTGACCATGCTCTTGTACCAGGCGAGCTTGTCGATCCCTTTCTCGGTCTCGCCGAGCTCGTACATGAAGCGCACGATGTGCCATGCGGCCTCGGCATCGCTGTTGTCTGCATCGAACCTGGCCCGGGCCAGCTCCAGTCCCTCCGCGTACTGCCCCTCGTTGTACAGCACCTCGAGGTCCCAATGCCCGGCCGTCTCGGGTGTGACCTGGCCCTCGAACCGGATCGGGTAGCCGGACTCTTCCTCCTCTTCAGCCTCCTCCGCACCTTCGGCCTCGGGGGCTGTGGCCTCAGCCTCGGTCTCAGACTCGGCTTCGCCCTCGACCTGTGGCTCCGCCTCCGACGGCGTGTTCGCGGCCTCGTTGGTGGCGCCACCCCCCGGCGCAGAGACCTCCGCAGACGCCTCCGGGCCGTCCGACAGGGTCTGGGCAGTGGCCAGCGTGAGCAGGCTCAGGAGTAGCAACATGGGGTCCTCCAGCGGCCGACACCGTTAGCCGTGCTGCCGCCCAACGTCCACGGAAACACGCCATCTGGGCTCCGCTTCCGCCGGTCAGGGTCCATCGGGGACGGGCCGGTCATACCCGACCACCACGCGTCGCGGCGCTCCCCCGGTCCAGAAGTCGTGCACCAAGTCACGATACTGTTGCTTCTCCGGTCCGATCCGGTGAAACTCGTCAGAGAGCGACACCACGTGGTAGCGCCGGCCGAGGCTGAACACCCACGGGAGCCCTTCCAGGGTCTTCGCCGCGTTCGCCCGCCATGCTTCCTGCTCGGCATCAGTGTCGATGCCGAACGCCGGCAGCTGGGTGGCGTCGAGCCCGCTGATCTGCACCAGCACGGGCACGCCGGTGGCCTCCACGTGCGGCCACCACTCCGGGCCGAACACGCACCGCACGGGGTCCTCGCCCCGGGCGCGCACGGCAGCGTCACACGCCCGGTGGACCGGCCCCCACCGGTCCGCATCCGGCATGCCGGTGGCGTCCCATGTGGGAATCCACGACCCGTCGAGCAGCACCTTGAGCCGACCGGCCGCAGTCATCGCCGGCAGGGTCTCGATCACGTGATCCAGGTTGCCCACCACGCCGGCGCCGCCGGCCGAGTACCCGACCAGCAGCACCCGATCGGTGGCGTCGTCCAGGCCCAGCGTCACGAGGGCCTCCAGCCCGGCGTGCACATTGTGGCGGCCCGCGAAGAACCACCCTTCGGGCGCCCCGGAGGTGGGCGTGCGCTCGGTATCATCCCCGAGCCAGAGGTCGGAGCTGCAGTAGTTCATGCGAACGTGGTTCGCGCCGTGAAAGTCCGGATTGACGTCGTCTGACCTCGAGAACAGACCGGCCACCTTGAGCGGTCGGGAGGCGCCGTCCGACACCGGCAAGGTGGTGGTGAGCTTCTGCTTTCGCTCGCTGCACGGAACCACGCCGTCATCGCAGAAGAAGCCCCCCGCGAGCTGCACCACCCATGTGTCTGAACCCTGATCCCGCACGTCCATCGAGAACGGGGTGCCGTCGTTGCACCGGGCCGAGGCCCAGCGGGCGTCACGCTCGGCTGGCTTCACCACGACGAACGGAGCCGGCGGCGTGGCACCGCGGTCCTTGGCCTTCGCCTTTGTCTTTGCCCGAGGGACAGACTTCGTCCGGGCCGTCGGCGCCGGCTCGGGCTCGGGCTCGGCTCCGCTCCCGCATCCCAGCACTCCCAACAACAGCCACATCGGCCCTCCTCGCAGGCAGCCTACAGGCACGGCTGACCCTCTCTACCAGGCTGCTGAAGAAATCCCTACCGGGCCGTCATCAGCACCCTGCTGCTCCAGGCTACCGCTGGCCGCGGGGGACGCCTGTCGCTTCCTCGCTTCTTTGCTTCGCTCGCAAGCTCCCTTCGCTGCACGCGCTTCGTCGTGCCAGGGACCGCCCCCCCGGGGCTGCGCTCGCGCAGACCGCTGAAAAACCCGCTGGCGCGAGTTCTTCAGCGGTCTGCTAGCCGAGCAGACGGCCGAGCAGGCGCTCCACCACTGTCGCCTCGACCCACCCACCCTCTGCGCGAAACCTACGATACCACCGCTCCGCGGCGGCAGCACCGCCAGCCCGGACGTCCAGGAATGCCTCCGTGAGAACCGCCAGCCGCGCCGCACGTGGGCCCCCGGCGCGGACCCGAATGGACATCGACGCCTCGGCCGCCTGTCGCGCGCGACCGGCCTTGGCCTCGGCCACAGCGATGAGGCATTGGCTGCGCACGACCCGTGCCGGCACCCCGCACTCGGTCCACCCCCGACGTGCGCGCGCCAGCCGCGGGAGCGCCTCATCCGGCGCGCCGAGCAGGAGGTGCACACACCCCAGCAGGTGACTGGCATGGGCCAGCGACGCGCCGGAGTCAGCCCCTTCGAGCACACCTATCGCGGCGTACAACAGCCGCCGCGCCGGCCCGGGCTTACCGTCGAGGAGGTGCAGCTCGGCGGCAGCCACATCCACGCGGGCGCCCACGGTCGTATCAGCCACGCGGGCAGCGTCGGCGCGCAGGTCCTCCACCCCGGCAGGCCGTCCGCAGACGCGTTCACACACCGCCGCATGGGCCGCAGCGTCCACGGCCGCGCCTACGTGTCCGAGCTCCGTCCACAGCAGCCGCGCGGCTTCGGCGGCTTCGGCACTTGCCCCTGCCGCGCCAGCATCGGCCAACAGACCCGCCAGGTGCAGCTGGACCCCCGCCTCGGAGCGTGCATCCGCGGCGCGGCGAAAGCAGCGGATCGCACGCCGGTCGAGGTCCACGGCGGCCTCGGGCGACCGCCCCACCGCGACGAGCACGCGGGCGAGTCCCGCCACCAGCGCGCCCTCGGTCCGCGCATCGCCGGCCTCCCTGAGGTCGGCCGTGCTGTCGCGCACGCTCCCATCGATCTCGGCTTGAGACCTGTCCAACGCGACCAACACCAGCGGCAGGTGTTGTCGGATGGACCGGGCCCCCGCGGTGTCGCCCGACTGGAGCGCCAGCTCCGTCGCCTCGCGGTAGTCTCGAAGCGCGTCGTCGTTGGACCCGTTGTGTAGCTTTACCCTTGCTAAACCCGCAATGGCCCTGCCGCGCACCTGCGGTGCAACCGCCAGGGCGACCGCGTCCTCGAAGTCGTAGCGAGCGGGCGTCCGTCGCCCGGACTCCCAGTGCAGCCATCCTCGCCGGACGAGCGCGTCGGCGCGAAGGTCAGGCTCCACCTCCACATCTTCGATCACCCGCTCCAGCAGCTGCAGGAGCCTAGGCACCGGAGCGCGTCGGCTGGACGGGGTCGCGAGCACCAACGCAGCGCGGGCCCCGAGGCTGCCACCCGCCGCGGCTACGGCCTCCCGATGACGGCGATCGGGGCGGAGGTCGATCGCACCGGGCTGCCCGGTGGCGATCGCCGCCTCGTGTCGTGCCACCAGCCTCGCATGGACCTGCTCGCGGGCGGTCCCGCCCAGCTCGCCGAACAGTGCTGTGGTCCGAACGAACGCGACGTCGAGCGAGGTGACCGTGAGCGCATCTTGGGGACCCGTCGCGAGCCAGCCGGCGGCCACGGCCTCGGCGATGGGCTGCTCCCAGTCACCACCGAGCAGGTCCAGCACACCGCTGCGGTCGACCCGGGCCCCGAGCGCGACGACGTGGACGACCGCGCGACGGGCAGCCTCCCCCAGCGCGGACCAGCTTTGGGTCCTGCGCAAGAGCAACTCGCCACCTTCCGCCGGCTGGAGGGACACGAGGACGATGGTCTCTTCGCCGACCATGCCAAGCGCCTCCTGGCCGGCCACCATCGCGCGCACGCCTGGCTCGTGCGCATGCCAGTCGTCCAGCAGCTCCCGCAACGGTCCCGCGCACCCTGCGCCGTGATCGAACACCAGCAGCGCACCCCGAGCACTGGCGAGTCGGCCGAGCTGAACGGACTCATCGCCCTCGGCATCCGCGGCTACGTCCAATGCGTCCGCTACCGCGGTGAGCATCCCCCATCGCTCGGTCACGCCGTGGAGGTCGATCCACACCCCGTCCGCGGCAGTCGCGGCCGCTACGGTTGTGATTCCCACAGCCGTCGCACCGACCAACGCCACCCGCGCACTGCGCTCCAGCGCAGCGACCACCGCGGCACAGTCGCTCTCGCGGCCGACCATGGGTGGCGGGGTCGGCCTCTCCGGTGACCGTAGATCAGGCACGGGCTCGGAGCTTCCGCACGGCGCGGAGGACCGATTCATCGGTCTGGACGGTGTGGATCGCATCGAGTGCGACCCACTGCACATCCAGGGCATCGGACCCGGCCACCGCATCACGGTCTGCGGCGACGAACGCGAACCGCACATCGAAGTGGGCATGCGCCGGTGAGCCGCCGAGCGACGGGATCGTGTGCACGTCCACGTCGAACACCTCCGGGCGGCCGAGGAACGGCAGGCCGGTCAGTGAGACCTCTTCCGCGACCTCGCGCCGCGCCGCGGCCACGATGTCCACATCGTCGGGGTCGACGTGGCCCCCAGGCTGGAGCCAGCGCCCGAGCTTGCCGTGCAGGATGAGCAGCACGGCATCCCGCTCGGGGGACAGGACGAAGCTCGACGCCGTGAAGTGGCCCGGGTCCCAGTGGGTTCGGGCGAACGGATCACCGGCCACGTCGGCCAGTGCCCGCATGCGGTCGACGAACTCCCGCTCTCGGGGGTCCGCAGGTCGATGCCGCCCCAGCAGCGCCCGCAGGTGGTCGCGACGGCTCAATGCACCGCCCGGCCATCGAGGTACCACCGACCCGCGGGGTGGGAGTGGCGGTTGGAGGACCACCATGCGCGCCACGCCCGCAGGTGGGCTTGCTGCACCCGCCATGGACCGTCGGCGTCGAATGGGAGGACCTGGCCGGTGGTGATCACCAGCTCATCGTACGCTGTCCGCCGGGTGTAGGCGTCGTCGTGGGCCATCCGGTCGATGAGCCAGCCCCCGTCGAGCCGACCGCCTCCGCGATGACGAACGCCCTGCGGGAAGACATCCTGATGGGCCACCCACCACGCCTCCCAGCGATGCCGGGAGCCGGGGCGCTGCAGGTCTTCGTGGTGCCCGGTGAGGATCTCCAGCGCGCCGCTGGTGACCTCGACCACACGGGTGTCCGGCGTGCGCAGCCGGGCGAGCAGGTCGGGGACGGCGCGCGGATCGCCCAGCAGGCCGAGCCCCTGGATCGCGCCCAGCGCCATCTCGCCAGTGCCAGACGCGGCACCTCGGAGCAGCAGGTAGTTCTCGGGACCCCCATAGCGGCCGACGATCTCCCCCGGATGGCCGGAGAGATCGGTGCGGCGTTGGACCAGCGCCTCACGGTGGAAGTGCACACCCTGCGGATCGCCGAGCATCAGCAGTCCGAGCGCTGCTGGCTCTGCGAGGCGAGGGTCGTCCAAGGCAGACGCGATGGCGCCGACAGCGGACCGGTCGCCGATCCGGCCGAGCGCGCCGACCGCGGCCCGTCGGACCACGGGACTGCCCGTCTCGGCGAGCGCTACCAGCGGGCGCACTGCCGCCACCTCGCGCCGGAGCCCGAGCAGCTCCGCGGCCGCGGCTACGGCGTGCGATGGCGTGGACCGGGGCGACTCGACACACCGCAGCAGGCCATCGACCAATGCCGCGTTCGGGGACCGCGCGATGGCCCCTTGCAGCGCGCGATAGGCAGCGCCCTCGACCAACTTGTCGAGCAGGTGACGCAGCAGGACCTCGGAGGCCTCGAAGCTTCGGTGGCCACTCAGCAGGTCGACCGCAGCGACGTACCGGAGGACCGGCGGGTCGTTGGGACGGCCGCGGCCGGTCGCTGCGGCACGGGCGGTGGCGTCGATCTCACGCTCGAGCGCGCGCACGACTCCCCGGCCCGATGCGGCGACGGCGATGCGGTGAGCCCCGAGCCGGCGCTCCGGACGGTCGGCATCTGCGCGCTCCCAGGGCGGCCTGGAGCGCTGCGCGTCATGGCGGGCGCGGGCCTGCGCGGCCGACCGCTCGAGGTGCCAGTGCAGGCTGAGGCCCGCATCACCCGCGAGCGCATCCACCGCCGCCATTCCTGCGGCGAGGTCGGCCTCGGCGAACCGCTCGCGCGCGCCCACCAGCACGCCACGTGGCACATCCTGGCCGGCGGCCAGCGCCAGTCGCCCGAGACGAACCAGCGCCCAGGCCTCTCGAACCGGGAGCACGGCGGCGGAGAACCCACGCAGGGCGTCACGGTAGCTGCGCTCGGCCGCGGGCAGGTCGCCACGTTCGAGGGCGAGGTCGCCCAGCCGCAGCTCGATCCGCCAGGTGGACTCCGAGTCACGGCCTGCTGCCAGGTCTCGGGCGGCACGCCAGGCCGCGGCCGCGTCGTCTGCGCGCCCGCGGGAGCGCTCCACCTCTCCGCGCGCCATGGCGACCCTGCCGGCCAGCGCGCGCAGTCCGATCGTGCGCGCGGCGGCCTCGGCCTCGACCACCGCCCGCTCGGCGGTGTCGGTCCGCCCTTGCCGGACCGCGCGCTCGGCGACCAGCACGCCCCACTCCACGCGGGCCACATCGTCGAGCCCGAGAGAGGCGGCCTCTGCCAGCAGATCCTCCGCCCATGGCTCCTGGCGGGTGATCGCGATCGCGGCCACCACGAGTGTGGCGGGGCCCCGGAGCGCATCGGGACCGCCGCGACGGATTCGGCGGAGCAGCGCCTCGGCTTCGTCGTGGTGGCCGAGCGCCGCCTCGATGCGAGCGAGCTCGAGCACGGCGTTCCACGGGGCCTCACTGCGAGTGAACGTGTGAAAGCGACCGACCAATGCGGCGAGTCCATCGCGCGCCTGCCGTCGACGGCCCCGCTCTACCAAGCTGCGCGCCAGGGCGAGCGCCACCGCCTCGACCAGCACCGCACCATCTGTGGTGACGACATCGCCCACCTGCTCGTCGCAGAACCGGCGAAGCTCGTCTTCCCACGCCTCGGCGTCGGCGAGGGCCAGCGCCAGGCCGCGGAGGCACTCCGGGTCGGGGAGCGGTGCGCCCGGCCAGCCGCTGGGCAGCCGCGCACGCCGGAACGCCTGCAACCAAGCCTTCCGCGCGGCGCCACGATCGAGCACGACCAGGGCGTCGCCGAGCAGCTGCCATGCACGCACGTGGTCGGGGTCGGTGTTGGTGGCCCGCTGGAGGAAGGCGACCGCCCGCTCGGGGCGCCCTGCGGCCAGCGCACGCGCCCCGGCACCGACCAGCTGCCAGACGTCCTCGGGGTCAGCCTCGAGCCGGACCGCGTCCCGATCTTCAGCACGGGTGACCCGCGCCTCGATCACTGCGATGGATGCGGACATCCAGCCTGCGAACGACCCGTGCTCGGCGTGGAGCCGGGAGCCATCCCACAGCCCGAATGCGGTGCGACCCGTGCCGTCGCGGGCCCAGGCCCAGCGAGCCTCTCCGGGCCCGTCCGCAAACAGCACGACGCCCGCTACGTGGTCGCTCGCGATTGCGACGTCGGCGGCGGAGCGAACCCGCAATGCGCCGCGGAACAGCGTGGCGCCGTTGTGTTCCGTGAGGAACTGGCGCAGCCCACGCGGGAGCTGGCGCCCGAGGTGTTCCTCCAACGCCGTGAGGGCATCAGGCGGCGCCGGCGGATGAAGCTGATGCACATCGCGGCGATACTTCGACACAACGCGCCGGAGGGGCGCGAAGGCAGGTCGAGCGTCCATGGCGGTCCGGGAGGTCGGAAGCGGAGGGATGGCACGCGGGAACGTACCGGAGGGATCATCACCATACAGGATCGCCGAGTGCAGCGCCACCACCCGTCACATCGGGCATCCTTGCGCTGCTCCTCCCCCCGCCGATGCCCGGCCATCACCGCGAGAGGGTAGCCGTGGTCCAGTCGCCGGCGAGGTCCCACGCGAGCTCGGGGAGCTCTGCAGACGCGCTGGCCGGGGCGACGCGGGCGGGCGCGGGCACCCGGCCGGGGAGGAGCCACTCGACCACTGCGTGCACGCCGTCGTGCGTGCGCAGGAGCTGCTCGCGGGTCCATGGGAGGACCATCACGCCGACCGCGGTGATGGCCGTGATGGACCAGCAAGTGACGAAGACGATGGTGGCATCGGTGATGGTGGTGAGCATCGGATCCTCGTGTGCCGTGACACGGCGTGGATGACAGTGCTGTGTTACTGAACAACTGTTCACGCGTCAAGTGTTCAGTGTCACACCGTTTGCAGAGCGCCACCGAACGGATGAACCATTACCTGTCGGCCAGCCAAAAAATGTCCGCCTCGGCTTCCGAGGGCGGATCGAGGTCGACCACAGTGATTCCATCCACCGGTGTTGCGGGGGCAAAGCCATGAACAAGGCTCAGAAGCTGGTGAAGATGGTCGAGCTGATGGCACGGCGGGGTGGGGTCTCGTCCCACGAGCTGATGGAGCGATTCGATCTCGACGCGCGGAGCCTGCGTCGCTACCTCGCTGATCTTCGTGAGATCGACTTCCCGCTGGTGGATGATGGCCGCGGCCCGGAGCGGTTCATCTCCGTGGATCCGAGGTGGCGACGCACCGGTGTTCAGCTCAGCCTCGCAGAGGTGCTGTCGCTACACTTCGGCCGCACGCTGTTCGACTTCCTCGACGGCACCCGGTTCGCGCAAGACCTCGATGGCGCCATCGAGCGTCTCGAGCCCGCCATCTCGCGGGCGCACTCA
>JBLFXJ010000340.1:0-8705 GCA_047609825.1 Myxococcota bacterium
GGGGATCGGGTGCACGCTACCGGTGTGGTGGATCTTGTGTTCCTCCGCGGCGGACGTGTGGTGGAGGCTGAGGTGCTGCGCGCCGCGGCGTCCGACCTCATCCGCCCGGCGCTCGGGATCCAGTCCTGGCGGGTCACCGGCGGCACCGTCTGATGCGGGTGGTCGTGGCGGGTCTCGCGGCGGTCCTGGCGCCGCTGGTCGTGCTGGTCGGCGGCGGCTTCCTCGTGCAGGACTTCGCCGACAGCAAAGAGGCAGATGCGAGGAAGAACGCGGGCTATGTGCTGAACGGTGATCGTCTCTCCGCCCCTGTAGCCAGGGTGATCGACAGCCGCCTCGCTGATCGCACCGACACAGTGCTCGTGCTCGGCAACTCGATGGCGAACAACGCCATCGAGCCACGCCGACTCGGCGACCAGCTCAAGATCCGAAAGCGCCTCGAGATGCTCACGGTTCCGGGCTCGATCGGTGCCCACTGGTACGCCATGCTCGCCCACCGGGTGTACGCACAGGGCCACCGGCCAACCCTGGTGCTCATCGTGTCGAGCCTGCAGACCCTGGTGGAGACGGCGCCAACCTCCACCGCCGCCCGGATCAACCTGGCTGCCCTGGCCGGCGACGTAGACGACCCGGTGCTGCGCAAGGCCTACCCTGGACGCTGGTCGTTCCACGGGCTGCATCGGCAGCGCGCCAACCGCGACAAGGTGCGGTCGTTCGCCATCGAGACCGTGCGCGGGCTCGGCGTGGGTACGCTGTTCCATGATGCAGCAGATCCGCGCGGCCGACTGGCTCAAGGAATGCGGCGCGCGGAGCTGTCGAACCAGCGCACGTTCGCCACGGCAAAGCTGGACTTCTCGGTCCACGATCCCACGATGTTCCGCCAGTCGGGCACCAACCTGACGGCTCAGCGGCTGCCCCACCCCGACGAGAGCTTCCTCCCAGACATCGTGCGCCTGGCCGAGCAGCACGGCACCAAGCTCGTGTTCGTGCGCACCCCGCTGTCGCCTTTGGTCGGTCCCGGCGTCGCGGACGTGTTGCCCGACGGCTACGAGGAGCGCGTGATCGAGCTGCTCGAGTCCGTAGGCGGGAAGTACCTCGACTTCGGCGACATGGAGCTCGGCGCTGGCGCGTACAAGGATCCGATCCACATGCGATCCGGCGGTGCCCAACGCTTCACCCGCGTGGTGGCCTCCCGCCTGCGCGCGGTTCAGGCCCATGTGCCCGATGTGGGGTGGTGGCGTCCTCGGTTCCCGGCCGCCGATGTCGCCCCGGGCGAGGCCACGCACCCCATCGCGACGGGGGACTCACGCACGTTCACCTTCGACACCCCGTGGCCCGGGCCGGGCAAGCGGGTCAAGGTCGAGGCGGTCCTGCTGCCAACCGAACCCCACCGGAGCACCCTTCCCCCGACCCTGTCGGTCGGCGACGTGGCCGTGCCCATGGAGTGGTCGGAGGATGCCTGGCGCCTCGACGCGTGGGTGCCACGACTCGTCGAGCTGCCGTGGGTGCTCACCGTGCACGCAGGAGGCGAGGCCGTGGCGCCGGCGGCCATCGTGCTCGGCGACTTCGACCACGCCGCGTACGTGGTCGGGGATGATGCAGCGCTCAAGGGGCCCGAGATCACGCTGGTCGGAGACCGGGTGATGCCGTTCGAGGCGGCCGCTCCGCCGATCGCCGTGCCCGGCGGCACCGACGCCCTGATCAGCGGCCCCCGCGCATCTGGGGTGCTGCCGTTTCCTGGGTTCGCGAAGATCTACGACGCGCTGGTAGACGGCGGTGACACGCCATCGATCTGTGCTCCGGTCCGGATCATCGAGAACGGGCGCCCGCTGGAGAGCCGCGGCGTCACCTGCGCCCGGCTGGCCCACTCCACCGGTGGGCGGTCGTGCTTCGACGGCGAGCGGGTGGCGTTCACCACCACCGATCGGCGGCCTCCAACCAACAACGGGCGGCACTACAGCGTCGAGTTGCACCCCGACCGGGCATGTGATGGCCGAGTGTGGCTGTACCCCGGAGATCGCCTCACCTTCGAAGTCGACGCCGCCACGCTCGCGCCGTTGCCATACGGCGCTGGGCGGTTGGCCATGTCGGCCCTGTTCAGCGACGCCTCGCCCTCGGTGCGCGCGCGGGTGCTCGCGCGCGGGCATCCGATCCTCGAGCTCACCCACGAACACACGGGGCCCGAGGCGCGCTCAGGTTTCGTGCGCAAGCTCCAGCTCCCTGCGCCAGCCGGCGAGAAGCTCGTGGTCGAGCTCGAGAACCTCAGCGACTCCGGCTTCGCCCTCGTGACCCACCTCGCACTCCGCCGCTGATCACGAGCAGGAGCAGGAACCCGAAGAGGTCTGCGGAGCGGCCGCCGCCGCATCCCGCCGGCACCTCGCGGGCGTCGCCCACCGCCGGCGCCTGGTGCGGGATCGACAACGGGGCCTCCAGGTCGTCGGCCGCGGCGGAGTCCACATCGGTGCTGGTACCACCGGAATCGGGGGGCTCGTCGTCGGTGTCGGTGCCCCCGCCTCCGCTGTCCGGGTACCAGCCGGGGAAGCCGCTGTCCCAGTGGAACCCGCTGTCCCAGTAGGGGAAGCTGGAGTCGTACGGGTCGGTGGTCGTGGTGGCGGAGTCGGGGGGCTCGCTGGTGTCGGTGACCCAGGCCGAGTCCTCACCCGGCTTCGCAGCCCAGGGGGACGCCTGCTCGATGCCCACGAAGATGCTCCACTCCCGCTCGATCCACACCGATGCGCCCACACCGACCGCGGGGTCGCGGCACGCCACCGAGTCGCGGTACGCCCACGGGCGGAACGCGCCGTCCACGCCCACCTCGCCGTACACATCGAGTAGCTCGCCGTCTTCGTCCAGGGTGTAGGCGTCGTTTCCGTCGCCGTCGACGGCCGCAGCGTACAGATCGGCCGGGCGCCCGGCCCACGCCTCGAACTGCGCCCGGCCCAGCGAGCCTGCGATCACCACGTAGCCCTCCGCCGGGATCACCAGCGACGACAGGTCGACGGAGTCGGCCGAGGGCGATCCATCAGTGTACCGGTTCAGCGACACGTCTGTGAGCCGGGCCGGCGAGCGCAGCGGATTGTGCAGCTCGATGTAGGTCACAAGCGGCGCGTCGACGTGGTCCACCACCTCGGAGAAGAACACGAACCCGGCGTCCACCGGTGCTGTGTCGGTGTCGGTGTCGGTGTCGGTGTCGGTGTCGGTGTCCGAGTCGGTGTCGGTGTCCGTGTCCGTGTCCGTGTCCGTGTCCGAGTCGGTATCCGAGTCGGTGTCCGAGTCGGTGTCCGAGTCGGTATCCGAGTCGGTGTCCGAGTCGGTGTCGGTGTCTGCGTCGGTGTCTGCGTCGCTGTCTGCGTCGGCATCGCTGTCCGCGTCGGCATCGGCGTCCGTATCGGCATCGCCCACGTCGGTGGGCGCCGGGCCCGATGAGTCGCTGGGGGACTCCTTGCCGCCGCACGCGAGCAGCACACAGAACAACCCTGCCCACAGCCGCATGCCCAACCCCCGCGGCGCCTACGGTAGCACCCCGAGCCGCGATGGTCTCATCCAGCCGAGCTTCGAGGGGTCAGCCGGTGAGGCCGTACCGCGCGATCTTGTTCAGCAGCCCCTGTCGCGACAGCCCCAGGGCCTCCGCCGCCCGCGTGCGGTTGCCGCCCTCCGCGGCGAGAGCGGCGCCGATGGCCCGGCGCTCCAGCCGCTCCACCTGCTCGGCCAGCGAGCGCCCATCCGGCGCATCACCCACCCGCAGACCCAGGTGTTCGGGTGCGATCCGGGCGTCGGTCCCTGCGAGCACGGCGCCGCGCTGCAGGGCGTGCCGCAGCTCTCGGCCGTTGCCTGGCCACGCGTGCTGGAGCAGGGCGGTCTCCGCCTCGGCGGTGAGCGTGCACAGCCGTCCCACCATCGGCGCAGACACCGCGAGCATGTGCCGAGCGAGCAGCAGGATGTCATCGCCGCGATCGCGGAGTGGAGGCAGCCCGATCTCCACCCCCTTCAGCCGCCAATACAGGTCGTCACGAAAGGCGCCCTCGCGCATCAGCGCGTCGAGGTCGCGGTTGGTCGCGCTGATGAACCGAACATCCACCGTTGTGGGGCGGTCCGAGCCTACGGGCAGCACCTCCTGGGTCTCGATGGCGCGCAGGAGCCGCACCTGGGTGGCCGCCTCGGTGTCGCCGATCTCGTCGAGGAACAGGGTGCCGCCGCTTGCCTCCACGAACAGCCCCGGCCGATCGTGGCTCGCGCCGGTGAACGCGCCGCGCACATGTCCGAACAAGGTCGACTCGAGCAGGGTGGGGGGCAGCGCCCCGCAGTTGATCGTCACGAAGGGGCCGTCAGCCCGGGCGCTGTGCTGGTGCACCCGCTTCGCCATCAGCTCCTTGCCCGTGCCGTTCTCGCCCGTGATCAGCACCGGGAGTGTGGTGGGAGCCACGCGGTCGGCGAGCTCCACGCTCTGGAGGAACACGGGGGATTGGCCGATCATCGCATTCGCGGGGTCGCGGCTGGCGAGGGCATCGCGCAGCCCGCTGAGCTCGGCCTCCAGTCGAACCCGCGATGCGGCCCGTTGGAGCACGACCGCGAGCACGTCGGGATCCACGGGCTTGTGGAGGAAGTCGAACGCGCCGTGCCGGATGGCGTCGACGGCGATCCTCCGGTCTCCCGATCCGGTCAGCACGATCACCTTGGTAGTGGGCCGCACGGCGAGCAGCTCCCTCAACAGGCCCACTCCGGCGGCGGCGGTGCTGTCGGGAGGAAGCATCAGGTCCAGCAGCACGATCGCGGTGGGGTCGGCGGCGAACGCCCGGCGGGCGGCCGGCGCGTCGATGGCCTCCCGCACTTCGAAGCCTTCGCCCCGGAGCAGCGGCCGGTACACGCGGCGCAGGGCTGCGTCGTCTTCCACCCAGAGCAGGCTCATCGCCATGGCGCCTCCGGATCCGACGGCAGATCCACCTCGAACCGCGCCCCTCCGGCGGGGCTTGTGCCTGCGTATCGTACGTCGCCGTTGTGTCGCCGGGCGATGCCCCGGGCGATGGCGAGCCCGAGACCGGTGCCGGGGCGTGGACCACTTCGACCGCGACCGGTGACGAACGGGTCGAACAGGCGCTCCCGCAGCTCGGGTCGCACCCCCGGCCCGTCGTCATCGACGCACACGGTGGCGCCGCCGGCGGTCGGGCGCACCTGAACCTCGGCCGCCGTCGCTCCAGCCAGCGCGGCGTTCTCGAGCAGGGTGCCGATCAGTCGCAACAGCTGCGAGAGATCGGCCTGTACCAAAGCTTGGCCGTTCACTTTCACCTCGATATCCGCTGGTACCGAGCGGGACACTTCGCTCACCGCCATGGCCACCGCGTCGGCGAGCTCCACCTCCCGCAGGCGAAGCGGGCTGGGACGGCCGTAGGCGAGGAGCTCGTCTGCGAAGTGCGCGGCGCGCTCCACTTGATGGCGGATCTCGTCCACGGTCTCCGCGTCGGCGCCTTGCCGCTCGAGCACCGTGACGCAGGCCGTGATCACGCCGAGCGGGTTGCGCACCTCGTGTGCGACCGCGCTGGCCAGTGTTCCCAGCTCCGCCAGCCGCTCGGCATGTTCCACCCGGGCCTCGCTCTCGGCCAGCTGGCGGGTCAGGCCCTCGGCGGTGCTCACGCCGGGGAACACGATCCCGGCCAGCGACGAGCGCGCCTCCGTGAGCAGGGGCTGCACGGTCAGGGTCAGCACGAACAGCAGCAGCGCCGCCTCCCAGGTCCAGCCCGAGCCGCCCATCGCCTGCACAACACTCATCAGGAGGAACATCCACACGGTGGAGAGCAGAGCGGCGAGCAGGGTGTAGCGCTGCGACCGCTCGACGAATCGTCCGAACGCCGGCAATCGGGCGGCCTGTGCCACGTAGGTGAGCAGTCCCAGGCTCGACAGCACCAGGTACAGCCCGATGGGGTAGTGCCGTCCAGTGAGGAGCAGCACCACGTTCAGGCCGCCGCCCGCGGTGGTCGCCGCACCGGCCATCAGCAAGTAGCGCCTGCGCTCTGCGAGGGGTCCGCCGTGTGCCTGGTCACGGAGGAGCAGGACGATCGGGATGGCACCCACGGTGAGTGAGCTCAAGAACATCGGCGCGAAGAAGCGCCCGGGCGCGGTGCCGCCGTCGACCAGGAACAGCCCGGATTCCGCGAGACCCGCAGCCGTCATGCCCAGCCCGAGGGCGTACACCGCCGGCACGAGGGGCGTGCGCCAGGACAGCTCCCGTGCGGCGACATGCAGGAACGACGCGGGGATGAAGAACCCCACCATCATCAGGCGCGTGCCCAGCTCACGGGTGTCGGGGCGGGCCGCGAGCAGGGTCGCCGCCGCCCACGCCGCCACGCTCGCACAGTGGATGGCGAGGGGCCAACGCCGCCGATCCAGCCACAGGGTCAGGCCCGCGAGGCCGGTGGCCAGCGCGAGGATGGGCATCAGGCTCGGCACGTACCAGGGAGACACGTGCGGTTCTATCCTGTCGTTGCCCCATGCGATCGCACCGGTCATCTGGTCCCATGATCGCCTTCCTGCTCACCTGGGTCGCGCTCGCCACCCAGGACGATGTTCGCTTGCCCCTCGACCCGCCGGCCCGCTGGCTGCCTGTGGAGGAGGGGGTCACGCCGTTACCCACCCTGCTGCCGCAGGCCTCCCTCGCGGTGTACCCGGTGGGCGGTCCGGTGCATGTGTGGCACGGTCGCGTCGAGGTGGAGGTGGGGCAGGTCGGCTTCGGCCCCCGCGCCGCATGGACCGGCGGACTGTCCATGGAGACCGTGGCAGACGATCGCAACAGCATCGACTTCCGCTTGGTGCGCCTGTTCTACGACGCCCATCAGGAGGCCCGGTTCGCCCTCGGCCCCGGAGTGGCCCACGTCGGCTACCGGCATCGGTGCAGCCACGGCGCGGACGACGCGGTGGAGGATCGGATCCTGATCCGGTCTGGACCGGCGATGGGCTGGGTGGGTGAGTGGACCAGCGGCCGCTGGATCGGGCGTGCCGGTGGGGATCTCGAGTGGACCCTCCTCGGTCAGAACCCCGATCGCGAGTTCCAGCCGCGGGGCTTGGTCGACACCGTGGGTGCGATCGAGGTCGACCTCGGCCGACAGGTGGGCTGGGTGACCTCGGCCGGCCTGGGGTGGATGCTCGTGGGCAGTGGCGCCCCGTGGTGGTGGGGACCGACGGCCCCGGTCGGGCCAGCGCACTGGGTCGCCCTCCCGGCGGCGGCCACGGGGCCGACCATCACCGGACGCGGTGGCACCCTGCGCGCGCTGGTGCACCTCCAGCGGCTGGCCGACAGCGGGGTTGGCGCGAAGGCCCAGCCCACCACCCTCCTGTCGGTGCGGGTCGAGCTCGCGCCCGCGCGTCAGCCCGAGTCGGTCGGCGGGTCGATGAACAGGTCGAACAGGAAGAACTGGGAGCCGATGTAGAAGTCGTTCATCGGGGGCCCGAGCGGCTCGGGGATCGGGTCGATCACCCCTGGCGAGATCTCGTCGAGGAGCTCGCAGTTGTGGTCACCGGCGAAGGTGTAGCCGAGTTCGAAGCTGTTCACGTCGCCGGTCCACACGTAGAACCCGAACACATACGGCGCCCAGTCGTTCGTCCAGTCCAAGCCCGCGTCGTTGACGGCCGTAGCGAGGGTGGATTCCACGTTCACCATGGGCCCCAGGCCGAAGCCCCACTCCAGCGTCTCGAGCCAGTCGCGGAGGTCGCGGCTCCCGAACCCGGCGAACTCGTTCACCTCGCCGCAGTTGGTCCAGCCGATGGATGGTGTGCCGATCCCGGAGTCCGGAAGCGGGTCTTCGCGGAGGATCAGCTGCCACGCGCTGTACAGGGTAGTGCCGTTGTCGGCCGGCCAGTCGAGCGGGTTCACGGCGATCGCGGGGCTGGCATCGTACCGGACGATGCACATCTCGGTGATTGTGTCGTCGTAGAATACGAAGTCGATGGTGGCGGTCTGGTCGCCGTTGTTCGGGCTCGTGAAGTCCACGATCTCACGGTCCCAGCCCATCCCGGTGAACCGCAGTCCGAGGTACTGCGGGATCGCCATCTCGATGCCGGGCCCCGCCGGCGCCTGGGCCACGTCCGGAAACACGCACGGGCCGGTGTCTTCCGTCGTGGTGGTGAACCCGCCGCTGTCGCGGCCGCCGGTGGTCTCGGTGATGGTGGTCGGCGTGGGCGTCCAGGTGGTCGCCGGATCGGCCTTGTCGTCCAGGCCGGAGTCGCCGCAGGACAGTGTGAGGGCGAGCATCGGTATCCACTGCGCGCGCATGGCCTCTCCAGTCGATGGATCGTGGCCGAGGCGCGCCCCGCCGTCAAGTCGTGCGCCTACATCCCGGTCCAGCTGACCGCGAACGTTCCCGAGTAGTTGTCGAACAGGAATGTCCCGCCGCTGAACGAGCCCTCGAGGTCAGCGCCGACGAACGTGCCGCTCCACGGCTCGTCCCACACAAAATCGAGGCCGTCGCTCCCCTCCGTGCGCCCCGCCGCGTCCACGCCCGACACGCCGCCGTCCAGCACGCCTGCGTCTTCCCCGAGGAACAGGTCGGCGTCGGCGTCGGTGTCCGCGTCCGTGTCGGTGTCGGTGTCAGCGTCTGTGTCTGTGTCTGTGTCTGCGGCGGTGTCGGCCATGAGCGCGGACGTGTCGTCCGGCGATGCGGTCCCTCGCACGCCTACCGGGCGCAGAACGAAATCACCGTCCACCGCATGACCGTCCCCCG
>JBLFXJ010000341.1:0-8642 GCA_047609825.1 Myxococcota bacterium
TGCGGGCAGCACGAGCTCGTCATTCTCGCCGCGACGGTCGCGGTAGATGAGGTCGTCCGGGTCCCAGTCTTCGGTCCACGACAGGCCGATCTTCGCGTCTTGCCGACCCTCGTAGGCCTGGAGCGCCACATCGGCGACCTGCCCGGAGAACCGGCGGAAGTTCTCCTCGTTCAGCCGGTCGGAGCCCAGGTAGAACGTGACCTGGTCCGAGAACGTGCCGTAGCTGTTGTGGCTGTGGTTGGTGGTGTGGATCACCTTGCCGTCGAGGTCGAGCCCGGTGGCGTCGCCCAGGCGCCGCTCGAGGTCTTCCACCAGGCCGTCGTAGCTGTAGATCGAGTCGGTCTTGGTGAGCACCAGGTGGTCGTCGCCGTTGTCGACCCAGATCACCTTGATGGTGGGGAAGGTCTGCACGCCGGTGCTCTCCACGAACCCGACCGTGTAGGGCGACCGACGGTCATCCTGGCGGGACTGGCCGGTGAGGCAGGCGCACCGGGTGGAATAGCCCGAGAGTGGCGTGCCCACGGGCAGCTTGAGGAACCCCTCGGCAGCACCGACCTGGGGGGCGCCCGGCACCACCGGCCGGGGGTCTTCCGCACTCCAGTCGTCGGTGACGCTGCCGCCACAGGCGGCGAGCAGCAGGAGCGGGAGGGCGGTGAGGGTGCGCATGGTGGGTTCCCGGCGTGGTGGGGCCGGTCTAACGCGCGGGCGTGAACGGCGTTCTGGTGTGCCTGTGGTTGGTGTGTGACCGAGGCCTCGAGCCCCACGTTCAGCGGAACCCGTGTACCTCCTGAGCGTCGATCTCGAGTCGGGGCGGCTGCGGCTGTCGTGGCGCGTTCTGGTTGACGCAGAGGTCGCAGTGGGTGCAGGGGAGCGCAGAGAGAGCAGGGAGAAGAAGAGAAAGAAGGAAGGAGGTTAACAAGTCCGCCGAAGAGTCTCTGTGGACCTTCGTGGATCTCTGTGGTGGGTACCGCATCCCGCCAGCCGACAGCGCTCGCGCTCACAACACCGAACCACCGGCATACAGGCCGCTGCCGTCCCCGTCGCGGTTGTAGGCATACCCGCGCAGGCGGCGGCCCAGGTACCGGTGCAGCGCCACCAGGTAGACTTGGCTGACGACGGCCGCAGTGACTGCTCGATGTGGACGCCCAGCACAACCGTGGCCTGTCACTGTCGGCATGACCACGGCAGCAGAATTGCACCACGGAGGCCCACAAAGGAGTCACAGAGGCCCAGGCGCATCGCGCTCGGCGACCCCCTGGAGCTGTCCGGCCAACGTCGATCTGGTGAACAGCCCAAGGGAGGGTCAAGCTCACCAGCTCGTGGAATCAGGTGAAACGGATCGAGTGGTGGGGGGAGAACGCTGAGGGCCGTAGCGCGCGGGCTGAGGAGGAGGCGGTTCTCTCTGGCTGGCTAGCGCCGCTCACCTCGAACGTGCCGTCGGCGCTCACGGCGAGGGTGACGCTGGTGTGACGCGGCAGCCGGCCGCCCACCTGGCCGCACCGCCCCTCGGAGTGGGTGTCGGTCACCTCCCAGGGCGTCGTCAGGATCAGCCTCTTCAGCGCGTCGGCGGTGAGTCCAGATTCCCGCACCTGGGGAACCTGGACCGCGAGCTCGGAATGGGAGAACAGGAGACCGGGATGTGCCGCACGTCCGATCTGACGCAGGACCAGCAGGCCTATTCTCGCTCGGACACCTGGCGGGGGCGGGAGATGACCCTCGAGTCGCTTGGCATGGCTTCCAGTGTACGGGGGCGAGCAAGACGGTTGAGCCGATGATCGCGGTTTCAGGTGCATCTGTGGCGGGCGCGCGAAAGCGAAGGTGTGGCTATGTCACTGCGAGTTTTCGCGCGCTCAGTGACAGTACTCCGCCCGCGCCGGACTGCGAGCCGGACACCTTGGCAGGAACGCCGGATCCGGTCATGCACTACAGCTGCCACATGCGCGGGCCCGCCACCGATGCGTGCCCGCTGCTGTGGGCAGCCTATCCAGAGCTCGTGCTGCCTGGCTGCGACTCGCTTGAAGACGTCCTGACTGCGCTGCGCATCGACGTAGGTGGGCTGGAAGCGCTCGAGCTCAACGCAAAGGCATCCGGCGCCGCCGTCGCCGGAATCGAAGGAGCCAGGTATGCAGGAGACTTCCTGGCGCTGTTTGGCTGCACTCCCGTTGACCTTCAGTCCGCATCTGACGCTCCGGTGTCACCGCTCGTCCTGCGAGAGCTGCTCCCCGGTGCGCCCCTCGTCGACCTGGCAGGGCTATTCACGGAAGCGGAGGGCCCCGCGTATTGCGACTTCCTTCTCAAGCCCTGTGACAAGCATTCGCCCTACAGCAGCCGCATTGCTGACTTGCCATTCGATGACGAGGCTGAGGGGGCTCGCGGTTGACCATGGTGTCCCCGTGGCTACTGTCCACGCCGAGATAACGTCGGGCGCAGCACCGCAGACCCGGCGCTGCTCCACAGGTGACCAGCGAGGTCGGGCCGTGGGAAGACCGACAGTCGCTGCCGTCGTCCTGGCGTGAGGCGGAAGGGCGGGCGCGCGTGCCCAGCTCGCCACTGAACTGTCCCATCGATGCGTCCCTCGCGCCTCCTCGCGCTACAATCGCCGCGCGACAGAGCTCGGCGACCGCACCGGCGCGCCCCACGGAGAGCCCGATGCCCGACGAGCCCGCCACCGACAACTCCCTGTGCGCAGCCTGCGGGGAGCGCACCCCAGCGACCGACCCAGACCCCTGCCCCCACTGCGGCGGCGAGCAGCTCCTCGCCGGGCGGTTCCGGCTGCTGCGCGTGCTCGGGGAGGGGGCGACCGGCACCACCTACCTGGCGCGGGATGATGCCGGGAGCCCGCTGGCGATCAAGGAGACCCTCCTCCGCGCCTCCGACGCCGCGAAGGCCCGCGAGCTGCTCGAGCGCGAGGCGCAGGTGCTCCGCCAGCTCGACCACCCACAGATCCCCTCGTACGTGGACCACGGCCTGGCGGGCACCGGCAAGTCCCGCTTCTTCTGGCTCGCCCAGACCTTCGTCGACGGGCAGGACCTCGGCACCGAGCTGACCACCACGCGGTTCGACGAACAGGGCGTGCGCGACATCCTGCGAGAGCTGTGCGACGTGCTCGCCTACCTCCACCGGCTCTCCCCGCCGGTCATCCACCGCGACCTCAAGCCGGGCAACGTGATGCGCCGGGCCGACGGCTCGTTGGTGCTCATCGACTTCGGGAGCGTGCGCGATGCCCTGAAGGGCGCCGATCTGGGCGGCAGCACCGTGGCGGGCACGTTCGGGTACATGGCGCCGGAGCAGTTCCTCGGCGAGGCCACCCCGCAGACCGACATGTACGGCCTGGGAGCGCTCGCGGTCGCCCTGCTCAGCCGAAAGGACCCGTCCCGGATGCTGGGGCCAGACCGCACGGTGTCGTGGCGGGGACACTGCCAACCCAGCCCCGCCCTCGGTCGCATCCTCGACCGCTTACTGGCCGAAGACCCCGCGCAACGCCCATCCTCTGCGGCCGAGGTGGCCCGGCTGCTGGGCGCGCCCGCCGACTCCGCTGGACCGGGGAGCCCATCCACGCGCACGGCGCCCTCCACGGCAGCTGCCCCGAGACGCTCCGAGGCGGTGGGCACCACGTTCGCCGAGCCCGTGCCGGCCGACGCCCCCGAGCCGTTCCACCAGCCGCCCGCCGTGCCACCGGGCGCGGCTCCTGGCCGGGACACCAGCCGAGACAGAGAGGTCGTGTCGTCGTTGCGGGCCGTGCTCGCCTTGTTTCTCCTGGGCGCGCTCCTCATCGGAGGCAGCGTCGCCCTCGTCGGGTACTCCGTCAGTCCCGCCGTGGCGCCGCCGAGGGTCGAGGCCCCCGCGCGTCCGCCGCCCGCTCCCGTCCCACCCGCGCTCGTGAACCGGGTCGCCCCCTGGCCCATGCTCACCGCCGAGCAGTTGCGCACCCTGCCCGAGACCGTCCGCTGCCCCGGAGAATCGTGCGTGTCGCCATTCGCCGAGGTCGCGGAGCAGCTCGGCAAACCACGCGCCTGGGAGCGCTCCGAGCTTCCGCCGCTGCGCCTGCTCCTGCCACACAGCTCCACCGCCACCTTGGCGCCCGGACCGGACGACCCCGGCCCGCTGCTCGACACCCAGGAGACGCGGCCGCAGTCGACGGACCACCCCGCCCCCTCGTTCCCGAGCGAGGCGAAATCCCACCCCCTGGCGGAGGTCATGTGCCAGGTGGTTGCGTCCGTCGACAGTGACGGTACTCCGTACCACCTCGCGGTCGACGGCTGCCCGGCGGCGTACCACAAAGGCACCATCGACGCCTTGCGCAAGTGGAGCTGGGAGGTCTCCCAGCCCGCGCGCATCCCCGTTCCTGTGCGCTACCGCATGCGCTGGGAGGAGTGAGAGCCCTGACGACCTGCCGGCGGTCGGGTCACGAACGGGCACCACGCCGCGCGCCATGGTCGTGCTTCGAGTGATCTGGGCGACCCTGCAACCTGCGTTCTGACGCGCCGCCAGGTTCGCCGCGGGATACGCGGCAGCATGACCGAGACCCTGGTAGGCATCGCCATCTTCGTGTTCACCCTGGTGTTCACCCTGGGCATCACCCTGGTGTCGATGCTGGTGCCGCTGCTGATCTTCGGAATCGTCGCCTACAGGCTGGCGACTGGCAGCGCCACCCTCGTTGTGCAGGGGCCGCTCGCCCACGCCCTGGCCGCGTCCACGCCGCGCCAGCTGCCCACCACCAACCGGGTGAAGGTGGGCTCCTGCCCGTCGTGTGGGGCCAGCCGCACCACGCCGAGCGGGTCGGCCTATGTGTACTGCGACTGCTGCGGGCAGCTGATGGACTGGGACTTCCGCGCCGCCATGTCCGACCGGCGCAGCAAGGCCCCAGGGCCTGCCTACGAGCGCCTGGTCGCGCAGCTTCGTCCGCGCATGGAAGCGGCGAAGAGCGCCGGCGACCGCGACGCCTACACCCTGGTCCAGGCCGAGCTGTGGGAGCGCTACGCCACCCTGTGCCCCGCCGCCTGCCCGCCCCGGGTGGGCGACCCGCGGTACCGCGCCGCCTGGGTCACCTGGTCGGCCCGCAGCCAGGCCACCCAGGACCTCGACCCCGGCTGCCAGCAGAGCTTCGCCGAGCAGCAGCAGGCCACCAATGCGCTGCTGTGGGACCGGTCCAATCCCATGCAGCCCAAGGCCCAGCTCGGGTCGTACCGGCAGCTCCTCGAGGCTGTGCTCCACCACCAGCAGCAGGTGGTCGACGTGCTCGAGCGCGACGGCCTGCTCGCCGAGCACCCCGACCGCGCGTCCGGCGACCTGTTCCGCAAGATCGGCACCGCCGCCTTCGTCCAGGGCTGGCTCCCCTACCTGCCCCAGTCCGAGCACCAGGCCACCCTGGACCGCACCGGCCTGGCCGGCGAATACCTGGAGCCCACCCCGATCGATCTCACCTGCGGCACCTGCCCGAGCTGCGCCGCCGCGCTCGAGGTGCGGTCTGACGCCAAGCGGGTGGTGTGCCTCGGCTGCGGCCACAGCGTCGCCGTGGGGGGCGGCTCGTTGCCCTGCCACGGCTGCGGCGGCACCATCGACGTGCCACCGACCGGTGCGGCCTACACCTGCCCGTTCTGCGACCTGCGACTGGAGCGCATCGGGCTCGGGTGAGGGCGGTCGACGACGGGCGGCATTGATCTGCAGGGCACCTCATCGGGGTCCGATAGCGACCCACCCCGAGAAGCTCGCGAGGGACGCCGAGCGGCTGACCGCCGGAGACCTGCCGTTCGGGACTCTGCCCCTCCATCTCTGTGCTCCTCCGCACCCTCTGGGCCCTCTGCGTCCCATCGCGGCCCGGATCGGGCCGGATTGGTCCGCGCACGGTGATGATCGCGCAGGGCGTGACCGGCTCGGTCCAGGATTCCATCGCCCACGCGCGCACCGCCAACCTGCAGATCCTCGAGTCCTTCATCGCCGACCCGTGGCCGCTGGATCAGCTCGGGATGACCGCGTTCGTCGGCGGCGTCGACCCGGATCCGTGGTCGCCGCTCCAGCTCGTAGCCGAGCCCGAGCCGCTGTTCGAGCGCTGGCGCACGCTGGAGTCCTGCAACTGTGCGCTCGGGGACGGCCTCACCGAGGAGCTCTGTGTCGAGTACTACGATGGGTTCCCGTTCGACCCGTACGACACCTGCTGGGAGTGGTTCTGCGGCACCTACTACGGCAACACCCGCAGCACTGTTGATCGATGGGCGCCCAGTTGGGCACGACGTCGTCCCGGGACAAGTACGTCACTGCCAGGTCCGGCTCGTGGCCGTTGAGGCCCACGAACAGTGGGATCTGCTCACACGCCTCGTAGAACACGGACGTCGACGCCGGGTCCTGGGCAACCCGGGTGCGCAGGGGCGGAGATTACACGGTGTTACCAGCCACGCCTGGGCGGATCTCCAACCCAGGTCGCGCGGAGGCACCGGGGCCGACCATCCGGGTGTCCGAGCGGTCGACCCGCGCGCAGTGGTAGGGTCGGGGCCGTACTTCGGAGGCCCTCGTGCGCACGCTCCTGCTCCTCGCCCTGCCGGCCACTGCCCTCGCCGGCGGCCCCATGCTCGATGTCACCGGCGCCTGCCCAGGCCCCATCGACATCACCATCAGCGGCCTCACCCCCGGCGCGAGCATCGGCCTCCTCGCCGGCCTCGGCGAGGGCAGCGACCCGCTCGGCGTCGGACCCTGCGCCGACACCCTCACCGGCCTCGACCGCGTGAACCCGCTGCTCACCCGGCGCGACGGCGACCGCGACGGCACCATCACGCTCAGGCCCACGGTGTCCCCGTCGGCCTGCGGTCGGTTCGTCCAGGCCATCGAGCTCGAGGCCTGCACCACCACGAATGTCGAGGTGGTGGGCGAGGGCGACGAAGGCACCTGCCGCACCGTCGCCGGCATCCGCTGGTGCTACCACCCCACCGAGTGTGGGCGTGCCTGCGACGACACCTGTTCAGCCCTCGGCTGGTCCACCATGGCCGACTCCGGGCGGTGGTTCGAGGCCCAGAACACGCCCGAGGAGTGCCAGGTCATCGCGGACGCATTCGGCCACTTCGAGGCGGTGAACTTCGGCGGCTACAGCTACGCCTGCATGGAGGACAGCTACGGCGACCACCCCTCGCCAGCCCCCATCGGCGCGCTGTTCTGCAGCAGCGACGCCAGCTGCCCCGACGCCCACCGCGGCACCATGGACCAGATCGGTGTCGCCTGCGGCCCGGATTCCCGCAAGGCGATCTGTCCGTGTGAGTGAGCCGCGACCCGCACCCGCGCCGTCTGGCCGGGCAGCGTGAGCGATCCTCTGTCGACCGAGCTGGACTGTGGCACCTGCGGCGCATGCTGCCGGGGCGCCTTCGACGTGGTGGCCATCGAGCCCGACGACGCGATGGGGCCGCACCCCGCGCTGGTGCGTGAGCACCTCGACGGCTGGCGCTCCATGCGCCGGGTCCCCTGCCACCTGGGCACCGACAAGTGTGCAGCACTGGCGGGATCCGGCGGCGGAGAGCCCTGGCGATGCACGATCTACGACGACAGACCGGCCACCTGTCGTGAGCTGGCGGTGGGGTCCGCGGACTGCCTCCTGGCCAGGCGACGGCTGGGCATCTCCGCCCACGGCACCTAGCCGCCCCTGCACGGATGCGGACGGGCTTCAGCCCCCAAGTGCGCCCTCCAACGCCGCCTCCAGCCGGGTGTCGTCGGCGCCGCCATAGCCGGAGATCATCGAGCGCACCGTGCCGTCGGGATCCACCACGAACAGGGCCGGGATGCCGCTGAGCTGGAGCGCCTCCCAGCCGGGCTGGCCGATCCATGCCAGGTCATAGGCCATCTCGCCCGCGCCCCGGAAGAACGCGACCGCGGGCGCCCGCTTCTGGTCCACCGACAGGCCCACCACCCGCACCCCCCGGTCAGCGTACTCGGCGGCGACCTCCTGCAGGTGGGGCATGCCGGAGACGCACGGCCCGCACCAGGTGGCCCACACATCCACCACCAGCGGCCCGTCGTGGCCGGTGAGGGCGAGGCTGCCCCCCTTCAATGCATCCACTTGCTCCAGCGGGAACCGCTCGCCGACGAGGGGATGGGCGGCCCGAGCGGGCGCTGAGGCGTCAGCGGACTCCACCTCGACCTCGGCCCGCCGGTCAGCGATCCACCCCGCCAGGCCGTCCGGATGCCACGGCCCGTGCGACACCCAGAGGCTCTCCGCGATGCTGCGCACCTCCGCTCCAGGCTCGCCCTGCACCAGCGCGGCGGCGGCATGGCCATACGCCGCCTCCGGGTCGTCGAGCGCCATGAGCACCACCGAGAGGTGGCCGTGCAGCTCGGCGTCATCGGAGTGGCGGAGGGCGTCGCGCAGGCAGTCCCGCGCCGCCTCCTCCCGGCCGAGCCGGTGCAGCAGCCACCCGCGGGTGTCGAGCCAGAAGGCACGGTCGCCCCTGAGCGCCTCGGCCCAGGCCGCATGGGGCCCGTCGCTGAGGGTCCACACCGGCGGATCGGCGCCGAGCACCCGGTCGATGGCGACCAGCGCGGCCTCCAGGTCCTCGCCCCGCTCGGCCGCATCCCACGCCCAGTCGTTCACCGCGTCGCCATCCTCCGGGCGCAGCGCCGCCAGCGCCGCCTCCACCGCATACAGGCCATCGGCGTCATCCATC
>JBLFXJ010000342.1:0-8631 GCA_047609825.1 Myxococcota bacterium
TGGAGGCGAGGCGGTGGAGCCCGGCTTCGGGGTGTAACCCGAATTATACGGACCCGCCTAACTCGGCTTACCACCGCGAGCCTGGCCGGCTAACCAAGCCCCGCGCTCACCCCAACCCGCCGACATTCGAGTGCAAACCAACGAAATCTCGCTGGCGCCAACACACTTATCCGGGTCCGCATAACCCCGCCCCGCCCCGCCCCGCCCCGCCCCGCCCCGCCCCGCCCCGCCCCGCCCCGCCCCGCCCTGACCTCACTCGTCATCGCCTTCTTCATCCCACCGCAGCCCATCGATCGGGCTGCGCACAGCCCCCGGTCCCTGATTCAAGACGTGCGTGTAGATCATGGTGGTCTCGACGCTGCTATGCCCGAGGAGCTCCTGCACCGTGCGGATGTCGTACCCGTCCTCCAACAGGTGCGTGGCGAACGAGTGGCGAAACGTGTGGCAGGACGCCCGCTTCCCGATCTCGGCGCGCGACACCGCACGCCTGACAGCCTTCTGCAACACGGTCTCGTGCCTGTGGTGTCGGCGCCGCTGAGCGGTTTCGCGATGGTAGTACGTGCGACCAGCAGGGAACACCCACTGCCACGGCCACTCCCGGCCGGCGTTCGGCAGCTTCTTGAGCAGCGCGCTGGGGAGCTCCACCCACCCGGCGCCCTTCGCGAGGTCCGCGAAGTGCTGCTTGCGCACCTGGCGGAGGTGCGCGCGCAGCGGACCGACGAGGGTTCCAGGCAGCATCGTCTGGCGGTCCTTGTCCCCCTTCCCGCCGCGGACGACGATCGTATGTCGGGCCGCGTCCACGTCCTTCACCCGCAACGAAGCGCACTCGAGCAAGCGAAGCCCCGAACCGTACAACAGTGACGCCTGCAGCCGGTCGGTTCCTTTGAGCTTGCCGAACACCCGCATCACCTCGGCGCGGGTGAGGACGACGGGTAGCCGCTTGCGCTTCTTCACGCGGATCAGCTCGTCGAGCCACGGTAGCTCTGTCCCGATCACGTGGCGGTACAAGAACAGCAGCGCCGCCAGCGCTTGGTTCTGCGTGGACGCCGACACCCGTCGGTGGGTTGCAAGGTGACTCAGGAACGCGGTGCACTCGGCATACCCCATGTCCCGTGGGTGTCGCTTGCCGTGAAACAGGATGAATCGTCGGATCCAACTGATATATGCTTTCTCGGTGCGAGGGCTGTAGTGTCGGATTCGAATCGCTGCGCGAACCAGGTCGAAGAGACGCGGTTTGGGTGCTGAGTCGTCGGTCATCGCACCTCCTGGAGCGCGACCTGCAAGACTCACGCCTGCCGGGTGCGCCTGAAAGTGGCCTTTCCACCTTGAGCCGCCTGCCGAGTGACGTCGACGGTGACGGAAGTCCGTCACCCGCGCGTCTCGTCCCCGCTCTCTCCGCCGCACCTCCACCACCCGCTACAGTGCCCGCCGCAGCGACGGTGCCCGATGTGCAGGCCACTCGGGTGGCGCAGGCGGTGGTACGTGGTACCGGACGAACCGGACGAACCACGCGCAGTCCCCGTCAGGGGTGGCATTACCCCGCGGATGCGCACCGCAGCGCGCACCCGGTCGAGCAGGCGGGAGGACATAGCGACTCCGGGGAGGGCGACCGGGTAGCCCGCCGCACGATCCGCCGGATCACCCAGGCCCCCTCGCTTCCGCCCTCAGTCCCAGTCCCTCAGTCCCAATACCCATACGTCGTGAACGAGCTGCCGTACTGCCACACCCGGCCCGCATCCCCGCTGCACCCGGCCTCCCAGCCCCAGCACTGACCGCCGGGGTCGCTCTGGCAGTAGCCGGGGCCCGCGCAGTCGCCGTCGGCCCGGTAGCACACGCCGTAGCTCTGCTCGCACGACAGTTGCGCCTGGCTCTCATTGATCGTGCCGGTGGGCACCTCGTTGATCCAGTCGATGCCCACGCCGTTCTGGTGCGGGAAGCCGCACCGCTCGTCGATCCCGTCGCAGTCCTCGTCGATCCCGTTCTCGCACACGTCTTCGGCCGTGGGGTGGATGCGGGGCTCGCTGTCGTCGCAGTCCAGCCCGATCCAGTCCGGGCGCAGGCCGGGCTCGGGGGATTCGCAGGTGGGCGTGGGGTCTACCGGGTCGCCGGCACCCCAGCCGTCGCGGTCGCCGTCGGGGTACCACAGGCTGGGCGGACCGATGGCGGGGTCGGAGTCGTCACAGTCGTCGTCGGACGGTGCCGAGCCCTCAGGCCGGCCGCAGGCGTACACGAACTCATCGCCGGAGCCGTAGCCGTCGTCGTCGACGTCCGCGTACCACTCGAGGTAGCTGTCCTCCGACACGTCGGGGTCGTCGTCGTCGATCAGGCCGTCGCAGTCGTCATCCACCGGCTCGTCGGGGTTGCAGATCTCCGGCATGCTGGGGTTGATGTCGGCGCGGGAGTCGTCGCAGTCCCGGTTCGCGAAGCCCCAGCCATCGGGCTGCTGGCACGCGAACATCACGTCGTCGTCGGTGCCGAAGCCGTCGCCGTCGAAGTCCGGGCCCCAGGCGATGAGGCTGAACACGTCGATGTCGGGGTCGGCCTCGTCGAACAGACCGTCACAGTCGTCGTCCAGCACCTCGTCGCCGTTGCAGATCTCGGGGCGGGAGGGGTTCACGTCGGCGCGGGAGTCGTCGCAGTCGTCGCCGCCATAGTCGGCGTTGAAAAAGCCGTCTCCGTCGGCGTCGCACTCCGCCTCGCACTCATCGTCGTCGCAGTCCACCCGGCCGTCGGCGTCGTTGTCGCGGCCGTCGTCGCAGATCTCGGGACAGTCCCCGTCGCAGTCGGAGTCGTCGCAGTCGATGCGGCCGTCGGCGTCGTTGTCGCGGCCGTCGGAGCAGTGCTCGTCGCAGGCGGGGTCGTTGCAGTCGTCGTCGGCGCAGTCCACCAGGGCGTCGGCGTCGTTGTCGCGGCCGTCGGTGCAGATCTCGAGGCAGATCGGGTCTACGCACTCCTCGTCGAGGCAGTCCACCTTGCCGTCGCCGTCGTTGTCGAACCCGTCGCCGCAGATCTCCGGGCAGCTGCCGAAGCAGTCGCGGTCGTCGCAGTCGATGGCGCCGTCGGCGTCGTTGTCGCGCCCATCGCCGCAGTTCTCGGGGCACAGCCCGTCGCAGTCGTCATCCAGGCAGTCGATCAGTCCGTCGAGGTCATCATCGGTGCCGTTGGTGCACACCTCGCCGCAGACTGCCGCGCAGTCGGGATCGGCGCAGTCGGCGAGCTCGTCGAGGTCGTCGTCCTCGAGGTTGTCGCAGATCTCCGCCGGCGGCTTGTCGTCGTCGGACGGTCCGGACTCACAGCCGGCGACAACGATCAGGAACAGCAGGGACAGACGCACGGGGGACCTCCACCAGTTGGTGCGAGTGTACACGACCCTCCGCCCGCTTGTGGCGCTACTCGGCGGCCAGCGCCTGCTCGACGGGGATGGTGCTGACCCGGGCGGTGCGCGCGACCGACTCGGCCGTCTCGAACGCGAAGATCCCGGGGATCCGGCCTTGCTGGCGCCGGGCGCGGCCCTGGAGGAACGCCACCTTCTCGGCGTGGCTGCGGCCGTGGAAGTCCACCAGGTGGCGGGCGAGCATGTCGTAGCGCTGGCCCATCAGCAGCACCCACAGGAACAGGTTGTCCAGGATGCCGTCGAACACGATGGAGTCGGCGTCGGCGAACAGCTGCTGGTTGTCTTCGTAGTACTTCGCCATCTCCGTCCAGTGCATCGCCGGCTTCTCGTGGTGCACGATGTGGTAGCCGTCGTTGTAGGCGAGGTGGTTGTACGACGTGTTCGTCAGGTTGCTGCTGTTCTTGAACCCGTTGTCGGGGTCGTCGAGGTCGACGAAGGCGTGCTGGGCCCAGTTGCCGGCCATGAGCAGGAACCGCATGAACAGCAGGGGCAGGACGAACACCACGAGCGCGGCCGCCCAGTTCAGCCACAGGGCGACGCCCACGAGCACGAACCACGACAGCTCGCCGAGGAGGAACCGCAGGGCGATGCGGTTGCGTCCGCGCAGCGTGAGGTAGCGGATCAGGTGGGGCTGACCGAGCAGGAAGAACCGCAGGAAGTAGTGGAGGAAGTGGGGCAGGCTGTCGCGCTTATACGGCAGGGTGCACGAGTGGTCCGCGAACATGTTGTTCTCGGCGTGGTGCATCCACATGTGGTGGGCGGCGAACGAGGTGGGCGTGTGGCCCATGAACGGCCCGAGCACGAACGGGATGTAGTTCTGGATCCACAGGTGCTCGCGCTTGAAGATCGGGCGGTGACCTGTCGCGTGGAGCATCAGGCCGTATCGGCCTCCGTAGGCCAGGAACAGCGCGCCGATGTACACGGGCGCCACGGCGAACGCGAGCCACGGCTCGGCGAACAGGAACAGGGCGGCCGCCGCCGGCAGCACCGTGACCGTCATCATCGCGCACACGCGGATGAAGATCAGGTCACGCTCGTCCCGCATCAGGGGCAGGAATGCGGCTTCGAGCGCGCTGTGGCTCTCGGGTGCGACCCACTTCGGATCGGTCGTGGTCACGGCAGGCATTCAGGCTCCAGGCGGAGGTCGGCCCCGGAGCCCTGCGAGCCCGGGGCCACCCCCTAGCACGCTGCGGCGGTGTCCCCGACGGCTGTGTCGTCAGCCGCACTGACACTCGAGCGCGTGCCAGGTGATGCCCTCGGAGGTCGTGCCGTCCACGAAGTCCCGGAGTACGCCTTCGCCGCCGCATGCGGGGTTGGGACCGGGCACGTACGCCCCGTCGAGGAGCTGCTCGCTGCACAGCTCGTCGGTCCACTCGCCATGGTTCGCCGGGCTGCAGCCCTCGCCCTCGCCGCCGTCGTAGTGGTTGCACACCCACCGGGCGCCGATGGCCGAGCGGCCGACGAAACCGCAGGTCTCAGCGCACGAGAACGAGCCGGGGCCCCAGTACACGTCGGGGTCGAACACCGTGCCCGGGCCGTCGTAGGCGCCGAACACCCACTCGTCGTCGCCGAAGCAGGCGTCCAGCGGGTCGTCGGGGCAGGGATCGGAGGCATCGCCCACGCCGTCGCCGTCCGAGTCGCGGTCTACCACGATGCAGGTGGGCGGCGACAGCTCGGACAGCGTGCCGCCGAGCCCGCGCTGGACCGCGGCCTGAAAACACATCTCGACGCCCAGGCGGTCGGGGTCGGCCGGCACCGGCGTGGTGCGCTCACCGGCACCCGAGGCGTCCGTCCAGATCGTGGTGTGCACGGCCACGGGGCCGCCGATGTCGGTGCACAGGCCCCCGAGCGCTCCCAGACACGGGCCCGGGCCGAGGCCGGCGAGCGTTCGGAGCACGTACACGTTGTCGCCCGCGTTCGCGCCGGTCACGTTGAACGCGAACGCGCCGCCGAGCACGCCGCCCGACACGTCGATGTCGAGCTCGCCGGGCAGCGGGGCGACCTGCGCGGGCGCGGGGTCCCACACCTCGGCGTCGATGACGGGCTCAGGTGCGCAGGCGAGCGCGAACAGCAGCAGCATGGGGCCTCCCGGGGGCCGAACTCTACCATCCCGGGCGATCTCCCATCGCGACCACCTGGCCGTCCTCGACCCGGACCGACCACCGCCACACGGCGGTGTATGGGAACAACCAGCCTGCATCTTGCAGATCGGCGAACAGGCCCTCGTCGATGCCCACCCGCCTCCCGGCGAGGGTGAACAGGTGCAGCCGGGCGCGCTGGGGGTAGCGGATGTCGACCCGCCCCTCGAGGTCGAGTCGCAGGCCGTCGCCGTCGGGGACGGCCACTCCGGACAGGTCCAGGGCATTGCACGCGAGCGCCACCCGGTCGGAGCGGCCGCGCTCGCCATAGGTCCAAGTGACCCGGTGGTGCGGCAGGGTGCCGGGGCCGGACCTCGCCATGCGCTCCACGGCCTGCCGCACGCCGGCGTCACGCATCGGAAACGGTGAGTGGAAGCTGCGCTCTGCGGGGCCAGGCACCGCGAGCAGGGCCGTCTCCACGGCGGCCTCGGGGAAGCCGACCGCCGCGCCCACGCCAGCCATGGTGAGGTTGAGCCACCACACCGCAGCGCGGTCCCGTGTGTCGAGGCCTGTCGTGGCTCGCTTCGCGGTGAGCGCGTCCACCCGCTGCGCATAGTCGAGGACGGCGACCGGCGATGTGAGCACGACCAGGGCGGCCCACAGCGCGCTCCACCGCCAGTCCTTGCGGGCGGCGAGCACCCCGAGGGCGCACGACAGAACCACGGATCCCAGGCCGCCGAGGGCAGCCAGGACTCCGACACCGATGAGCAGGAGGATTCGCATGCTGCAGGGTGCGTCGGGTGCGAGCGCGGGCGCTCATGGTCGTGGCGAGCGGCTCCCATGGCGGTGCGAGCGGTCGGCAACGCGCCACGGGCGCGCCGATCCTGTATCGTCGCGCCCGTTGTGTTGTACATTTCCGCTGTCCCGCCGGAGGTCTCATGTCCCCACCCCCTGCCGTCCTGATCGTCGCCGTCGATGACTACCGCACCTACGATGCGTCCCTCGGCAACCCCGTCGGCACCTCCGATCTGCACGGCGCCGTGAACGATGCTGCGGCCTGGTACGCGGCGGTCCGCGCGATGGGTGTGCCGGTGGATCGGATCCGCATCGTGGCGTCGCCGAAGCTCACCAAGGGCGAGCTCGGCGGTGAGTCGCCCAAGCAGCGCCGCGCCACCCGGGCGGGGATCGAGCGCGGCGTGCGCTGGCTGGCGAAGAGGGCGGGCCGTGACGGCGCCACCCAGGCGCTGTTCACCTGGTCGGGCCATGGGGCGCTGCTGCCCGAGGGGCCCGCGCTGTGCCCCGCCGACACCGAGGGCGGCGAGCTCGACAACGCCATCCTGTACACCGACATCGAGGCGCGGCTGGAGCAGCACGCGCCCCAGAGCAACGTGACGGTGGTGCTCGACACCTGCCACGTGGGCGCTGCGGGCGCCGGCATCGGTCGGTTGCGCCATGCGGGGCGGCGCGGGCTGGTGCACTCAGCCCTCCCGGCGTCGATCCCGATCTCCCGGGTGCGCCCTGGCGATCCTGTCCTCTCCGCGGCGCTGCTGAACCAGACGTCCCAAGAGTGGGCATTTGACGGTGTGGTTCACGGTGCGCTCACCTGGGCCGCCACCACCGTGCTCCACCGATGGGGCACGTCGACCGATGACGGCATCACCTGGTACGACATCACCTACCGCAGCTGGCTCGCCCGCATCCGCTCCATGCTCGCCACGCTCGACTTCCACCAGACCCCGAACTGGGACTCCGACGGCACCGCATTCCTCGAGCTGCCCGTGCTCCATCCCACCACGTCCGAGCGCATCCTGACCGACGCGCCCGATGATTCGGCCGGCGTTCGCGAGCTGCACCCCGACACCGCACTCGGGTACTCCAGCTTTCGCATTACCACCCTCGATGGCTCGTCGAACCTCGGCTGGGCGATCTCGGTGGGCGACCAGAACGTGACGGTCTCCGGCAACACGTGGACCAAGGACCAGGAGTACTGGATCTGGCAGTCCGGCAGCGCATTCCCCACCTCGGGCTTCCGCCTGAAGCTCGCCACCGCGCCGAGCAGCGGGCTGTCGCCGTCGGCTGCGTCTGTGTACGAGAACAAGCCCTTCCCCACGACCACGAGCACCTACTCGGTGACCTCGGGCACGTGGTTCGATCTCTCCCAGGGCGCCAGCGGGAGCTACACCACCGTGGGCTACCTCAAGGTGAAGAACAGCAAGAACGACTGGTATGAGCAGGGCACCGCCACGAGCGCGAACGCATGGATCACGCTGACGGGCAGCCAGAAGCTGAAGTTCACCCACATGGGCACCGACCCCACCACCCTCGTCAACGTGAGCTTCATCTCCACCGACCTGTTGAGCTCGCCCCAGTCATGAGTCGTTCGGGCAACGGCGACACGCCGGGGCCTGACGGCGCCCCTTCCGGCGTCGTGGAGCGTCTCGAGTCCCTGGCGGGCCAGCTGGGGATGACTGTGGAGGACGTGCTCACGCAGCTCGACACGAGCGTTGGCGGCGGCGCGCCGGTTCTCACCCTAGAGGTGGCGACGGACGGGCCGCGGTATGCGCTGCACGGCGCCCTCGGTCGGGGCGGGATGGGTGAGGTGTTCCGGGTGTACGACCGGCGGCTGCACCGGACCGTCGCGCTGAAGGTGGTGCGCCCGGAGCTCGAGGACTCGGCGGCCGCCATCCGGCTCCGGTACGAGGCGCAGGTCACGGCCCGGCTGCAGCACGCCGGCATCGTGCCGGTCCATGACGCCGGAATACTCGAAGATGGTCGTCCATACTACGTGATGCGCGAGGTGCGCGGCATCACCTTCGCCGACGCCATCCAGCGGGTGCACGGCGCCTCCACCCGCGAGGCCTGGGGGAGCGCCGAGGGCTGGTCGATCCGACGCCTGGTGGATGTGTTCCTCCGCGCCTGCGAGGCGGTGGCCTATGCCCACGCGCACGGCGTGGTGCACCGCGATCTGAAGCCTGAGAACATCATGATCGAGGACTTCGGCTCGGTGCTGGTGCTCGACTGGGGCATCGCCAAGGTGGTGGGGGATCCGGATCCCTGGGCAGGCACGCTCGCGGCCGGCGGCGGCCTCGGCACGCAGTTCGGCCATGCGGTGGGCACCCTCGGCTACATGCCGCCGGAGCAGATGTATGGCGAGCATTC
>JBLFXJ010000343.1:0-8602 GCA_047609825.1 Myxococcota bacterium
GAAGGCGAAGGCGAAGGCGAAGGCGAAGGCGAAGGCGAAGGCGAAGGCGAAGGCGAAGGCGAAGGCGAAGGCGAAGGCGAAGGCGAAGGCGAAGGCGAAGCTGGAGGTGCGGGACAGCCCTCCGCCGGCGCTTCGAGCGGCGGAGCGGGCGGCGGCGAGACACCCCATCGCATGGACGACCCTGGCGAAGTGGATCCCTCCGACATCCTGGCCCGCCTCGCCGACCTGAGCACGACCGACGACCCCGAGCTGCAGTCGTTGGCCGACCAGCTCCGACAGGCCCTCGGCGCGGGTGCGAGCGACGAAGACGTCGGAGGCGCGGCCGCCGAGATGCTCGATTCCGCCGGTCGCGCCGCCACGGATGGCGCGCTGGAGACAGACCGTGCCACCCGCACCCTCGAGCAGTTCGTCCCCGGCATCGGCTGGTCCGATGCTCCACAGGAGATCGAGGAGACCCTGCTCCGGCGGCTGGACAGCCTGGTGCGGCTCCTGGACGCCATGCCGGACCTGCGGCGCATCGCCGAGGCGCTCGGGCGTGTGGAGGATGCAACCCGAAAGATCGGTAAGAAGGCCGGTGGACGCGAGAATGTGGTCGGCGTCCGCTTCGGTGGAGACCCGACCGCCGTGCTGCCGAGCGAGCTCGCGCTGCTCGGCGAATCCGCCACGGAGGACCTGTTCTACCAGCGCCTCGTCGAGCGACGCCTGCTCTCCCTCGAGCTCACCGGCACGGGCGACGAAGGGCGCGCACGCGGCGCCAGACGTGGGCCCGTCATCGCCTGCATCGACACCTCCGCATCCATGGAGGGCGCGCCTGAGCTCGCCGCCAAGGCGCTCGTGCTCGCGGTCACCCGCCGCGTGCTCGGCCGTGGCCGCACGGTGCATCTGATCCTGTTCGGCGGCCCCCGCCAACACACCGAGATCCGGCTGCGCCGGGGGCTCGGCGGCCTGGAGGGCCTGCTCGACTTCCTCGAGGCCAGCTTCCACGCGGGCACCGACTTCGACGGCCCCTTGCTCCGCGCCATGGACCTCCTCGAGCAGCAGTCACTCGAGGACGCCGACGTGCTCGTGGTCACCGACGGCCTGTGCCGTGCCACCCACGACGTGGTGCAGCGGGTGCGCGACGTGCGCGAGGCCACCGGCGTGAAGGTGTGGTCCGTGGTGCTCGGCCGCCAGGATGTGCGCGGCGTGGCACCATTCTCCGATCAGGTGTGGGCCCTGGACACCAGCGACGCAGCGGCGGCCGCGGGCCTGGTCCGAAAGCTATAAATACACTGGCGCGAAGTAGTTGCTTCGTCTCCGATGTGTCTATTGCTGCAGCCGCCAGGCGATCTGGCCGTCCGCCTTCCACGTCACGACGAGGTCCCCGAAAGGCGATCCGACAAGAAGCTCGAGATCATCAGACCGAACGCCTTCATCGAAGTTGTCTACGCCCTTGAACCTGAGCTTGATCCGGTCCCCTTCGATCACATTGTCAGCCGCGGTGTACAGCTCGTCGCCGTACTTGAGCCGGAACACCGGCCGCAGCAGAGACAGCTCCCGAGGGATCTCGACGAGCACATCGTCGTTGCCCCAGCCCGCGTCGAGCGCAAACGCAGCCTCCGATGCCGCTGACGACGCGAGACGATCCACCGTGCGGCGAAACTCGGGGTGCCGGGTGACGGAAGGATGCTCCACGTCCTTCTCCATTGCGGCCCCCATCCCGCGTTTCTGGCGGAATTCGGACGCCTCGGCCACCTTGAAGGCATCGGTGTCGACCCACGTGACGGCCTCATCCGCGATCAGAATCGCTCGATGGTGAACAATGTCGTTCACGCCCTTCGGCTTTCCGTCCAGCTCGAGCTCGATGGTGACCGATCCAAACGACGTGGTGTCGTGCGGCAGAATCGCGGGAGCGGTCTCGGGCACCCGCAGCGCGGTGTAGTCATCGGGGTACATGTCGGTGAGGTGCAACGCGAGCACCAGCGTGGCGTTGTGCAGCACGCGTTCGCTCCGATTGACGATCGCGAGGTTCAGCCCCCCGCCGAGCATCGTCGGCGACACCTCCAGGTCCAACCAGGTGTTCTCGGGAAAGATCTCCCAGAACTGCGGACCGAGCAGGTCGTGGCAGAACGCGATGTCGGACAGGATGAAGTCGTACTGCTCCTGGGTGCGCCGACGCGCGAAGTGGTCGAGCACCTTGCCCTTGCCCTGCTCGAAGTCGCCCGCGTCGAACGCGAGTCGCGCGAGCTGCAGATCCGGGCTGAAGTACCCGCTGCCGAGCATCGTGCCCTCGTACAGCTCGAGGATGTAGGAGCCTTCTCTCGATTTGCGAAGGAACGACCTCATCTTGTAGGGATCGAGCATGTCGAGTAGGGCGTCGGCCTGCTTGGGGTAGTACGCGGCGGCCTGCTGCAGGGACAGCCGGGCACCCCTGGAATCACCCGCACGGGCGCGGTTCACGCCGAGCAGCAACAACGCCGGCGCCGTGTGTTGCGGGTGCTGCTCGATCTGCTCGGCGAGCATGGCGTCCACCTTGGAGATCGTCTCGGGGTTGCCCTCCTCGATCAACGCCCACGCCAGGATCAGGTGGGCCTCTCGCTCTGAGGGCGCCATGGCGATGGCCTGCTCTGCCGCCGCGGCCGCAGCACCCCAATCCTCCCCATACGACGCCAGGTACGCGCGATCTCTCACCACGCCGAGCGCGTCCCACTCGCGCACATACTTCCAGTACACGTCGCTGTAGCCGACCAGGGCGTCGAACAGCTCACGCTCCAGCCGGTCGACCTCCTGGACCAGCCGGGCGTGGTCAGCCTGGCGCTCCTTCATGTCCGTAAGGATTTCCTTCGCCTGCTCACGATCCACCGAGAAACTCGCGCTCGGCGCCAACGGATCGGCGGCCCCCTGCACGCTGACCACTGACAGCGTCGACAGCAGCAGCTCGCTGGTCATCTCCCACAGCGCCTGCTGGTCCTCAGCCCGGGTCTGTGTGGCGTACAGCTCCTGGATCACACCCAGGATCTCGGACCGCGACGCGAGCACCTCCGGGGCGACTCCCGTGTAGTCCTGCCGGGCGAGCACCCGCAGGTAGCCCTCGAGATCCTCCTGCTCCTCCAGCGCCTTGTCGATCCCGTGGATCACGCGCACCGTGGCATCGATGTCGTAGGTCTCGGCCTGCTCGGCTTCCTTGAGCTTGTCGACCGCGGGCTCGAACACGCTCTCGGCCTTGGCGCGTTGCTCCACGAGCAGCCTTGCCTCCTGCTGCGCCGCGTACCAGGACCATCCTCCATACAGCACGATCGGAGCGACCATCGCTCCGATCGCGAGCCCGCCGCACCCGTACAACCAGCGGGCGCGCTTCGGTGAGGTCGTCTCGGTCATTCCAGCTCCTGGTGACACCCCCACTACGTCGGGGCGCCGGCGTACATTGCCTGGGGGACAGCGCCCGGTAAGGCCAACGGTCCGCACGGGCCACGCCGCCTCCGCGGCGATACCCAGGGCAGACGGAGGCAACATGGTACGCGTGGCGATGCTGGCAGTGCTCCTGACGGCGTGCGGTGGCGGCAAGGATGACGACAGCGGAGCTGGCGCCACGGACGGCACCGCTACCGGCGGCCCCGGCACCGGAGGCGGCGGAACGGCCACGGGAGGCAGTGGAACGGCCACTGGTGGCGGAACCGCGACAGGCGGAACGGCCACCGGAGGCACCGCCACAGGAGGTACGGCAACGGGCGGCACCACCCCGCGCCCGCCCGACCCGTTCACCGTCGGCCCGTACCGCTACACGGCCACGGTCGAGATGGTCGACCTCGGCGACCGCGGCCCCGACTTCCCGTCCGAGGTGCCCGCTGTGATCGCGTTGCCCACGCTCATGCCCGCGCCGGTCGTGGTGTTCAGCCACGGGTTCCTGATCTCGGTAGACGACTACGACTCCACGGTCGCGCACCTCGCGACGCACGGGTTCGTGGTCATCGGGCCCCAGTACGACGAGGGCGTGCTCACCAGCCGCACCCACACCGGCCTTGCCGAAGACGTGGTCGGGCTGCTCGACTGGATCGACGCCACGGCCGCCACGCCTGGGTCGATACTCGACGGCCGGGTGGACGTGGACCGCATCGGCGCGCTGGGCCACAGCCGCGGCGGCAAGCAGAACTTCCTCGCGTCGCTCCTCGACGACCGGATCGACGCCTTGTTCGCCATCGACCCGGTCGACACGTCCCCGCTGCCCAACCCCGCTGACTACCCGTCGGTCACCCCGGAGCGAATCGGCGATGTCTCGGTTCCGGTGGCCTACATCGGCGCCGGGCTGGGCGCGACCGGCACCGTCGCGTGCGCACCAGAAGCCGAGAACTACCGGCAATACTACGACAACGGCGGCTCGCCGGCGTGGGTGTACATGTTCCCGAACGCGGGCCATGCCGACTTCACCGACCCGTGCGCGGCGTCTCCGGGGCCGTTCAACTGCCGCACCTGCGAGTTCGGCGACGACCCCAAGGCCTACCGCGACCTGATGCGGGCGCTCAGCACCGCCTTCTTCCGGGTCCACCTGGCCGGCGACGCGGACTTCGAGCCGTGGATGAACAACCCACAGGACTTCATCAGCTCGGTGGACATCGAGGTCGACTCGAAGTGAGCTCCCCCTGTCACCCACCCCGCAGGACGCCATGACCGAGCCAAAAGGCAACGCCCCGCGCATTGTCGTCACCATCGCTGCGCTGATGGTCATCGTCGCAGGACTGCAGTACGCATCCGAGATCCTCCTCCCTCTGTTGTTCGCGGTGTTCCTCTCCATCGTGGCGCTGCCGGTCGTGGGCGCGCTGCGGCGGGTCGGACTGCCCAACGGCCTCGCCATCGCGGTCGTGGTCCTCGCGGTCGCAGGAGCGCTGGTGGGTGCCAGCGCCGGCATCGCGGGCACCGTGCGGAGCTTCAGTGCGGCCCTGCCCCGCTACGAAGGGCCGTTCCAGGAGCTGGTGCAGAACACGCTCGCCCAGCTCGAGACCTCCGGCATTCGGCTCGAGGGACGCGACCTATCCCAGTATCTGTCCCCAAACGCGATCATGGCCATGGTGGGCCAGACGGTCAACGCTGTGGTCGGCATCCTCGCGCGGGTGCTCATCGTCACCGTCACCATGACGTTCATCCTGCTCGAGGCCAGCGAGCTCACGCGCAAGCTGCGGGTGGCCCTGGGAGATGGCGCAGAAGGCGGCCTGGTCGGGGCCCTGTCCGTCGCGGGCGCTCAGGTGCAGCGGTACCTGCTGATCAAGACCTCGGTGAGTGCGGTGACCGGGCTGCTCGCCGGACTGTGGTGCAACGCCATGGGCGTGGACTTCCCATTGCTCTGGGGCACGCTGGCGTTCCTGCTGAACTACATCCCGAGCATCGGCAGCATCGTCGCAGCCGTGCCACCGATCCTGCTCGGCACGGTGCAGCACGGCCCGTTCACCGCCGTCGCCGTGTTGTTCGGGTACATCATCATCAACGTGGCGCTGGGCAACTTCCTCGAGCCCCGCCTCCTCGGCCGCAGCCTCGGGCTGTCGCCGCTGGTGGTGTTCGTCTCCCTGCTGTTCTGGGGCTGGGTCTGGGGGCCGGTCGGCATGCTGTTCTGCGTGCCCATGACCGTCATCTTCAAGATCGTGCTCGAGAACTACGGCGACACCCGCTGGCTGGCCGTGCTGCTCGGGCCGGCACGGGAGATCGACCGCTTCGTCGGGTCGGCCGCTCCCACGCCGATCATGGCGCCACGCCTCGACACGCCCGATCAGTCCTAGAGAGTCGAGGTCCGCCCGCATGCCGCTGCGACCTGGCCACCCGCTGTTCCCCGTCCAGACCCGCGCAGCGCTGGCTTGCCACTGGCCAGTGCTGCACATCTGGGCGTCGTCGGAGGCAGCGCTGGAGGCGCGGTGGGGGGCGCTCCCGGAGGCCCTCGTTCCGACTCCCCAGGCGGAGGTCATCGAGCCGTGGGACGACGAGGCCTGGGCCCTGCGTGTCGCACTTCCCGGTCTTCGAGCAGACGTATGGGCCGCCACCGAGATGGCGCTGGGCGACGCCGAGTGGGCGCTGGTGGCGGGGTGGAGCGACGGGCGGCAGGCGGCATGGGACCGTGGCTGGCTGCTCGCGGAGGCCCATCCAGCGCTGGAACTGGTGGCCGAGCGGCCGGTCACCCCTGGCGGGGATGCCGTGAGCCTGGATCTCGTGCGGCCGGAGCCTGACGACGATTCGGTGCTCGACGCCATCGCCCGGCAGCTGGCCGAGGCCCTGCCTCCAGGGCTGCAGCTGCACTCCGATCGCGGCCCCGACACCGTCGCTGCGTTCGTGCATCGCACAACTGGGCGATTCGGCGTGGAGGTGGCGGTCCGGGTGGACGAGCTGGACGGGAGAGGACCGGTGCTCGATGCCGTGGCGCAGGTGGTGGCGGCGCGCGCCGACGGTCCGGCGCCACTGGCCCCCGATCTGCAGTGGGACACGGGCCTGGACATGGTCGTCGTACGTGCCTTCTTCGCCCTGCCCTCCACTGCACCGCTGCCCGTCGATGGGGCCGGCGCGTGGATGCCCGATGACGGACCGGAGGTCGAACACCAGGTTCGACCCAACGATCCCGCGCAGCACGACGACATCGTGGCGTCCGCGGCGGCGTGGGCGGAGAGAGCGGGCTTGGCCGGTGGACCGGCGCGGTGGTGGGATGGCCGGTTCGTGCCGAGCTGGACCGGACCTGCAGTGGCCTGCGATGTGCCGCACAGCCAGTGGCGGGTGGTCGCGGCCGTTCCCGACGGACTCGCCGACCTCGCTCCGGTGCTCGACCCCGTGTGGCATGCCGGCCCACATCGATGCCTCGCCCGATGGCGCGATGCGGTGGTTGACCGGGACCGGCTGGAGGTGGTCGAGGAGCGCCCGCGCATGCTGCGTGATGCGGAGCTGGACCTGCTGATCATGGCAGCATTGGCTACACATGGGGCCGTGGGCCTGCTTCCCGCCGGGGGCATGCCCTCCCGCGCCATCGTCGCCGACGGAGTGTCAGGTCTCGAGCTCGCCTTCGACCGCAGCGCGTTCGGGGCCGCACCCCTGGCCCGGGTGCTCGACGCGATGTGTGCGGTAGACCACGCGGAGCTCACCAGCACGGGCACCTGGGCGCACAAGCCCGCCCGCACCCTGGTGCGACTGTGGTTTCACGGCGATGGCGTGGCGGACTGGGCCTGACCCACCCTGACCGGGATGGCGTCGTTGCAGGATGACGCGCGCCCCGGGACGCGGTACCCACGCGCCCGCAAGGAGGCAGCATGGCTCTGCAGGCAGGCATCGTCGGACTCCCCAACGTCGGCAAGTCCACCCTGTTCAACGCGCTCACGGCCGCTGGCGCCGAGAGCGCCAACTACCCATTCTGCACGATCGAGCCCAACGTCGGTGTGGTCGAGGTGCCCGACCCCCGGCTGCTCCAGATCCAGTCGAAGATCCTCACCAAGAAGGTGATCCCGGCCGCCGTGGAGATCGTCGACATCGCCGGGCTGGTCCGCGGTGCGAGCAAGGGCGAGGGTCTCGGCAACCAGTTCCTCGGTCACATCCGCAGCGTCGATGCGACGCTGCAGGTGGTGCGCTGCTTCGACGACGCCGACATCACCCACGTGGACGGCACGGTCGACCCCCTCCGCGACATCGAGACCATCGGCATCGAGCTCATCTTCGCCGACCTCGACAGCGCAGAGCGGCGGAAGATCAAGTGGGAGAAGGTGGCGAAGAGCGGGAACAAGGAGGCCAAGGGCCACTTCGAGCTCGCGTCGAAGATGGTGGAGCTGCTCGAGGCGGGTACGCCCCTGCGCGCTGGCGAGTGGTCCAAGGACGAGCACGAGGCCTTGCGCCTGTCGCAGATGATCACCGCGAAGCCGATGTTGTACGTGTGCACCGTGGACGAGGCCGGCCTGTCCGAGGACAACGACTACGTCACCCGGGTGCGCGAGCATGCCGCGGCGGTCGGCGCCGGCGTGGTGGTGCTGTGCGCGAAGGTCGAAGCGGAGATCTCCGAGCTCGACGAAGACGACCGCGACATGTTCCTCGAGGACCTGGGCCTCGCCGAGCCCGGCCTGGCAGTGCTCGCCCGCGCCACCTACGAGCTGCTCGGCCTGCAGACCTACTTCACCGCCGGCGAGAAGGAGATCCGCGCGTGGACGGTGCGGGTCGGCGCCACGGCTCCCGAGGCTGCCGGCGTCATCCACACCGACTTCCAGAAGGGGTTCATCCGCGCCGAGGTGTACACCATCCCCGACCTGATGACGCACGGGAGCGAGGCGGCGATGAAGGCGGCGGGGCGGCTGCGGCTGGAGGGGAAGGAGTACTTGGTGAAGGATGGGGACGTGATGCACTTCCGGTTCAACGTCTGAGCCATCGACAGGCCCGGCGCGCTTCCCTTACGCCTCTGACTCGGCCGCAAAGCCCTGGCGCACATTTCCCACCGTCGGAGGCTTCAGAAACGTCTCCTTCAGCAGGCCGAAACTGAACGCCTGTTGTAGGTTCCACGGCAGCAAGGACAGCGAACGCGCCATGATGCAGTAGCCGAACAGGACCTGAACGGTGCCTCCAAAAGCGAGCATCCAGTACAAGAAAAGAAGCGGTTCGACGAGTCCCAGCAGCATGAAGA
>JBLFXJ010000344.1:0-8576 GCA_047609825.1 Myxococcota bacterium
CGGCTGGGTGCGGCGTCGGTGGGAGCTCGGAGCCCGGCTCGAGCTCACGTCCGGATTCCCGCGCACCGCCGTGGTGGGCGCCCTGTTCGACACCCGGAGCCAGTCCTATGACCCGCTCTTCGGTCCGCACAACCGCGACCGGCTGCCCCTGTTCCTCTCGGTAGCCGCCCGCGCCGCCTGGGAGGTTCCCATCGGGCATGGCCAGCTCCGGGTGTGGCTCGACGTGCTCAACGCGACTGACCGGGTGAACGCGGAGGAGGTGGTCTACTCCGCCGACTACACGCGCCGGGGCGTGGTCCAGGGGCTGCCCGTGCTGCCCACCCTCGGCGTGGAGGTGTCGCGATGAGGTGGCTGCCGCTGCTGGGCTTGATCGCGTGTTTCCCGATCTTCCAGGACGATTCCTACACGGTCGACCGGGTGCGGGTGCTCGGCATCCGCGCGCTGCCGGCCGAGGCCCGGCCGAACACGGCGGTGTCGTATGAGGCCCTCGTCGCGGGGCCCGATGGCGAGGTGACCGAGCCCGTCGAGTGGGCATGGTGCATCACGCCGCGCCGGGCCGAGGAGCGCACCGGGGTGACGGCCAGCTGTGGGGCGGGTGAGGATCGGCAGCCCATCGGCGCCTCCACGGTCCTGCTCGCCGACGCCTGCTCCCGGTTCGGTCCGATCCCGCCGCCCGTCCAGGGGAACGAGGCACCGCGACGGCCGGCCGACCCCGACCCCACCGGGGGCTACCACCTGCCGGTGCACGCGCGAGTCGACGGCGTGGAGGCCATCGGCTTCCACCGCATCCGGTGCGACCTCGCCGGCGCCACCCGCGACGTGTTCGAGGCCTACCAGGAGGAATACACGGACAATGAGCACCCGGTGCTGGCCGGGGTCGACCTGCCGGCGACCGTCGAGGTGGGCGAGTCCGTCACCCTCTCCGTGCGCGCTACACCCGACTCCGCGGAGTCCTACGTGCTGTATGTGCCGGAGCGTTCGGTGCTGGTGGACCGCACCGAGACCCTCACCGCGTGGTGGTACGTGACCGACGGCACCCTCTCCCGCTCCCGCCGAGAACTGGACGGCCACACGGCGAGCACCACCTGGACCGCGCCAAACCGGCCCGGCACGGTCCACGGCTGGGTCGTGCTCCGCGACAGCCGCGGCGGCTCCACCTGGTCCGCCTTCACAACCGGAGTCAGGACGCCAGATGTTACACCTTAGCGGCCGTTCCGGTGCTGACGCCGTTACCTGAAGTATCTACCTACCAACGATACAGTTGATCTATCCTGTATCGTCCCGACCCCGGTTGGGGTGGACAGCACGCGGAAGGTCGCTACTGGGGGGCGAGCCGAGGAGGCGCGGGTGAAGGTCGAAGAGGCGACGGAGTTTCTGATCGAGTGGGGCGACGACAACCGGCTCACCCTGCACGAGGGCCTGGCCATGGCCAGCACCGTGCTCGACGCGGGTCCGCTCCCGGTACAGGTGAGCACCCGCTCCACCACCTACATGGCGCTCGGGGCCGACGTGCCCGCGCCGTGGATGCGCCTGTTCGAGCACGCGCACGACCCCGGTGCGATGCAGGTCGAGCACACCTTCGTGTCCCGGGCCGAGCATGGCTTCCTCACGCAGGTGCTCTCGCTCAGCCCCTGCGAGCAGGGCGAGCACCTGCACGCCACCCTCACCCTGACCTACCTGCTGGTGGTCGAGGAGGGGGCGGCGAGGGCGGCGGTCAAGGCGCGCCTGGTGGAGGCCTGGCGTGATGTGGGCGACCGGATGACCGAGCTGCAGGAACAGTGGGTCGCGCCGTTCCTCGACAGCGCGCTGGAGCTGGAGTCGCTGCACGGCGGTCAGGGCTAGATCCACTCGGGTGTCCAATCGGCCAGCCCTCGCCCGTCACCAGGTCAGCGGCACCCATCCGCCGCCCAACCCGGGAGAGACCATGCCCAAGTACCTCTGCCTCCAGCGCAGCCTGCCCGTCGCCGAACTCAGGCCCACGGCGGTCAGCCGCTCGTCGTCCTTTCACGAGCTTACCCCTCGCTCCTCGGGTGGGTCGCTATCGGACTTCTCGCTGGATTCCGACCGCTCATCATCGACCGAGATGCAGTCGATGTACGAGAAGTTCGGCGCGTGGATGGCCACGTTTCAGGACAACATCGTCGACATGGGAGGCAAGCTCGGCGAGGGCAGGGTGGTGGCCTCGGATGCCCCTTCCGATGGCCCCTTCGTGGAGGTGAAGGAGCTGGTCGGCGGCTACATGATCGTGTCGGCGGATGACCTCGAGGGCGCCATCGAGGTGGCCCGCGGCTGCCCAGGGCTGGTGCGACCGGGCTCGGGGGTCGAGGTGATCGAGATCCACACGCAGTGACCTCGGCGCCGCCCGACGCCCAGCTGTTCCGGCGCGGGACGGTGCGCCTGACCGCCACTCTCACGCGCCGCGTAGGCGCGCAGCACCTCGGGGCCGTCGAGGACGCCGTTCAGTCCGCGCTGGTGGCGGCGCTCGAGTCGTGGCCGGTGCGTGGACGCCCGACCAACCCCGAGGGGTGGCTGTATCGGGTGGCGTACAACGCGCTGGCCGACACCCTGCGGTCGCAGGCGGGTCGGCGCCGGATCCTGGAGCGCGTCGACCTCACGCCTGAGCCGTCGCTTCCCGGAGCAACCCTCGCCGGCGAGCTGCCGGATGACCAGCTCCGCATGCTGTTCGTCTGCTGCGACGACGCCCTCCCGATCCCGTCGCAGCTGGCGCTCGCCCTGAAGACGCTGTGCGGCTTCGGGGTGCGGGAGGTCGCGTGCCACCTGTTCACCACTGAGGCCAATGTGTACAAACGGCTCGGGCGGGCCCGGGCCATCCTCCGGAAGCGGGCCGCGCTCCCCGAGCTGTGCACCGAGGCGCTCCGGCTCGGGCGCATGCTCGCCAGCCATCCCGTCGGCTCCGGGCCACAGACCGCGGCGCTCGTCGCGCTGATGTTCCTGCACTTGGCCAGGTTCGGGTCCCGACAGGATGCCGCCGGTGACCTGCATCTGCGGGCGGGGGAGGGCGACCGGGCCCGCGCGCATCGGGAGGCGGCGCTCCGACTGGCGCCCACCGAAGCGGTGCGGGATCTGCTCCGACGGCGTCTGGCTACCGGTAGTCCCGCCACACCGTGATCGGGAACCCGGCCGCGGTGGTCAGCGGCGCAGGTGCAGCGAAGGTGCCCACGCCGTCGGGCGGGGAGAGTCGGTTCGCGACCGCCGGTGTGCACAGCACCTCACCCTCTCGAGCGAGCCCGATCAGCGTGCGCACCTGCTCCACCTCCGGACCGTGCAGGTCCAGGCCCGGACCCACCACCACCTCGCCCCAGCCCAGGGCCGCCGCGGGGTGGAGGTGCGCGGGGATCGCGGCGCCGAGCGTGGCGAGGAGGGGGCCTACCACGTCTGCCCCGCCGGCGAACCACACCCGGTCGCCGTGGCGGGCAGCCTCGAGCCCGGCATCGGTCGCGGCGTCGAGGAGCGCTGTCAGGGCGATGGGACCCACCAGCGCCGACCCGGACAGCCGGTGCGCGAGACCTGGCAGCGCCAACACCCCCACGGCCGCTGCGCGCAGGTGCTGCTCGCGGAGGGTCAGCGCGGCGCGAGGGTCCGTGACGGCTGCACGGCACAATCGGAGGTAGTCGTCCATCGCACCCGCGTAGCACGGCGGCCCGGCTGGAACGGCCAGCGCTCTGTCTGTACCATGCGTCGCCCGACCCGGAGTCACCGTGGTGTCGTCCGATCTCACGCCCCGCTACCTGCGCCTGCCGAGCCGCGCCTTGGGGCGGTCGGTCCACATGTGGCAGTACGGCCACCATGGACCCCCGGTGATCGCGTTCCCGACCTCCGGCGGCTACGCCCACGAGTGGCAGCAGAACGGCATGGTGGATGCGCTGTCCGACCTGATCCGCGCCGGTCGGCTGAAGGTATACCAGCCCGAGACCAACGTCTCCCGCACCTGGACCGGGGACGGCCCTGTCGATGAACGACTCTCCCTGCACGCCGCCTATGAGCGGTTCGTGGTGGACGAGCTGGTGCCCCACATCGAGGCCGACTGCGGCACGCCGGGGATCGAGGTCGGTCTGGTGGGAGCCAGCGTGGGCGCGCTGTATGCGGTGAACCTGGCGCTCAAGCACCCTAAGCGATTCCGTCGGGCGCTCGGGCTCTCTGGCCGGTACGCAACCCGAGCGTTCATCGGCGAATACCAGGGCTTGGACGCCTACTACAGCACCCCGCTCGACTACGTGTGGAACCTCCACGGCGAGGAGCTGGAGCGGATCCGGGCGAACACCCACCTCACGCTGGTGGTGGGCCGCGGCGCGTTCGAAGGGCGGTGCATCGGCGAGACCGCCGCCCTGGCCCGGGCCTTCCGCGCGGTTGGCGTGCCCCATCATCACGACGAGTGGGGGCGCGACGTGGCCCACACCTGGTCGTGGTGGCATCGACAGGCGCGGTACCACCTGCCGCGGCTGGTGGCGTAGCCCCATCTGGGCGGAATCCAGGGTCGGGTCCACGGGCTATGGGTGCGCGGAGGTGTGCATGATCCTGCTCCTCACAGTAGCGTCCCTCGCGGCCGAGCCCGCCCCCGAGCCCACATCGGTACCGGTGCCGGTGCGCATGGCTCAGCACGTGGCCCTCGTCCAGGGCATGCACGACGCCGTGATCCAGGGAGACGCGGAGGGCGCCCGAGGGCTGGCGGCTGAGCTGGCACGCCTCGATCCGGCATCGCTGCCCAATGCCCTGCGGGTGGGGCTGGTGGCGCTGTCCGCGGAGGCAGGCCGGGTCGGCGCTGCGCCAGACGCGCCTCAGACCGCCGCTGCCGTTGCGCAGGTGCTCGGCGTGTGCGCCGGTTGCCACTCTGAGACCGGTGGAGGGCCGCGCCTGAACACTCGCGCGGTGCCACCGGCGGAGTTCGCCGCCGACAGCCCGATGCCGCAGCACCAGTGGGCGGTGGACTGGCTGTTCATCGGCATCGTCGCCGGCGATGACGCGGGCTGGGCCCGGGGTGCGAAGGCCCTGACCGAGGCTCCGATCCTGGCCGCCGAGGCCACCCGTCCCGAGAGCTTTGCTGCGCTGGAGGCGAGCCTGCGGAAATCGGCTGCTGAGGCTGCCAGCGCTACCCAGCCCGGTGACCGGGTCAAGGCATATGGCCAGGTTATCGGCCAATGTGCCGCGTGCCACATGGCGCTCGAGGGCGAAGGCGCCACCCCGCGCTGACCCCCAGCAGTGCGGCCCCGGTGTAGGGTCCCGGCGATGCCACCCCGCCGCGCCATCGTCTCCGCCTACGGCCTGTTCGTCCTGCTCACCCTGTGGATGGTGGCGGGGCCCGGGTTCATGTGGTGGGGCAACCGGGTGGAGCCGTTCGTGCTCGGCCTCCCGTTCGTGTTCGCGTGGGTGGTGGGCTGGGTGGTGGCGTCGTTCCTCGGGCTGCTCGCGCTGCACCTGACGGCCGGCGGGGAGGACCGATGACCTCGGCGCCGATTGTGCTCGCGGTGGTGCTCGCCTACCTGGCGGCGTCGGTGGTCATCGGGCTGTGGCCGGGCGGTCGGGCCGGACCGGATGCGGCCGGCTATGTCGCTGGCGACCGTGGCCTGGGCCTGGTGGTGATGTACTTCATCACCGGCGCCACGGTGTTCTCGGCGTTCGCATTCCTCGGTGGCCCGGGCTGGGCCTACAGCAAGGGCGTCGCAGCGCTGTACATTCTGGCCTACGGAACCGTTGGCTTCGTGCCGTTCTGGTTCCTCGGACCGCGCGCGGCGCGCCTCGGGCGCAGGTTCGGCTACGTGACCCCGGCCCAGATGGTCGCCGACCGGTTCGCGCTGCCACCCCTGGCCCTGGTGATGGCCGGCGTGAGCCTGGCCGCCTTCGTGCCCTACCTCGCACTCCAGATGAAGGGTGCGGGCTACGTGCTCGACACGGTGAGCGGTGGCGCAATCCCCGAGGCCGCGGGTGCCGCGCTGGTGTACGGCCTGGTGCTCCTGTACGTCGTGCGCAGCGGCGTGCTCGGTGTGGGCTGGACGAACACCTTCCAGGGCGTGTTCATGATGGCCCTGGCGTGGGGCCTCGGCCTGTACCTGCCGTGGCGGCTGTATGGCGGGGTTGGACCGATGTTCGCGCGCATCGCCGCCGAGCGTCCGGAGCTGCTGGTCGCCCCCGGGCTCACCAGCAGCGGTGGGCCGTGGAGCTGGGGCGAGTACAGCTCGGCGGTCCTGGTGTCGGCCATCGGATTCTCTGCCTGGCCCCACCTGTTCATGAAGGCCTTCACCGCCCGCGACGACCGCACCCTGCGCCGCACCGTGGTGCTCTACCCCACCTTCCAGGTGTTCCTGGTGCCCCTGTTCCTGATCGGCTTCGCCGGCGTGCTGTTCGGCTCGGCGCCCGAGCGGGCCGACCAGATCCTGCCGCACATGCTGATGAATATGGAGCTGCCGGCGCTGGTGGTGGGGCTGTTCTGCGCCGGCGCGCTCGCGGCATCCATGTCATCGGGCGACGCGATGGCCCACGCTGCGGCGTCGATCGTGGTTCGGGATGGGTGGATTGCCGGGCTTGGGCGCTCACTCACCCCGGTGGCGGAGCTGCGGGCGATCCGGGTGGCCGTGGTGGCGGTGATCGGCGTATCGTACGCGGTGGCGGTGGCTTATGAGGGCTCGCTGGTGATGCTGCTGCTCTCGGCCTACGGCGCGGTCGTGCAGTTCGCGCCGGCCCTCGTGGCCACGCTGTTCATCCGGCGCGCCACCGGGGTGGGGGTGTTCACCGGGCTTGTGGTGGGCTCGGCGGTCACCATCGCGTTGGTGGTGTGGCCCGAGCTGCGGCCATGGGGCGTGCACGCCGGGCTGTATGGCCTCGTCGCGAACGTGGCCGTGGTGGTGGTGGGCTCGTGGCTGACCCGCCCGCCGGCCGACGCCGACGCCGTGCTCCAGGTGGCCGCGGGGGGCTGACGCTGCGGGCGCTGTTGTCTCCGCTCCCTCAGGGACGTGCGACCAGCGTGTCGATCACGTGGTGGGACAACCCCTGAGCCTCGGCGTCGAACACCTCGAACCAGGTCGAGACATCCTCGAACAGGGGTCGGAACCCGGCCCGGTCTCCGGTGGCGATCAGCGCTGATACCTCCCCGGCCGCCGCCAGGAAGTGCGCGCGCATCGCCTCGCCCACTGGGCTGCCCATCTCGATCTCGGCGTACAGGTCCGGGTCCTGGGTGAACAGTCGACCGACAAATGCAAGTTCCAACCGTCAGATCGGGCTCGTGAACGGGAGCGTGTCCCGCAGCCGGATGCCGGTGCGGCGCAGCGCCTCGCCCATCACGACGGTGGAGTAGTGAACCAGCACCTGCACAATGCCCATCATCCGGTCGTGGGCCTCGGGGTCGCTGTCGAGCAGCTCGAGCCCGAGCGCGCCGAGCTCAGGCCGACCATGCGCCGCCGGGCGCGGCGTCGATCGTCGCGGGAGCCCCGGTGAAGGCCGAGTGCCCCACGGAGGTGGTCAGCGCGTCGTACACAGCGCTCGGTGTGCCGGGCAGGGTGATGTCGTGATGGATCGTGTGCACCGCTTCTCCTTCACTTAACTTTCTTGTTAAGTGAAAATCGATTAACCAGATGGTGAAATGACGCCACAGCCCAGCGATGATCCAGGTCCGATCTTCTCCGCCCTCGCTGACCCCACCCGGCGCGGCTTCGTGGCGCGGCTCGCCCGTGGGCCGGCCACCGTGGGCCAGCTCGCGGCCCCGCTGCCCATCTCGTTGCCCGCAGTGTCGCGCCATGTGCGGGTGTTGGAGCGGGCCGGGCTGGTCACACGCTCCCGCCGCGGACGGCATCAGGTGCTCACGCTCCGGCCCGAAGCACTGGATGCGGCACAGCGATTCCTTGCGGACACCTATACCTTCTGGGAAGGCACGCTCGATCGACTGGCCGACTACCTGGAGGATGGGGATGACTGACCTGGCCGTACGCGTGCACCGCACCCTCAACGCGCCCGTCCAGCGGGTGTTCGAAGCGTGGACCCGCCCGGAGCACCTCAGCCGCTGGTGGGGACCGCCCGGGGTGCGCTGCGTAAACGCCGCGATGGACCTCCGGGTCGGCGGCAGCTGGTGCATCGACAACGCGCTGCCCGACGGCACGGTGATCCGGTTCGCCGGGGTGTTTGAGGCCGTCGATGTGCCTTCGCGCCTGGTGTATTCGTGGTGCCGTCCTCCCGATGAGACGGCCGAGCGCGTCACCGTGCGGTTCGAGGCGGTGGCACAGGGCACGGCGGTCACGCTGGTGCACGAGCGGATCCGGGACCCGGCGGCGCAAGCGTCGCATCTGGAGGGGTGGAACGGGTGTCTGGATGGGCTGGTGGCGTGGCTCGCGGCGGGGTGAGCGCGCGGTCGGCGATGCCGTTCGCTTCGTCGCCATACCCCAGCACCCACACGACGCGGGTGGCCGACGCCCACAGCTCGCCCCATCGGGCGTCGGAGGCCGGCAACCCGCTCGCCTCGAGAGCCGCCTCGGTCGTCTGGATCAAGCGCCAGGCGGCGCCGTATTCCACCCGGGTGCCGCGACGCTGTGCGCGATGACCAGGGCAGGGCGTGCCGGTCCACTGGATGGTGC